>JBEPYA010000184.1:0-8623 GCA_041641615.1 Salinigranum sp. | reverse complement strand
CGTCTTCGACGTGTACGTGCAGGGCCGCGACGAGCGCGGCGACGACGCGCGGCTCGTCACGGAGGGCGACGGCTGGCTCACCCTCGGCGGCTGGTCGCCCGACGACACCCGTCTGCTGGTGACGCAGGCGTACTCGAACGTCGACCAGGACGTCTCGGTGGTCGACGTCGAGACCGGCGAGACCCGGCTCCTCACCCCGCACGAGGGGACCATCCGCAACAGCAGCGCCTCGTGGGGGCCCGACGGCGAGAACGTCTACCTCGTCACCGACGCGGGCGACGCCGACACGCTGTACCTCGCGCGGATCGACCTCGCGACGGGTGACCTCGAACCGGTCACCGTCGAGGGCGACATCGACACGCCCGAGAACCGCAACTCGCCCGACGGCGACTGGGAGGTCGACGGCGTCGCGGTCGACCAGGAGTCCCGACGGCTGGTCTTCTCGCGCAACGTCGACGGCTACACCGAGCTCACCGTGGGCGAACTCACCGCATCCGATCGAGTCGACCCGCTCTCGACGCCCGACCTCCCCCGCGGGACCGCCGGCGGCGTGAGCTTCGACGACGACGGCGACCGGTTCGCCCTGTCGGCGTCGGCGGCCGCGGACAACACGAACGTCCACGTCGTCGACGTCAAGACGGGTGAGACGGAGCGGTGGACGAGGGCGGCGACGGCGGGCATCCCCCGCGACACGTTCGTCGCGCCCGAACTCGTCCACTACCCGACGTTCGACGGGCGGGAGATCCCCGCGTACTTCTCGGTGCCCGACGTCGAGGGAGAGGTCCCGGTCATCGTCGACATCCACGGCGGCCCCGAGTCCCAGCGCCGTCCCTCCTTCTCGGCGACCAAACAGTACTTCATCAACCACGGCTACGCCGTCTTCGAGCCGAACGTCCGCGGGTCGTCGGGGTACGGTAAGGCGTACGGCCACCTCGACGACGTCGAGAAGCGGATGGACTCGGTCCGAGACATCGACGCCGCCGTCGACTGGCTCTGTGACCACCCCGCCGTCGACCCCGACCGGGTCGTCGCGCTCGGAGGCTCCTACGGCGGGTTCATGGTGCTCGCCGCGCTCACCGAGTACCCCGACCGGTGGGCCGCCGGCATCGACATCGTCGGCATCGCCAACTTCGTCACGTTCCTCGAGAACACGGGCGACTGGCGTCGAAAACTGAGAGAGGCGGAGTACGGCTCCCTGGAGGATGACCGCGAGTTCCTCCAGTCCATCTCGCCGATCAACAACATCGCCGACATCGCGGCCCCGCTGTTCGTCCTCCACGGCGAGAACGACCCGCGCGTCCCGGTGAGTGAGGCCCACCAGATCGTCGAGGAGGCGCGCGAGCAGGGCGTTCCCGTCCGCGAACTCGTCTTCGAGGACGAGGGTCACGGCTTCTCGAAGCTCGAGAATCGAATCGAGGCCTACCGCGCGATCGTGGAGTTCCTCGACGAACACGTCTGACCGAAACCGTCGACTCGGGCCACTTCGACCCCGACGCTGTCGCCGACGAGGTTCCCGACCCGCCGTTGTCGGTCCGACGACGACCCCGCGACTCGCGCCGACGAGGCCGACGCGACCGCGAGCGGGACCGCATCGATGACGAACGCGAGTACCCGGTCGACGACACCGTTCTCCGGTCCCCGTCGTGGACGCGGACGTGCCATCGGTTTCGACCCCCACCACACCGGCGCTGTTGAAAAGACTGCGCCGCTCGCACCGTCTCTCACGGTCGTCCGTGAGAGTCGTTAGAGTCAAACGACCCGCAAGCAAAGGGGCAGGTATGAGCGCAGACGCAGAGCAACGGACGGTCCGGTGTCTCATCGCCAAGGTCGGTCTCGACGGCCACGACCGCGGCGCACACGTCATCGCACGGGCGTTCCGCGACGCCGGGTTCGAGGTCATCTACTCCGGACTCCACCGCGCGCCGGCCGAGATCGTCCAGGCCGCCGTCCAGGAGGACGTCGACGTCATCGGCATCTCCATCCTCTCGGGGGCGCACAACACACTCATTCCGAAGATCGTCGACGGCCTGAAGGAGTACGACGCGTTCGAGGACACGCTCATCCTCGTGGGCGGTATCGTCCCCGACGAGGACCGCGAGAAGCTAAAGGAGATGGGCGTCGCCGAGGTGTTCGGCCCGGGCACGCCGATGCAAGAGACCATCGACTTCGTCCGCGAGAACGCCCCCGAGCGATAACGATGAGCCGGGCCGAACTCGACCTCGTCGAGGACCTCCTCGGCGGCTCACACCGCGCGCTCGCCCGCACGATCACGAAGATCGAGAACCGCTCGCCGGGCTACCGCGACATCGTCTCGGCGCTGCACGAACACGCCGGCAACGCCGAGGTCATCGGCATCACCGGCAGCCCCGGCGCGGGGAAGTCGACGCTCGTCGACAAGCTCGTGAAACGGTACCGCGACCGCGGGGAGACCGTCGGTGTCATCGCGGTCGACCCCTCCTCTCCGTACACGGGAGGTGCTGTCCTCGGCGACCGCATCCGCATGGCGTCGAACGTCGGCGACATGGACGTGTTCTTCCGCTCGATGTCCGCCCGCGGCCGGCTCGGCGGCCTCTCGACGGCCACCTCCGACGCGGTGACGGCGCTCGACGCCTTCGGGAAGGACCGCATCGTCATCGAGACGGTCGGAGCGGGACAGAACGAGATCGACATCGTCCGCACTGCCGACTCCGTGGTCGTCCTCGTGCAGCCGGGGTCGGGCGACGACGTCCAGATGCTCAAGGCGGGCATCCTCGAGATCGGCGACGTCTTCGTCGTCAACAAGGCCGACATGGACGGGACCGCCCGGACGGTCGCCGAACTGGAGGAGATGATCCACCTCCGCAGCAACCCGACGAAGAACCTCGACACCGGTCACCACGGTCTCGACGAGGCACGGGACGCATCGGTCGTGAACGGTGAACAGGGCGAGCAGGAGAGCGCCGAGGAGACGTGGACGCCCGAGGTCATCGAGACGGTCGCGACCTCGGGCGACGGCATCGACGACCTCGCCGAGGCGCTCGCGGCACACCGCACCTTCTTGGAGGAGTCGGGCCGCCTCCGCGAGAAGGCACAGACCCGCTACGCCGAGGAGATCCGCCGACTCGTCCAGTCGGACCTCTCCGACCTCGTCGAGCGGGAACTCGACACCCGTGGCGGTGTCGACGCGTTCGCGGCGGCCGTCGCCGACCGGGAGACCGACCCCTACACCGTCGCCGACGAGCTGGTTGCGCCCGTGCGCGACTGCCTCGAAGACGCGGACGGTGACGGTCGGTAGGTCGGCTACGGCCTGGTTCCCTCCAGCGGGATGCGGCCGAGTTCGACCTCGTGGTCGGTCGCGGTCGCGTCGCCGACCGTCGTCCGAACGACGACGCTGTCCGGTCGGTTCCCAGGTTGGAGTTGCCAGGTGCCGGTGGCCTGCCCCGTTTCGCCCGACGGGACCGTCACTGGTCGATGCGACCCCTCGACGCGCCGGCCGTCCTGGGTGACGAGCGACGCGAACTGGACGGTGTACGGCTCCGGCCCGGTGTTCTCGATCTCGGCGGCGAGCGTGAGCACCCACCGGTCGTCGCCAGCGCGGAACGACGCGACGGTCAGCGTCTCACGCTGGGAGGTCTCGGGGAGAAGTTCGTCGCCGACGCCGGCGCCCGCCCCGTCGGTCGCCGTCGTCCTCGAGCCACCGTCGGTCGACCCGTCTGCCGCCTCGCTTTCGCCCTCGTCTTCGTTACCACCGCTCCCGTCGTCGTCGTCGCCGCCGAGCAATGACTGCTCGATGAGGCCGACGAACGTCGCCAGTTCGATGAGGACGGGGATACCGATGCCGAACCCCACGAGGAGTCGGATGATGGTCCGCCGTCGGTGGGCCTCGGCCTCCTCGGCGTCGGCGCTGGTGCCGGGGTCAGCGTCGGCCGTCTCTGTAGTTACGTCGTCTGACACGGGTGAACTCACGTCCGCACGTCCGCGTGCGAAGTCGGGGAGTCGTTCGGAAGCGGTGCGTTACGGCATCCGGGGGGAGGGGGCCTCAGACCGGTATCGGCGGGCTTCCGGGCGCGAAGAGGCCGTCGGCGACCATCGACCACAGCGGCGGGCCGTAGGCGATGGCGACGAGGACGATGGCGATGAGCGCCCAGATGCGCAGGTCGTCGAGGACGACGGGGCTGTGTTCGGGCCCCGACAGCGGCTTCGGGAGCTCGCTGTTGACCTCCAGCTTCGCGCTCCGCTCGCCGAACCACGTCGCGACGACGACGGCGAGGAACATTAGGAGCGCGATGAAGAGGATGATCCCGCCGATGGCGATCTGCAGGCGCATCTCGGCGATGCCGCCGATGACGTTCTCGAACTTGACGTTCGCGTACTGCGGCTCGGCGGTGCGTCGAGGGACGCCCGCGAGGCCCGCGCGGTGCATCGCGTTCGACATGAGCGTCATGCCGACGAACCAGGTGAACGGCTGGATCATCGCGACGGTCTTCAGCTTGAGGTTCTTGCCCGTGACCTGTGGGAGGAGCCAGTAGGTGATGGCCATGAACGTCAGCGCCGCGGCCGTCCCCACGGTGAGGTGGAAGTGGCCGGGCACCCACAGCGTGTTGTGGATGAGGTAGTTGATGTTCATCCCGGCGTTGATCATCCCGGAGAAGCCGCCGGCGGCGAACATCAGCCCCGCGAGCGCACACCCCGAAAACGCGGGGTTGTCCCACGGAAGTGCGCGGAGCCAGCCCAGTCGGCCGGTGCCCCCGCGCTGTCTCGCGCCGTGTTCCATGGAGGCGACGACGGTGAACGCGGTCAGCAACGAGGGAAGCAAGAGGAACATCGTGTTCGTCATCGCGATGAACTTGAAGC
The DNA here is from genome assembly GCA_041641615.1 of Salinigranum sp. Classification (GTDB taxonomy): domain Archaea; phylum Halobacteriota; class Halobacteria; order Halobacteriales; family Haloferacaceae; genus Salinigranum. The sequence continues at coordinate 3,790 of JBEPYA010000184.1, read as the reverse complement.
CCTCGGCGATGCCAGGGTCGACGTACTGGTGGTGGAAGCCGACCGGCGTCGAGAGGATGACGAAGAGGATGAACACCACCCGCGCGAGCGGGTCGGAGAACAGCCGTCCGCCCGAGAGTTTGGGGAGGATGGTGTACCACACCAGGTACGCGGGCATCAGCCAGAAGTACACGACCGGGTGGCCGAAGTACCAGAACAGCGTTCTCGTCAGGAGGGGGTCGACGGCGGGGATGAGCCCGAGCGACCACGGCAGGAGGAAGACGACGACCTCGATGGCCACCCCCAGGGTGGAGATGTACCACATGAGCATCGTGGACAGCACCATGAACGTCCGGAGCGGGATGCGCTCGTCGGGGTGTTCCGCGCGCCACCTGCGGTAGGCGAGGAACCAGTCGACGCCGGCGATCCACGAACCGACGATGAGCAGCGCCGCACCGAGGTAGAAGATCGGGGACGCAGCCATCGGCGCGTAGAACGTGAAGAGGACGTCGGCGCTCACCGGCCCGCCGGTCAACCCACCGATGATGGCGAACCCGGCCAGGAGCGTGCCGACGAACATCGTGCCGAACCACAGCTTCGACAGCCGCTCGCTCAGTTTCTCGTCGAGGCTCGCGACGACCGCCCACGAGAAGATACCGGTGATGAAGAAGGTCGTGAACACCAGCGCGAGCAGGACGCCGTGGCCGGTCAGCAGGGTGTAGTAGTCCGCCGAGGAGACGAACCCACGGTAGATGCCCGTCCGGTGGAGCCCCTGGATGAGGCCGAACAGGCCCCCGACGCCGAGCGCGCCGAACGCCACCGCGAGGTTCAACCGGACGATGAACGCGTCGTGGGGGTACTGGTCGACGAACGCCTCTCTGTCTATCGGAATCGCTTCACCCGCCGTCTCTTTGTACTCGTCTGCGAAAGCCATTATTCGTCTTCCTCCTCGGAGTCCGCGTCGTTCACTGGGGCGTTCTCGTCGGCGAACGCGTCCGGGTTCTGCAGGTCACTGCTGGAGAAGTCCGACGGCGGGACGACCTGGATCTGTCCCTCCATCGTGTGGTGGGCCGCCCCGCAGTACTCGTGGCAGATGACCCCGTAGCTTCTCGGCTCTTCGAACCGGACGGTGATCTGGGTCACCTGTCCCGGAATCACCATCGTGTTGATGTTCGTCCCGGCGACCTCGAAGCCGTGGACGACGTCGCTCGACGTGATGTGGAACCGCACCGTCGACCCCGCGGGCACGCGGATGGGTTCGTTCGTCCCGGGCTCGAAGAGGAACTGTCGGGAGACGACGTACACGTCGTACTCGTTCTCGCCGGTCTGATAGGTCCCGGGCTCGCCGAAGCGCGGATGGTCGTTCAGCGCGTTGGGGTCGACCGTCCCGCCGCTCTCGTCGACCATCTTCACACCGGCCCCGACGGCGCCGTACGTGACGGTGCCGATGAAACCGACGATGAGCAGCAGCGACAGTGCGACCCAGAGCTTCTCGAATCGGTGTATCTCCATCTTATCCCACCACCGTTGGACCGTTGCCGAGGAACTCCACGAAGTACATGAACACCCACATCAGGACGAGGATGACGAAGTACCCCAGGATGACCGTGAACGTCCCGACGGGGTCGAAGTCCTCGTGTTCGAGTTCGACCTGTGGCTCCTCGAACGCCGCCTCCGCGACCGGTTCGCGGTCGGGAACGTCGGGTTCGGCCGCCGGATACCGGTTCTGGTTGATAGCGACGTACGCGACCACGCCGAGGATGGCGAGGAAGACCACGCTGAGGATACCCTGCGTGATTTGCAACAGCCGAATAGCGCCCGCCGAAGCTTCACCCTCGCCCGCCGCGCCGCCGCCCGGGGCGGCACCGACGACGACAGCGCCCTTCATCCCGAGCGAGAGATGCGGCTCGCAGTAGTAGGTGTAGACGCCGGGCGTCTCGAACGTGTGCTCGTACGTGAAACCCGTGTTCTCGATGGGCGAGTACCCCTCCCAGCCCCCGCCGTCGGGCTGTTGCTCGACGAGGACGTTGTGGGTGTTCGACGTCCAGTTGAACATCACCGTCGTCCCCGGACTCACCCGCACCGCGGGCGGGGCGAACGCGAACGTCCCGCCGTTGCCCTGTGCGCCGACCTCGACCTCGACGGCGTCCTGCCCCGTGAGGTTCTCCGTCGTCCCGTCGAAGTTGTCGACGTCGGAGAACCAGTCGCCGTACTCGGCTTCGACCACGGGGCCGTCGGCGCTCTCTTCGACGACGACGACGCCCTTCATCCCGAGCGAGAGGTGCGGCTCGCAGTAGTACTTGTAGACGCCTTCGACCTCGAACGTGTGTTCGAGCGTGAAGCCCGTGTTCTCGATGGGCGCGTGCCCTTCCCAGCTCGACTCCTCGGGCTGCTCTTCGAGGAGGACGTTGTGCGTGTTCGACGTCCAGTTGAACGTCACCGTCGTCCCCGGACTCACCCGTACCGCGGGCGGCGCGAACGCGAACGTCCCGCCGTTGCCCTGTGCGCCGACCTCTATCTCGACCGACTCCTGGCCCGTGAGGTCCTCCGTCGTCCCGTCGTAGTTGTCGACGTCGGAGAGCCAGCCGCCGTAGTCGCTCCCCTGTGCGGCCGCAGAGGTCGACGCTGCACCGGCCCCGAGCGCCGTAGCACCCGCGGCCACGCCCCCACGGAGCACGTCACGGCGCGTCTGTCCACTCATGACGTGCCACCTCCCCGAAGGAACGGTCTCCACACACCGACAGCGTTCTGTGCCATAGCCGTGCAGTGCACGGACAACCCCGTAAAGTGTTTCGGGGGTTACCAACTCCCTACAACCGACAAAGAGCTTAAACGGGCTGCCGTCGGTGGAATCCCGCCGGGATGCTCCCGACTGCTGAGAACCGGAGCGGCTTTTATTAGCTCGTGGCGGGTTACCGACGGGTATGAGCCTCCCGACGAACTGGGACCTTCGCACCGCCGTCGTGCTCGCACTGCTCGCGCTGTTGCCCGTGGCCGTGTTCATTCTCCTCAACGACACCCTCGTCGTCGCGCTGTCACTGGTGAGCGTCCTCATCATCGGCCTCGCGCTCTTCTTGATGTTCTCGCCCTCGGAGGACACCGTCCGTCCGTCACAGGGGTGACCCTCGGTGGTCGCGCCCGGTACGAGCCTCGCCGGTGTCTTCTCCCGCGTGTCGGCGGCGCTGACTGCCCGGGTCGACCGCTGGGTGGGCGGGCCGCGCATCGTCGGGCTCGGGAGGGTCCACGTCCTCCTCCCCTGTCCCATCCTCTACCCCGTCTACCAGCCGCTCGGGTGACCCATGACGGATCGCTGTACCCTCTGTGACCTGCCGACGCCCGACCCACCAGTCACCGGATCGGACGTCGAGGGAACGTTCTGCTGTCGGGGCTGTCTCGTCGTCGCCCGGACGCTCGACGACGCCGCGGCGACCGACCTCGACGCCGACGAGGTGGCGGCGGCCCTCGACGACGAGGTCGACGAGGACGACGGCGACGAACACGAGCGGCCGTCGGCGGACGCCGTCGAGTCGTACCTCGCGGTGGAGGGCATGCACTGTGCCACCTGCGAGGCGTTCGTCGAGTCGCGGCTCCGGGGCGACGGCGTGTCCGACGCCGACGCCAGCTACGCCTCGGGGCTGGTGAAGGTGACGCACGGGTCGGGAGTGGACACTGACGACCTGATCGACCGAGTCGACGGCCTCGGCTACCGCGCCCGGGACGTCGATGGCGAGCGCGAGCGGGACAGCGCCGACCAGGTCGGTCGCCTCCGCGTCGGCGGCGTCGTCGGCATGATGTCGATGCTGTGGTACGT
>JBEPYA010000183.1:0-8642 GCA_041641615.1 Salinigranum sp. | reverse complement strand
CAGTACGCCTACGTGATGCGCTACATGTCGTTCCCGCTCGATATCGTCTTCATCGCCCCCGACGGCACGGTCACGACCGTCCACCACGCGCCGGTCCCCCCCGAGGGGACGAGCAACGCCGAACTCACCCGGTACCGGGGCACCGGCCGATACGTACTCGAACTCCCGCGAGGGACCGCGAACGAGACCGGACTCGACGCGGGCGACCGCGTCATCGTCCCCGACTTGGTCGGGTGACTCTCTCGATTCCGGCACACCCAACCGAAACCCTCTGGTGCTGGGGGTTGTAGCCGGGGGTGTCATGACCGACGTCGACTCCGACCCGAACGCGAGTCCCGAGACGGACGCGAGGGCGTCGACCGACGCCGACGCGGGAACGGACGTCGTCGATGCCCTCGGCACGCAGGATGGGTGGCACGCCGAGGGGTTCGCGGCGCGGGTCCACTACCGTGGCGCGGGCGACCACTACAGCGTCGAGTACTACGCTCCCTCCGACTGCGTCCTCTACTGGAAGGTGAAGGGCGACGGCGAGGTGGCGGTGCCCGTCGGCCGCGAGACCGTCCCCGACCCGCTGCGGAAGCGGGTCCGCCAGGACCTCGACGAGGCGGGGGTCGACCCGACGGTCGAGTCGCGCGTGGTCTGATTCTCATCCCGGCGCTGAAACCCTTTTACTCGCGGACCTCTGACGGGCGGTAATGGACGTCGGCCTCGACGACGACGACCCGTTCGAGGAACAGCGAAACAACGTGCAGAACCCGATGCGTCGCCTGTTCCTCACGTACGGGCGCGAGCGGGCGGGTTCGTTCACGCTCGGTCTCAGCGCCAGCGTCGGCGCCCGCCTCCTCGACCTCCTGCCTCCACTGCTTCTCGGCGTTGCTATCGATGCGATCTTCTCCGACAACAAGCCGTACGACCTGCCGCTCGTTCCCGCGGCGTGGCTGCCCGCTGGCGACGAAGCGCAGTTCTGGTTGACCATCGGCCTCGTCGGCCTCGCCTTCTTCGGCGGTGCCGGTCTGCACTACGTCCGCAACTGGGGCTGGAACCGCTTCGCCCAGCACGTCCAGCACGCGGTCCGGGTCGACACCTACGAGTCGATGCAGCGGTTGAACATGACCTTCTTCGCCGACAAGCAGACCGGCGAGATGATGTCCATCCTCTCGAACGACGTCAATCGGCTGGAGAGCTTCCTCAACGACGGGATGAACTCCGCCTTTCGACTGGGCATCATGGTCCTCGGCATCGCCGGCGTGCTGTTCTGGCTCAACGCGCAACTCGCCGTCGTCGCACTCTTGCCCGTGCCACTCATCGCCCTCTTCACGTACTACTTCATCAAGACCATCCAGCCGAAGTACGCCGCCGTCCGCTCCGCCGTCGGCAAGGTGAACTCCCGTCTGGAGAACAACCTCGGGGGCATCTCGGTCATCAAGGCCGCCAACACCGAGTCGTACGAGTCCGACCGGGTCGAAAGCGTCTCGCTCGACTACTACGACGCCAACTGGGACGCCATCGAGACGCGTATCGTCTTCTTCCCCGCGCTTCGGGTCCTTGCCGGAATCGGCTTCCTCCTCACCTTCACCGTCGGGGGACTCTGGGTCTTCCAGGGCGAGGGGCCGTGGATATTCACGGGGACGCTCTCGCCCGGTGACTTCGTCGTCTTCGTGCTCTTCACTCAGCGGTTCGTCTGGCCGCTCGCGCAGTTCGGACAGATAATCAATATGTATCAGCGCGCGTACGCCAGCGCCGAGCGCGTCTTCGGTCTCATGGACGAACCCGCCCGCATTCCCGAGCGGGAGGACGCGCCCGACCTCGTCGTCTCTGAGGGAAGAGTCGAGTACGATGGCGTCTCGTTCGGCTACGAGACGAGCGAGGAACGCGTCGTCGAGGACGTCTCTTTCACCGTCGAGGGCGGCGACACCGTCGCGCTCGTTGGCCCGACCGGCGCGGGGAAGTCGACACTCCTCCGGCTCCTCCTCAGACTGTACGACGTCGACGAGGGCTCCATCGAGATCGACGGCCAGGACGTCCGCGACGTCTCGGTGTCGAGCCTCCGACGAGCGATGGGCTACGTCAGCCAGGAGACGTTCCTCTTTCACGGCACCGTGAAGGAGAACATCGCCTACGGCAGCTTCGACGCGAGCGACGAGGAGATCGTCGCTGCCGCGAAGGCGGCCGAGGCGCACGAGTTCATCCGGAACTTACCTGAAGAGTACGACACGATGGTGGGCGAACGCGGCGTCAAACTCTCGGGCGGACAGCGCCAGCGGGTCGCTATCGCCCGGGCTGTCCTCCGCGACCCGGACGTCCTCGTGCTGGACGAGGCCACCTCCGACGTGGACACGGAGACGGAGATGCTCATCCAACGGTCGCTCGACAGATTGACCGAGGACCGAACGACGTTCGCCATCGCCCACCGCCTCTCGACGATCAAGGACGCCGACCAGATCGTCGTGGTCGAGGACGGCCGAGTCGTCGAACGCGGTACCCACGAGGAACTCCTCGACGAAAACGGGCTATACGCGCACCTCTGGGGTGTGCAGGCCGGGGAGATCGACGACCTCCCCGAGGAGTTCGTCGAACGCGCACGGGGACGGGGCGCTCGTGTGGAGGTCGACGACGACTGATCGGTACTCGGCTCCGCCGTGAACGGTCGACCGAGAAGGGAGAGGCGACGAGCGTTCCACCCGGTCTGTCGGTGTAGCGCCGACCTCGCAGTTGACCGGGCCGCACGCGCCGACGCGGCTCGGTTACTCTTCTTCCTCTTCTTCCTCTTCTTCCTCTTCTTCCTCTTCTTCGACGTCAGCCGCCTCTTGCAGGGCACCGCGCAACTGCGGCATTACCCCGGTCAGTTCGCCGACCTGCTCGCGCGCCTCGGTGACCGTCTCGATCAGCTCCTCCAGCTGCTCGATCTCCTCTTCCAGATCCTCCGCATCGTCGAACGCCTCGGCGCGGGAGCCGATGACGTACCACTTCTTCGCCTGCCGCAGTTCCTCGGCGGCGTTGCCGACGTCGAGCGAGGACTTCAATCCGTTGAGGACGCCGAGCACGTTGTCCGCGTCCGTCTCCCAGACGTCGTCCGGGGCGGGGAGTTCCGCGCGGGCCGCGTCGAGGTGCTCTTCGACGTCTTCACGCATCTCCGCTGCGGCCTCGCCGAACAGGTCGTCGTCACCGAGCTGGGCCTGGCTACTCATAGCCCATCGTTCGACCCCGTTTGAGTTAAACGCCTGCCGCGAAGTGAAAGTGAACAGCGCCGCGAGCACGCCGGTATCGACAGTCTACGCCCCCTGCGGTCACTCGACCGAGACGAGCTTCATCAACGGGTAGCCCTCCTCCATTTCCATCCGGGTCCGGACCACCCGTCCCTCGTATTCGACGCGCATCTCGACGTCCATCAGCCCCCCCGTGAGTTCGGTGTAGCCGTTCTCGTGGTCGATGGCGGCAGCGACCCGCTCCTCGTGGATGTCGACCGAGACGGAGACGCAGTACGGCTGGTTCTCGATCGCTTCCTCCATCGCCCGTTCGAGGCTCTCGACGCTGCGGGGGGAGACGGGCGTCCCGGCGAACTGGTGGTAGAGCGACCCGAACTTGATTCCGGCCTCGAAACACGCCTGTTCCGCGTCGGTAGCCATACGGGTACTGCGCGCCCGCGCCCAATGAGTGCACGGATCCGTCGGATTCGGCACGCCACGCGTCCACCCCGTTCGAACCGCACCTTACTTACGCCCCCCATACGCAACGACAACTCGAATGGACAAGCCGGTTCTCTTGACGGGGGCGGGCGGTCGTGTCGGGCAGGCCGTTCTCGGCCACCTCGGCGACCGCTACCACTGGCGACTTCTCGACCGCGAACCCCTGTCGAGCGACAAGATCCCCGAAACGGTGTCGGACGCCGACGTGTTCGTCGCCGACGTCACCGACGACTACGCCGTCCGGAACGCGATCGACGGCGCCGGTGCGGTCGTCCATCTCGCGGGTGACCCACGCCCCGAAGCCCCGTGGGATTCCGTTCTCCGGAACAACATCGACGGGACGCAGACGATGCTCGAGGAAGCGGCCGCCGCCGGCGTCGAGAAGTTCGCGTTCGCCTCCTCGAACCACGCTGTGGGCGCGTACGAGACGGAAGACCGCACCCCACAGATGTACCGGACCGAGGACCAGTTCCGCCTCGACGGCTCCGAGCTCCCTCGTCCCGGGAACCTGTACGGCGTCTCGAAGGCTGCCGGCGAGACGCTCGGCCGCTACTACCACGACGAGTCGGGTATGAGCGTCGTCTGCGTCCGCATCGGTAATCTCACCCGCGGTCACCCGCCGCGAAACTACGAGCGCGGCCAGGCGATGTGGCTCTCCTACCGCGACTGTGCGCACCTGTTCGACCGCTGTCTGCAGGCCGACTACGAGTACGAGGTCGTCTACGGCATCTCCGACAACGACCGCAAGTACTACTCCATCGACCGTGCGAGAGAGACGTTAGGCTACGACCCGCAGGACAACTCCGCGGACTATCACGCCGACGGCACGCCGAAAGAGAACGTCGCGGAGTGACACCACGTCGGTCGCTTCCCGTCGTCGTCCCCGACTGCTCGCTGCTCCCTGCGAATCACCCGATGGAACCGGACACTCCCCCGTCGGGGGTCTCGATCCCGTGTCATCCGCCTGAACGCCCCAGTCGCGGACTGGGCGTCCAGCCGGCCGAAACCTGAGACGTGGCTTCTCTATTCGGACAGGAGTTCGCCACCGACCAACCCGTCGAAGAGGGAGGCGAACTCGCTGAGGAATTCGAGGATCGCTTGAAGCAGCTGGAACAGACTGTTCAGACCTGCTCCCCCACCTGCCTGCGCCACGACGATACCGACGACCAATACGAATCCAAAGACCGTTAGCAACTCAACTCGTCCCATGATGTCAAACACTCTATGGGAGAATATGTACTTATCTCATCGATATCGGATGTTCTGGCGGATCTGTCTGAAAATGTAGGAGCTATGCGGCTGTCACGTAGAAGATCTCTCACGGGACCGGTCGGCGCCTACCGTCGCGGAACCGATGGGAACGGCCAGCGACCTCCCGGCACCGCCCGCCCGTCGCAGGGACCGACGACCCAGCGACGTCCGGCACGACGGGCGGGGGACTCTGTTCCGTCGGCCGCACCCAGAGTTCGCGGTCACTCGAACAACCCCTCGACGTCCGTCTCCTCTCGTCGACGCCGCTGGACGTGATCGCGGAGTCGGCTGTAGACGAGCGTCCGCCGCTCCGACTCGTGGACGAAATCGGCGACGAGCGCCCTGAACCGCGACCGAGCGGTCCCTTCCTCCTCGCGGGCGTACTCGACTGCGGCTTCGACGACGTCGTCGTCGAACACGTGTTCTTCGGCGACGACGTCCGCCGCGATCGCGAGGGCGTCGAGCGAGAGGTCTGCGGGGGTCCGTTCTCTTCCCTCGTGGCGGAGCGCCGGCGGCCGTGCGCGCTCGGCGTACTCGGGGTCGGCCGCGATTCGGGCGAGGTACGTCCGGACCGCCGTGAGATCCACCCCGCGGTAGTCGGCTGTTAACCCGTCGAGATACCCACCCGCCGACCGGGCGAGCTTTCGCGCCCCGCTCCAGTTCCGTCGCCGCCCGTGGTAGACGACGGCGGTGAACTGGATGAGACCGTGGAGGAACCGCTCGTCGTCCGTCCCCGTCTCGAGTTCGAGCCACGTCGCCTCCCAGGCGTCGTGGGCCGCGTGGTATTCACCGGCGTTGTAGACCGCGATGCCGGCAGTTAGGGACGCTCGCATACTCGACATCGTGTTACTTATTATCACCTCGATTTTTAGTGCTGATATACTTATGTATGTGCGTCTCCTCATTGAGCTGTGGTAGCACGTCACACCCGGCGCATCAGTTGGCACGTGATCAGCGGGTGCGTCTGCATCGACTGCGGAACCCGCTACCAGTTCACGAACACGTACAAGGGAAACTACTGTCGGGACTGCCACGAGGCGTGGATCACCCGACAGCAGAACGACCCTCTCACGGCCCGAAACCCGCCCCGTTTCACCCCGTCGACCGCTGAGACGGATGGAGAGGGCGACGATCCGGTCGACCTCGACGAACCGTACGGCACGGCGTGAACGGATGGTCCTCGCTCGCTGCGGTCACGGAGAGCGGACGCACCGCTCCGGAGCCGAGCGATACGTGGCCGGTTCGAGCACCGTCCCGCCGGGCCGCGTCTCTCGCGAGCGAGGCCGGCGTGAGCCACGCCGCGTTTCCGCTTGCTCGAACGAGTTCTGCGTGGAGATTCGGACCGTTCACCTTCGTACAATGTGCGAATAGAATTACTGTATCGAGATGTCAGAAAAAAACCTTAAGCGCGTCAGGGTCCAAACGTATCGATGGGCCGTCAACTACTCGATCACTCCTCTCCCCTAGGGCGGCCCCCTGTTTGGCCGGGAACGGTCCGTTCTCCTCTGGCTGCTCGGTTCGACCCGCACGAGAAGCTGCGGTGAAAATTCGGATCGTTTACAGGTCTCTACGGAGCCACCGTCTCTGGTCCGGCCGGAGGCCGTCCGGCAGTTCGGGGCTGAACCAGCGTGTCAGTCGCTCTCCTCGACGGGCTCGAAGCTCGTCCCGTCGCAGTGTTCACAGGTGGGGTTCGGGACGAACACCGAGAGGCCCTGTCTCTGTCCGCAGTTCTTGCATCGAGCCTGCATCGTGATGAGTGTGGAAAGAAGAAAGACACTCCTCTCCCCCCACGCTATGGTATGCTTGTGGTATCGTATAAGTTTTCTCACCACCACACCGTTCTACGAGTCCGACCTCTTAGACAGTGAGAACTTACAAGGGGGTCGCTCCGGTGCCGCTCCAAGCTCTGATGGGGTGAAGCGACTTGGCGACTGCACAGAAATACGCCCGTATCCCGAGGACCGCAGCGGCTGATGCACTACGTCGAGTCCATCACTGGCAGGGACTTCTCAAACGTCGTTCAGGCGTAACCGATACAGAGGGTCAGTTCACCAGAGTATTACTCGTACTCGTCTTCGGCCAGCCTTATCAACATGAAGACGTAACCGGGAGACCGATGGCAGAGCAAGACCGTCTCGGAGCCGGCGACGATGAGACGTTGGCTCAGATGGAACAGATGCCTTCAGCGGTGGTGCTAGATTCGCTGATCCAGAGCGGGTTGCACGAGATGGAGCGAGAGCGGTCGGGGTTGTTGCTCTCCGGGTTCTCGGCCGGTCTCGACATTGGCTTCGGGCCACTTCTCATGGCAGTCATACTGACGTTATCGGAAGGATCCTACGGGGATCTCGTGACGGAACTTCTTATAGCCACTGCCTATGCCGTCGGGTTCATGTTCGTCATCCTGGGCCGGTCAGAATTGTTCACCGAACATACTACCCTCGCTGTCATTCCGGTGCTCGACCGCCAGGCCTCCATCGGCCAGTTGGGTCGGCTGTGGGGTCTCGTCTATGTGGGAAATCTCGTCGGCGGAGCTATCTTCACGCTCTTAGCGGTGTTACTCATGCCGGGCCTCGGCGTTGTTTCGCCGGAGGCGTTCGGAACGATCGCCGATAAACTCGTCAGCCACGACCTCTCCTGGTTGTTCGTCGCCGGTATCTTCGCCGGGTGGCTGATGGGACTGATGGCCTGGCTGATCACTGCAGCCCAGGAAACACTGAGCCGCATATTCATCATCTGGATCGTGGCCGCAACCATCGGCCTCCTCCATCTCCCTCACTCTATCGCCGGAAACGTGGAGGTTCTTTTCGGCCTCTTTACGACCTCCGCTGTATCGGTGAGTGACTATCTGGCATTCCAAATACTGGCCACGGTCGGCAATGCTGTAGGCGGGGCAACTTTCGTGGCGGTGCTGAAATACAGCCACGTCATTCGCGGCGCGGAGTAAGATCGAACGGTCACGCTCAGGTCCCATTGGAGTCTCTGACGGTACACTCAACCACTCGGAACGTTGCTGAATTCGCGCTCTGTATTCAGCACGTCCGCTGAAATCTCCCCGGAGTCTGTCAGAAACACCGTGCGAGATATAGAGAGTGGGTTCAGCGGGTGCGGTTGTCTCTATGTCCACTCGTTACCCTCGCCACCGAGAATACGACAATAGAGTAGAATATGAGACGGGGCCTACCTGCTCAAGGCTTCCACGTACTCCTTGTAATTATCGGGGCCCTGAGCAACGATTACTTGTGGATGCATGCGGCCCCTCCCTGTTCGTGCGTAGATATCAGCGACCTGAGCGGCCGCTTCCTCGGTCGGGAATTCAACAACCGCTGCCCAATCGTATTCTCCACTCAAGACGTAGAAGTCGTCGCCGTCGAAATGACCACCCATGGAATTGATTTTGTCGATGAACTGTTCTACTGTTTCGGGCCCATCTTCCATGCTATCATAGCCCTGTTGGGTTAACGTCCCCAGGGTGAGGTATTTCGGCATCGTAGGTACTCCCGTGACGTCCAACATATTACAGCCGAACGACACGTTTGAGATATTCGCTCCTCCATATGTTAACACTTACCACAGCCAATCGAGATAGTTCTCGATGTAGACACCATCCGTGTTCGGTTAAGACGTCAAATCAAGAGACAGCACTCTATTGGCGAAGTTATCGGTGTAGACCGCGTGGGGAGAGAATGTGTTCAATACGCTCTCCCC
>JBEPYA010000182.1:0-8806 GCA_041641615.1 Salinigranum sp. | reverse complement strand
CGGACCCCTATGGGACAGCGCCCTCAACGCTGCGCCGTTGGCCTGGCTTGGCTACCCACGCTCGCAGTGGCGTGTGCAACACTTCGTATCCCGCCCCCGATTAAATGACTTTCCTTTCGGGGGCGGGATGTCGGGCGTTCTCACGTCGAGGACGGGCGGGAGACGAAGTCCAAACCGTTTTTTCCGCTCCTTCCTTGGCTTCGGACATGGAACTCCGTGCCCGTGCACGCGGTCACGTCCGCGAACTCACCGCGCTGCTCACCGTCGTCTCGCTCGCGCTCGTCTTCGGCGCGGCGCTCGGTGCCGTCCCGCGGACGGTCCTGCCGCGGGCACCCGACGCGGTCTTCGCCGCCATCCCGCACGTCAACGCCGTCATCAGCACCGCCGCCATCGCCACCATCTTCCTCGGCGTCCGCGCCATCCGCGCGGGCAACTGGCGACGCCACCGCGCGTTCATGCTCGCATCGCTCGCGCTGTTCGTCGCGTTCCTCGTGCTGTACCTCTACAAGGTGAGCGTCCAGGGTCCTGCCCCGTTCCCCGGCCCCGACACGGTGTACCGGTTCGTCTACCTCCCGACGCTCGCGGTTCACATCGTCCTCGCCATCGTCTGTCTGCCCCTCCTCTACTACGTCGCCCTCCTCGCGCTTACCCGCTCGGTCGCCGAGCTCCGGCGGACGGACCACGCGCGGTTCGGCCGGATCGCCGCGGCGCTGTGGCTCGTCTCGTTCGTCCTCGGCAACGTCGTATACGCGATGCTGTATCTCGTCTACTGACGCGCCGTGGTACCTACTGACGCGCCGCGGTGCCCACTGACGCATCGTGTCGCTGGCGGCCGTGAGCGGGCGACGGCCGCGCGTCAGTCGGCCGGCTCCGCGTCCCCGGTCACTCCGGCGTCCCACTCCTCGGGCAGGTACGGACACAGCGGGTCGCTCCCGAACGGGTCGCCCGAGTGGGCGTACGCCCGCGACCGACTGCCGCCGCACTGCTCGCGGTACTCGCAGGCGCCGCACTTCCCCCGGAGGTTCGAGCGGTCTCTGAGCTGTGAGAAGAGCTCCGAGTCGCGGTAGCAGTCGACGATCGACTCGTCGCGGACGTTCCCCACCGATTTCGGGAGGAAGCCCGAGGGGTAGACCTCGCCGACGTGCGAGACGAACGCGAAGCCGTCGCCCGCGAGGACGCTCGGGCGGCCCCCGCTCGCGCGCTCGGGAGCGACACCCGCACGCTCCATCCCGACGCGTCTGAACTGCGGGGCCTCGGTGGTCTTGACGTCGAACCGTTCCTCCTCGCGCACCTCGTGGAGCCACGCCATCACCGCGTCGGCGCGCTCGGGACTCACCGGGTCGAGGAGTCGACCGCGGCCGACCGGGACGAGGAAGAAGACGCTCCAGCGGACGACACCGAGCGTCGAGACGAGGTCTCTAATTTCGGGCAGTTCCTCGACCGTGTCCGCACAGACCGTCGTGTTTACCTGGAGGCCGACGCCGGCGCGGTCGGCAGCGCGTGCGGCGCGAAGCGTGTCGACGAAGCTCCCCGCCTCGCCGCGGAAGCCGTCGTGCGCCTCGGGGGTCGCACCGTCGATGCTGAGTGCCATCCGCGACAGGCCCGCGTCGGCCAGCGCCTCGACTCGCTCGCGAGTCAGCGAGGCCGTCCCGCTCGGCGTGAGCGACATCCGGAGGCCCTGGTCGGTGCCGTAGTCGACCAGGTCGACGAGGTCGGGGCGCTTCAGCGGGTCGCCGCCGGAGAGGACGACCAGTTGTCCCTTGCCGAACTCGCGCGCCTCGTCGAGGAGCGCCCGCCCCTCTGCGGTGGTGAGTTCGTCGGGGTGTCGACCGGGTTTCGCGTCCGCCCGGCAGTGGTCACACGCGAGGTCACACGCCTGCGTGACCTCCCAGATGAGCACCAGCGGGCGCTCGGACGTGTCGAACATCGCGCCTCACTCCACGACGACGGCGCCCTTCATCCCGACCGCTCGGTGGGGCGTACAGACGTACTTCACCGTCCCCGACTCCTCAAACGTGTGTGAGAAGGTGTGGCCCTCCTCGGCGACGAGTTCGCTCTCGAAGGAGCCACCCTCGTCGACGACGTTGTGCGTACTCCCCTTCCCGGTCCACCGCCAGACGACCGTCGTACCCGAGTCCACCCGGACCGCGGCCGGGGCGAACGCGAAGTTACCGCCGTTGCCCTCCGCGCCGACGGTCACTTCCACCTCCGACTGGCCGGTCCGGTCGACGACGCCGTCGAAGTTACCGACGCCTTCGAACCAGCCGTCGAACGAGGCTTCCGACCCCGAACCGGAGTCCGACCCCGAGTCGCCGCCGTCACCGCTCGGCGTCCCCGTCGGGTCGGGAGTGCTCTCTCCCTCACCGCCGCCGGACCCACTGGTTCCACTTCCCCCGGCGTCACCCTGCGGAGCCGACCCCGAACACCCAGCGAGCGCACCCGCAGCCGCGACACCGAGCGTCTTCAGCACGGTTCGGCGGTCGACGTCGACCGACGTGAGACGGTTTCGAGTCATCACTCGCAGCTTCGCGGTTCGGGGAAAAGTGCTCGCTCCCGATTTTCACGCGGTGAAAACCGTCGGCACGTGTTCGTATAGGTCGGAAGAACGGGTACCCATGAACGACGGCGAGACCGCTCGCTCGCGGGTGAACGAGCCGCGACACGACGGCGTCGACGAGTGGGAGGTGTTCTTGGGGACTGACTCCGCCGAGCCACTGACCCACGCCGGGAGCGTGACCGCACCGACTGCCGAGGCGGCACACGAACACGCCGGCGCCCTGTTCGGGGACGCCCGGACCATCTGGCTCTGTCCGACCGACGACGTCGCGCGCTTTACCGCCCGGACGCTGGGTGAGAGCGCCGGCGGGAACGAGGGAACAGACGACGACGGCGAGACGGCGTCAGAACGTCGTGACACCGACCGGTCGACGGAGGTCACGCCATGATCTCGGTGAGCAAACTGCTCTGTGGCGGCGTCGCCGAGGGGGACGGACTCCGGTACGACGACGCCGCGGAAGCCGACGTCGAGCAGATCCGCGAGGAGAGACAGCAGCGACCCGTCGTCGTCTGGAACGTCACGAAGGGGTGTAACCTCGCCTGCAAACACTGTTACGCCGACGCCGAGAAACGACGGACACCGGGCGAACTCACGACCGCGGAGGGGAAGGGACTCCTCGACGACCTCGCCGACTACGGCGTGCCCGTAGTGCTCTTCTCGGGCGGTGAGCCACTGGTGCGAGAGGACCTGACGGAACTCGTCGCACACGCGGCCGACCGCGGGA
Organism: Salinigranum sp.; assembly: GCA_041641615.1. Taxonomy (GTDB): domain Archaea; phylum Halobacteriota; class Halobacteria; order Halobacteriales; family Haloferacaceae; genus Salinigranum. Next base: position 5,525 of record JBEPYA010000182.1, on the reverse strand, counting down.
TTCGACCGGTCCTCTCGACGAACGGGACCCTCATCACACCAGGACGCGCCCAGCGGTTGAAGCAAGCCGGGCTCGCGTACGCCGGCGTCTCCGTCGACGGCCTCCCCGAGCGTAACGACGAGTTCCGCGGGCAGGAGGGGGCGTTCGACGCCGCCGTCGAGGGCATCGAGGCGTGTCTCGACGCGGGGTTGAAGACGGGCCTCCGCTACACGGTGACGGAGGCGAACCGCCCCGACCTGGAGGGCGTCGTCGACCTGCTCTGCGACGTCGGTCTCGACCGCTTCTGCTTCTACCACCTCGACTACGGTGGGCGGGGTGCCGGCATCCGGGAGGCGGACCTCTCGCCCGAGCGTCGCCGCGAGACGGTCGAAGCGGTCTGTGACCTCACCCGCGAGTACCACCGCGCGGGCGAGGAGATAGAGACCCTGCTCGTCGGCAACTACTGCGACGCCGCCTTCCTCGTCGAGTACGCCCGCGAGCGCCTCGGGCGCGAGGCGGCCGAGCGGGTACGTCGCTTCCTCGAAGTGAACGGCGGCGACCCGACGGGCGAGCGCGTCGCCGACGTCGACTACCAGGGGAACGTCCACCTCACCCAGTTCTGGCAGGGCTATTCGCTCGGGAACGTCCGGGACCGATCGTTCGGCCGCATCTGGGACGACGAGTCGAACCCGCTCCTGCGACGGCTCCGCGAGCGCGAGGAACACCTCTCGGGGCGGTGTGCCGACTGCCGGTACCGGAACGTCTGTCGCGGGGGCTCGCGCCTGCGGGCGCTCGCGGTCCACGGCGACCCCTTCGCGCCCGACCCGCAGTGTTACCTCACGCCCGCGGAACGCGGCGTCGAGGGTGGTCACGCTTGCGGGGCGGGACGGCACGTCGACGCGGACTGACCCGCGCCGCGTCGACCACAAGACCTGTTACGTCGCCGTGACGCCTCTCCGACGATGTCCCCGTTTCCCTCCACCACGTCCAGACGGCGCCTCCTCACAGCGGTCGCGGGGAGCCTCGCCGCGGTGGCCGGCTGTACGACACGGCGCTCGCAGTCGACGAGCGGACCGACAGACCGGTCGCCGCAGTCGACGTCGGCGTCGACATCGATATCGACATCGACGACGCCGACGCCCGAACCGCCGGAGGGGTCACCGACCGACGCCTCTTCGCCCGTCCAACGCGTCAGCCTCGACGACGCCGTCGTCCGCAAGGCCGTCCGCTACGAGTCCGTGATGGGGTCGGGCGGCGTCCTCACCGGCGAGGACGAGCAGTACGTCGTCGCCACGGTCCGAGCGCCCCGGGACCTGCAGCCCTCGTCGTTTTCCTTCGAGGCGAACGGCCGGTCGTGGTCGCCCGGCCTGCCCGAGACAGCCGGCGCCGTCAACGTCGCCGTCGGCGGTCTCGAAGGGTGGCCCGTCGGCCGGAACGAGGTCGGCGCCGACCGCCCCGCCCTGCTCGCGTTCACCGTTCCGTCGCCGCTCTCGACTTCGAATCCTCGAATACAGTTCGACGGCGGAGACTCGGGTGAGAGCCGCAAGTGGCCGCTCTCGTCGAGGGAACGCGACCGACTCGCCGCGCCGGCTGCCCGGTTCGAACTCGACTCGCTCTCGGTCCCGTCGTCCGTTTCGCAGGGCGAACCGCTGCCGGTGTCGCTGACGGTGACGAACGTCTCTGACACCCCCGGCCGCTTCCTCGCGGCGCTGTACTGGCCGACGAAGCTCGTCGCGGACGACGACGAGTCACACGTCCTCGAACGCGAGGTCGACGCCGGCGAGACGGCGACCCTCTCGACCGACATCGATACCGCGTACACGACCGACGAGCCGGAGTCGATACCGCTGAAACTCCGCGGACACGTCGTCGGCGAGCGGGAGATCCGAGTAAAAGACGCCACGACACCGTCCTGACCTGCATCAGCCGGCGGCACAGTTGTTCGGCCCGAGTTCGAGGCCGAACGCCTCCTCGTCGTCTACCGCTTCCCGCCCGAGGTTGGCCGCGATGATTCGCTGGTACTCGTTCGGCTGCGGCGGCAGGTCATCGGTCACGTACGCGACGAACTCGGCCTCGTCCATCGAGAAGGCCGCGAGCGACTCGCGGAGGTCGCCCACGCGTGCTGTGTACGTGCCGTCCTCGTTCGTGAGTGTCTCCGGCCCCGCGTGGTTCGACGCGACGATCCGGTCGTCGGGCATCGACGCGATGGTGCGGACGGTCTCGTGGAGAGCGCGGGCGGCCCGTTCGACGGCCTCGGTGTCGGCGTCTTCGAGGTCCGGTCGGGCCACGCTGTCGACGAACACCGAGTCGCCCGCGAGGAGAACGCCGTCGACGAGGTAGCCCGTCATCTCCGTCGTGTGGCCCGGGAGCGCCACGGCCTCCACGGTCGTCTCGCCCACCCGTAGCTCGTCGCCGTCGGAGAGGAGCGTGGCGTCGAACGCCAGGCCCCGTCCGGCCGCACCTTTCGGGAGGTACCGTTCTGCGCCGGTCGCGTCGGCGACTTCCCGCAGACCGCTGACGTGGTCGGCGTGGACGTGGGTGTCGGCGACGCCGACGACCTCCGCTCCGCGCTCCCGGGCGTCCTCGACGTATCGCTCGGCGAACGCCCGAAGCGGGTCGACGACGAGCGCCTCCTCCCCGGAGACCACCAGATACGCGAGACAGCCCGACGAAGGGCGGTGGTACTGAACCACGGTCGCGTCCTCGCCCGAAGCGACCTCGCGCGACTCGTACAGCCGCGCCCAGCCCACCATCCCGTCGGCCAGTCCGTAGACGTCCCATCCCTCGCGGGTGAGGAACTCGGCGACGTAGAGGCTCGAGATGCCCTTCGCACAGCAGGTGACGAGCGGCCGGTCGGCGTCTCTTGGTGGGACGTTCCGGGGAACGCCGTCGGCCGGATCGTCCCCGTCCAAGAACGCCGTGAAAGGGATGTTCACCGCCTCGATGTTGGGATGAGAGAGCTGCCACGCGGCGAAGTCCTCCGGGCGCCGGGTGTCGAGCAGCGTCCACTCCTCGCCTGCATCGAGCCGCCGTTTCAATGCCTCGGCGGTGATCTCGGGGACCTCGCGTCCGAGGTCGGGGAACCGTTGAGCCATGTGGGTAGTGATGGGAGAAACACGCATAACCGTTGTCGTTCGTGGGCCCACGGCCACTCACTGACCCTCGTTCGTCGGTCCGGTGACGCTCGATCGGTCAGGGGTTTTTCCCTCTCTGCCGAACGTGTTCGCCGGAGGTGTCGTCACCTGAGAAGCGGCGTGGGGGAGGTAAACGGCGCCCGCGAACGGTCGACTGGGATGAAGATACGCAGACGAACCATCGCGCGCGTACTGGTCGCCGTCTTCGTGTTCAACCTCGTCGTGATGGGTGCCGGGGCGTACCTCGCGTACGAACAGGCCCCGCCCATCCCGGATCGGATCGAGGGACCGGACGGCGAGACGATCTCGACCGAAGGAGACATCCGGGCCGGTAAGGTCGCCTTCCAGCGGGACGGCATGATGAACCACGGCTCGATACTCGGCAACGGCGCGTACTTCGGCGAGGACTACACCGCCGACGCGCTGGACCTGAAGACCGAGTACATGAAGACGTACTACGCCCGCGAGCGGTACGGAAGCGAGTACGAGTCGCTCTCGGCCGAGGAACAAGCCGCCGTCGACAGCCGCGTCGAGACCGACCTCGACCAGGGGTACGACGGCGGCCCCATCGAGTACTCCGCGGCCGAAGTCTGGGCACATCAACAGGTGCGAGAGACCTACGTCGAGAGATACCACGAGGGCGCACCCGAGCGGGGTGTCCCGGCCGGGATGATCTCCTCGGAGGAGGAGGCGCGCGACTTCGCCGACTTCGCGCTCTGGACCGCGTGGGCCGCCCACACCGAGCGGCCGGGGTCGACCCACACCTACACCAACGACTGGCCGTACGCGCCCGACGCGGGCAACGAACCCACCGGCGCGGCGATGACGTGGTCTGTCGTCGCGATGATCCTCCTCGTCGGTGCAGCGGGACTCGGCATCTGGCTCTACCGCTCTGTCGACCTGCCCGAACCCGAGCGTGAGCGCATCGACGTGCCCCGTCCCGGCGACATCGACCTCGTGCCGAGTCAGATGGCGGCGCTGTCGTTCGTCCCCGTCGCCGCCCTGCTGTTCTGCGGGCAGGTGCTCCTGGGGGGGCTACTCGCGCACTTCTACGTCGAGCGCGCTGGGTTCTTCGGCCTCGGCGAACTCCTGGGGGTGAGTGTCCTCCAGCTCCTGCCCTTCGCCCTCGCGAAGACCTGGCACATCGACCTCGGCGTGCTGTGGATCGCCACGCTGTGGCTCGGTGCGGGGCTGTTCCTCCCCGCGCTCCTGACCGGCTACGAACCCGAGAACCAGAGCCGGTACGTCTACGGCTTGCTGGGCGCGCTCGTCGTCGTCGCCGTGGGCGGTCTCGCCGGCATCTGGCTCGGCGCACAGGGCTACATCGACGGCGCGCTCTGGTGGATACTCGGCAACGAGGGGCTCGAATACCTCGAAGTGGGGAAGCTCTGGCAGGCCGGTCTCCTCCTCGGGTTCCTCGCGTGGGCCGCACTCGTCGCGCGCGGCTTCAGGCCCCTCCTGAAGCGCGAGGAACGGTACGGCCTCGCCCACATGATCCTGTACGCGGGCGGCTCCATCGCCCTGCTGTTCGTCGCGGGCTTCCTCTACACGCCGACGACGAACATCGTCGTCACCGAGTTCTGGCGATGGTGGGTCGTCCACATGTGGGTCGAGGGCGCCTTCGAGTTCTTCATCGTCGCCATCGTCGGCATCACCCTCGTCTAGATGAACCTCCTGAGACGGAAATCGGCCGAGAAGGCGGTGATGTTCGAGGCGCTCTTGGTCATGAGCACGGGCGTCATCGGCGTCTCACACCACTACTGGTGGGTCGGCCTCCCCGACCTCTGGGTGCCCATCGGAAGCGCCTTCTCGACGCTCGAACTTCTCCCCCTGGTGTTCATCCTCTTCGAGGCGCTGAACGAGTACCGCACGCTCGTCGGCCAGGGCGAGGCGTTCCCCTACACTCTGCCGTTCATGTTCATCATCGCCTCGGGCGCGTGGAACTTCGTCGGAGCCGGCGTCCTGGGCTTCTTCATCAACCTTCCACTGGTGAACTACTACGAGCACGGCACCTACCTCACGGTGGGTCACGCCCATGCCGCGATGTTCGGCGCGTTCGGCTTCCTCGCTATCGGCATGGCGACGTACATGCTCCGCATCGCCACGACGGAGTGGTCGGGTCGGCGGCTCCGGTGGGCGTTCTGGCTCTGGAACGCCGGCCTCGCGCTCATGGTGTTCGTGTCCGTCCTCCCCGTGGGGTTCCTCCAGCTGGAGACGGCGTTCACCGCCAGCTACGACGCCGCGCGGAGCCTCGCGTTCTACCAGCGCGACGTCGTGCAGCTGCTGTTCTGGGCGCGCATGCCGGGTGACACCATGCTCATCGCCGGGACGTTCCTCTTCGCGTACGACGTCCTCGACAAACTTCGCTCGCGGCGCGAGGTGACCGCGCCCGAGGACGTGCGCCTTCCCGGG
>JBEPYA010000181.1:0-8814 GCA_041641615.1 Salinigranum sp. | reverse complement strand
TCCACGACGCGTTCGATGCGCTCGACGCCGGCGAGACGCTCGTCGTCGTGAACGACCACGACCCCTCGCCGCTGTACTACGAGTTCGAGGCCGAGGTCGACGCGTTCGACGTCGACGCGTTCGACGGCGACGCGTACCAGGTGCGCGAGGAGGCGGAGAACCGATTCGTCGCGGAGTTCCGAAAACGATGACTGGAGCCGAGGCGGTCGAAGTCTGCTCGCTCGAGTCGCTGGAAGGGACCGTCCGGCCGTTCGAGGGCGACAGGGAACCCGAAGTCGTCCACCTCAACCTGGCCGCGGGCGAGTCCGTCGCACCGCACGCTCACCCCGGCAAAAACGTCGTCTTCTTCGTCGTCGACGGGCGGTTCGCGGTTCGTGTCGACGACGACACCTATCGAGTGGGGGCGGGCGACTGCCTCCGGTTCGGCGGCGAGAGCGAGGTCTCGCCCCGGGCGACCGACGAGGGGCCGGCGACCGCACTCGTCGTGCTGGCCCGGAGCTAAGCGGCGGCATCCCCGGTCACTCGGCGGCGAACAGTTCTGCGGCGACGTCTCTGACCCCGTCGCCACCGCGCTCGGACGCGACCACGGCGGGTTCGACGGCCTGCACGGCGATTCGGACGGCCATCGTCGAGAGGACGCGCCGTGCCCCGGAGTCGTCGTCGAACCCACGTAGTGCCCGCTCTCGTTCCGCGGCGACGACCTCGCCGGCCCGGGCGGTGAGTAGTCGACGGAGGTCGTCGCTGTCGACGTCGTCGCCGTGCGGGTCGGCATCGGGGGACGCGTCGGACGAGGGCGACGCCTCGGTGGACGTCCGGACCCGACTCATGGTTTCCAGATCGCCGTGAGGGTGGTTCCCTCGCGTTCGACCGTCGCGTACGCCACGCCGCGTTCGTCGAGTTTCGGGTAGAGGTGCGTCGGCTCGCGGTCGTTGACCTGGAGGAGAACCTCGTCGTCTCCCAGTTCGGCCAAGGCACGGAGCGTTCGCGTCAGCGGCTTCGGCGGCGGCGCGGTGGCGACGTCGACCACCATGTGCTCGCGGTCGGCCGGGACGCTCTCGTCGAACGCCGAGAGGCTCGCGTCGACTGTCTCGGACATACACGAGAGATGGGACGCCAACCCCCCGACCGTTCCCCCGAACACGTTCGGTCAGCGGTCGGGGTCGGCTTCGAGGGCCCGGAGTCGGTCGTTGATGGCCTCGTGGTCGCGGTGGAGCGGTGCGAGGCGGACCCGAACGCGCTCGACGTGGTCGAGAACGCCGGGCGGGGCTGGCGTCGTTGCGCCGTCGCCGCGGTCGTTCCACGCGCGGAACGCCGCCACGGCCAGCGTCTCCGCCTGCGGACAGAACGCCGTCGTCGGCGTGAACTCGGCGCGGAGTTCCCCGTCCCCGAGCGCGTACCGGATGCCGGCGTCGGGGTGGCGAGCGTCGAAGTTTAGTCGAGCGAGGTTGTAGCCGAACGTCGCGTCGTAGACGCCGCGTGCCTCGAAGACGTCGTGAGTCCACCCGTGGACCACGGCGTGGTTCTCGCCGTCGAGCACGCACCCCCCTTCGAGGAACGATCCCGGGTCGGGGAGGTGGTCGGAGACGAACGTCTCCGGGTCGTCGAACTCCTCGTCGGCCGAGCCGAACGGTGAGAGTCCGTGCATGCTCGCCGGTAGACGGTGGAGGCGGGAACCGACTGTCCCGAACACGTTCGCGGGGTCGACGTGGACGGATGGACCGGACGCTCCGCGTCGCCGACCGAGGTGTCGCCGCGGCCCGTCTCAGTCGTTCGGTAACTGACGGCCCGACCGGTCACTGATGAGGATCTCGCCCGTTCCGGTGACGGTCACGTGCCACTGCTGGTACGGGAACGTGAGTCGCAGGTCGCTCGCTGGGGGACCCGCGTGCGGGGTGAACAGACCGTCGAGCGAATCCGTGTCGATAGAGTGTGCGAGCGGCGGGAGGTCGATGGCCGACTCCACGACCAGCGAGAGCGCCTCGGCGACGACGACGGATACCGACTGGTCCGAGATGGGGTCGAACTGCGCCCGAACCAGGACGTGTTCGGTCATACGCGGACCGTCCACGACCGTCGGTCACACATCATACGAGTGATACGACAGGTTCAGTCATAACTGATGTGGTCTCTCTCGGAGATATTCTTCGACGAGTACCAGAACGGCTCGACCGCGGATCGGACGTTCACGGGTCGGCTGCGTCGTGAGGAGCACGTGGACGAGACGAATAACGGGGACGAGCGGTGAGCGCCCGCCCGTGCGTGGGGCGGAGCGTCAGTCGTCGGCCGGTGCAGAGTCAGTTACGACGGGTCGTTCGACCGGGCGGTCGGTCTCCTCGTCGTCGATGTCGTACGGATACTGGCCGGTGACGCAGCCGAGACAGAGGTCGGCCCGGGAGGAAGAGAGCGCCTCGGCGACGGCGTCGATCGAGAGGTACGACAGCGAGTCTGCACCGATCTCGTCGCGGATGTCCTCCACCGAACGGTTCGCCGCGATGAGCTCCTCGCGCGTGGCCATGTCGATGCCCATGTAGCAGGGAGCGACGATGGGCGGGGCTCCGATGCGGACGTGGACCTCGTCGGCGCCGGCGTCGCGGAGGAGGCTCACGAGCTGGCGAGAGGTCGTCCCGCGGACGATGCTGTCGTCGATGATGGTCACCGAACGGCCTTCGATCGTACTCCGAATGGGGTTCAGTTTCAGCCGAACGGCTCGCTCGCGCTCGTCCTGCGTCGGCATGATGAACGTTCGGCCGACGTAGCGGTTCTTCATCAACCCCTCGGCGAACTCGACCTCGGCACCGTCGTCCTGGGCGGCCTCGGCGTAGCCGGAGGCGAACGCGCGGCCGGAGTCGGGGACGGGCATCACGACGTCGGAGTCGACGCCGCTTTCCTCCCAGAGTTTTCGGCCCAGGGAGCGGCGGGCCTGGTAGACGAGCGTCCCGTCGATGCGCGAGTCCGGGCGGGCGAAGTAGACGTGTTCGAAGAAACAGCGGGCGGTGTTCTCTCGCTGGACGAGCTGGAAGGAGTCGTACCCCGAGCCGTCGCTGTCGAGCAAGACGAGTTCGCCCGGGCGGACGTCTCTCATCAGGTCGCCGCCCAGCGTGTCGATGGCGGCCGACTCGCTCGCGAGCACGTACCCGTCGTCGAGTTTCCCGAGGCAGAGCGGGCGGTTTCCCTCGGGGTCTCGGACGCCGAGCACGGTGTCGTCGTGCATGATCGTGAGCGAGTACGAGCCGTGAATTCGGCCCATGGTCGCCTTCACTGCACGGACGAGGTCGCCTTCGAGCAGGTTGCGCGCGAGGTCGTGGGCGATCACTTCGGTGTCGCCGTCGGAGGTGAATGCGTGACCCTTCTCCGCGAGCGTGTCGCGGATCTCGTCCGCGTTGACGAGATTGCCGTTGTGCGACAGCGCGAGCGACCCCGACTTGAACGAGACGGTGAAGGGCTGCGCACAGGACTTGTCGACGCTCCCCGCGGTGGGGTAGCGGACGTGTCCGATGCCGGTGGTGCCGTTCAGCCCTTCGAGGTCCGACTCGGAGAAGGCGTCCCCCACCAGGCCCATGTCGACGTGACTGTGCTGTTGGAACCCGTCGTGGGTGACGATACCCGCCGACTCCTGCCCCCGGTGCTGGAGGGCGTACAGCGAGTAGTAGATGGGCCGTGCAGCGGCTCGGTCGGCCAGCGAGAGACCGACGACACCGCACTTCTCTGTCGGTCCCTCCGGGAGTGTGTCCCGCCCGTGTGCCATACGAGAGGGATGCGAGCCGAGCGGTAAAAAAGACCCGTGATTGTGCTGTATTTCCGTATCGTCGTCCGGTGGATATACATGAACGTGTATTCTCTCCGGTGGTCGACGACGACCCGAACGTCGGCCCATCGCGTACGCTGTGCTCCGAGTATCGAAGCGACGAGTCACTCGCGAGCGTGGAGGAGCGGAGAAGAACGAGCGGTCGAACGGCGAGGGACGGCGGCGCGTCCGCTTGCGGGTCGGAGTGAGGGTGAGAAAATTGCGCGTCGTCCGTCGGTCGGACGAACAGTCGTCGGATCGGACGAACAGTCGTCGGTCACTCCCGGGTCGCCGTGTCGCCGCACGGTCGACCGGCGGTGACGGCGGCCCGATTCAGTTGTCGCCGGCTTTCGACTGCCAGGCGTACTCGCGGCGCTTGGCCGACTTCCCGAAGCCACAGGACGCGCAGACCTTCTTCTTCACGTGGTAGGACTTCTCGCCACAGCGGCGACATTTCACGTGAGTCGTCTTGTTCTTCTTCCCTTGGCTCGGCGTTCCTGCGCCAGTCATGTTGTTATCGTCACGACGTTGTCGCCGCGTATAATCGTTGTGTCTTGCACTGCTGTCGCGTCGAGGTCGCCGTGGACGTCCGCGTCCGCCTCGTCGCTCTCGAGAACCAGGTTCATGTGCTGGTCGTAGCCCGCGAGGATACCGTGGTAGATGGTGCCGTCTTTGAGATGGACCGTGACGAGCGCGTCGAGCGACGCCTCGAGTACGTCCAGCGGTCGTCCGCTCATACCTCAACAGCCATCTGTCGCGTTAATAAACGTACCGTCTGCCGAGCGGGCGGATCGGGTCCGTGACCCTATCGCCGCCGTGTTCCGCTCGGCCGAGCGAACCCTCGCCGAGGCGGGCAGCCGTTCGGCCGCGTCGTCTCGTCGACGTCGGCGTTCGTCGCGAACTATCCCTCCTGGCTCGGTCCACGTCCATCGCTTCGAAAATCGAGATAAGATCTTCACGCGCCAACCGACCACCGAGAGCAGTGACGACCGAGACACCGAGCGCGACGGCGCGGAGCCGCCGTGACGACCGCTCCCCCGACCGGTCGCACTCGTCGTGACCGCCGGACGCGTCGCCTAACCCGTGGGCTTTTAATACCCGGGCGTGTAGCCCTTCACTACCACACTCCCGCGGGTAAGTGCGGCGTCGAGCCGTACTGCGGGACCCACCGACCGACAGGCTGTAAGACGCCGGGGCCTGTGGCTTCCGCCACATCCGCTGGATTTCACATACGCGCGAGCAAACGTCGCGTTTCAGTGCTACCATGGAAATCGAAATCGCAACAATCGGCGGCTACGAGGAGGTCGGGCGGCAGATGACTGCCGTCCGCGCAGGTGACGACGTCGTCGTCTTCGACATGGGTCTGAACCTCTCGCAGGTTCTCATCCACGACAACGTCGAAACCGAACAGATGCACAGTCTCGACCTGATCGACATGGGTGCCATCCCCGACGACCGGGTGATGTCGGATCTGGAGGGGGACGTGAAGGCGATCGTCCCGACACACGGCCACCTCGACCACATCGGTGCCATCTCGAAGCTGGCCCACCGGTACGACGCCCCCGTCGTCGCGACGCCCTTCACCATCGAACTCGTCCGCCAGCAGATCGAGGGCGAGAACAAGTTCAACGTCAACAACGACCTGGTGAAGATGTCCGCGGGCGAGACGATGTCCATCGGCGAGCGGGTCGAGCTGGAGTTCGTCAACGTCACCCACTCCATCATCGACGCCATCAACCCCGTCCTCCACACGCCCGAGGGGGCCATCGTCTACGGCCTCGACAAGCGTATGGACCACACGCCGGTCATCGGCGACCCCATCGACATGAAGCGCTTCCGCGAGATCGGCCGCGAGGGTGAGGGCGTCCTGGCGTACATCGAGGACTGTACCAACGCCGGACGCAAGGGCCGCACGCCGAGTGAGGCCGTCGCCCGCCGCCACCTCAGGGACGTGATGACGTCCATCGAGGACTACGAAGGCGGCATCGTCGCCACCACGTTCTCGTCGCACATCGCCCGCGTCACTTCCCTGGTCGAATTCGCGAAGGACATCGGTCGCCAGCCCGTTCTGCTGGGCCGGTCGATGGAGAAGTACTCCGGGACGGCCGAGCGGCTGGGATTCGTCGACTTCCCCGACGACGTCGGGATGTACGGCCACCGGAAATCGGTGGACCGAACGTTCAAGCGCATCATGAACGAGGGCAAAGAGAACTTCCTGCCCATCGTGACGGGCCACCAGGGCGAGCCGCGCGCGATGCTCACGCGGATGGGCCGCGGTGAGACGCCGTTCGAACTCGACGACGGCGACAAGGTCATCTTCTCCGCGCGGGTCATCCCCGAGCCGACCAATGAGGGGCAGCGCTACCAGTCCGAGAAGCTCCTGAAGATGCAGGGCGCGCGCATCTACGACGACATCCACGTCTCGGGCCACCTCCGCGAGGAGGGTCACTACACGATGCTGCAGGCGCTGCAGCCGAAGCACGTCATCCCCGCCCACCAGAACCTCAAGGGCTTCTCGCCGTACGTCGACCTCGCCGAGAACCAGGGGTACGCGCTGGGGCGCGACCTGCACGTCACGCGGAACGGCAACATGATCCAGCTGGTGGACTGATGGCCTCCGACGCGAACGCGACCGAGGAGCGGGTGCTCGCCGCGGTCGAGGAGCGTCGCCGCGTCGTCAACGAGGCCATCGACGACTACCTCCCGCTGGCGGAGCCCGAGCGGCTCTGGGAGGCGTCGCGGTACCTGATGTTAGCCGGCGGCAAGCGGCTCCGGCCGACCGTCTCGCTCTTGGCCGCCGAAGCGCTCCTCGACGTCGAGCCGGGGTCCGAGCCGTACTCCGACTTTCCGACCCTCTCGGGCGACCGAATCGACGTCCTCGCGGCGGGGATGAGCATCGAGGTCATCCAGGCGTTCACCCTCATCCACGACGACATCATGGACGACGACGCGCTCCGTCGTGGGGTGCCGGCCGTCCACGTCGAGTACGGCACCGACACGGCCATCCTCGCGGGCGACACGCTCTACTCGAAGGCGTTCGAGATCCTCACCCACACCGGCGCGCGCGCCGAGAACGGGCTCCGTGCCACCCGCACGCTGGCGACGACCTGCACCCACATCTGCGAGGGACAGGCGCTCGACGTCGACTTCGAGGGACGAACGGAGGTCCCCCCCGAGGAGTATCTCGAGATGGTCGAGTCGAAGACCGCCGTGCTGTTCGGGGCCGCCGCCGCCATCCCACCCATCCTCCTCGACGCCGACGACGAGGTGGTCGACGCGCTCCACCAGTACGCCGTCGAGGCCGGCAGCGCCTTCCAGATTCAGGACGACGTCCTCGACCTCACGGTCCCCTCCGAGCAACTGGGCAAACAGCGCGGCTCCGACCTCGTCGAGGACAAGGAGACGCTCATCACGCTGCACGCCCGACAGCAGGGCGTCGACGTCGACGCACTCGTCGACGCCGAGCACCCCGAGGAACTCACCGAGGCGGAGGTCGACGAGGCGGTCGCGAAGCTGAACGAGGCGGGCAGCATCGAATACGCTCGGACCACGGCGACCGAGCTCGTCGCGAAGAGCAAGTCCCGCCTCGAAGTGCTCCCCGACAACGAGGCGCGGGGCCTGCTGGCCGACATCGCGGACTACCTCATCACCCGCGGCTACTAACGTCGTCCCGGCCGGCGCTCGGCTCGCGACCGTCGCCCACGGTCGACGGTCGGGTGCCGGCCTCCGAGGTACCGAACCGGGGCACGCACCCCGTCGGTGTGCACCGAGCACCACGTCGCTGCGTTCGGCGGCGCGAAACACTCATACGTCTCCCCGTGCTACTCCTTGACGTACCCCTGCCCGCGTCCCTGCCGACTGAGGCCAGGAATCCGGGTCTCTTTTGCCGACCCCGGCCGGACGAGGAGGCAATGGAAGACGAACTCCGCGAGCGCGTCGAACGGGAGGCGGAGGCACACGCCCTCTTCAACGCGCTCAAACACGACGGCGACGCCGACGTCGGCGCCGTGATGGGACCGCTGATGGGCGAGAACCCGGACTTCCGACCGCACGGTGACGAGGTGCCCGGGGTGGTGGCCCCAGTCGTCCAGCGGATCAACGACATGGGGACGGAGGAGAAACGCGCGCGTCTCGAAGAGCTCGCCCCGGAGAAGATCGAGGAACTCGACGCCGACGAGGAAGGCGAGGAACATACCCTCCCGGACCTCCCGAACGTCGAGGCGTACGACGAGGTGCGGATGCGCGCCGCGCCCAACCCGAACGGCCCGTGGCACGTCGGCCACGCCCGGATGCCGGCGGTCATCGGCACCTACAAGGAGCGATACGACGGGTCGTTCGTCGTCCGCTTCGACGACACCGACCCCGAGACGAAGCGGCCCGACCTCGACGCGTACGACGCCATCCTCGACGACATCGACTATCTGGGGTTCGAACCGGACGAGGTGGTGAAGGCGTCCGACCGCGTCGAGACCTACTACGAGTACGCCCGCGACCTCATCGACGCCGGCGGCGCGTACACCTGCTCCTGTCCTCAGGAGGAGTTCTCGGAACTGAAGAACAGCGGTGAGGCCTGCCCGCACCGGGAGAAGGGAACCGAAGCGGTCCGCGAGGAGTTCGACGCGATGGTGGCGGGCGAGTACGCGTCGGGTGAGATGGTTCTTCGCGTCCGGACCGATATCGGGCACAAGAACCCCGCCCTCCGCGACTGGGTCGCCTTCCGGGTCGTCGATACGCCTCACCCCCGCCAGGAAGCGTCCGAGTTCAGATGCTGGCCGATGCTCGACTTCCAGTCGGGGGTCGACGACCACCTTCTGGACGTCACCCACATCATCCGCGGCATCGACCTCCAGGACTCCGCGAAGCGTCAGCGGTTCGTCTACGACTACTTCGGCTGGGACTACCCCGAGGTGATCCACTGGGGCCACGTCAACGTCGACGCCTACGACGTGAAACTCTCGACCTCGACGTTGAAGGCGAAGATCGACGCCGGGGAACTCGACGGCTGGGACGACCCGCGCGCACCGACGCTC
>JBEPYA010000180.1:0-8823 GCA_041641615.1 Salinigranum sp. | reverse complement strand
CATGACGACGGGGCTGAAGGGGACGAAGAAGAACGTGCCGGGGGTGGTGAACGCGCTTACGCGGGCGGCGAAGTCGGCGTCGATTAACGTCTCGGAGATCGACTTGGTGTTGCTCAACGAGGCAGCGCCCGTTATCGGCGACGTGGCGATGGAGACGATCACGGAGACCGTCATCACGGAATCGACAATGATCGGCCACGACCCCTCGACGCCGGGGGGCGTCGGTCTCGGGACAGGGCAGTCGATTGAGATCACGGACGACATGGACGACCACGACCCGGAAGAACCGATCGTCTTTCTCGTCCCCGAGACGGTTGACTTCGCCGTCGCGGCTGAAATCATTAACGAGTGGACCGCGGCGGGGTACGAAATCAACGGGGCAATCGTCCAGCGGGACGACGCAGTGTTGATCCACAACCGGATCAACATCGAGGTCCCCATCATCGATGAAGTGTCACAGTTGGACAAGATTCCGCGCGGCCAGCCGACAGCCGTCGAGGTGGCTCAGCAGGCTACCGGAAAGACCATCGACGAACTGTCAAACCCCTACGGCATCGCCACGGTGTTCGACCTCTCGTCGGAGGAGACCCAGAAGATCATCCCGGTGGCCCGCGCGCTCGTCGGTAACAAGTCGGCCGTCGTAATCAAGACACCACAGGGCGACGTCGAGGAGCGGACGATTCCGGCTGGAAAGCTCCAGATACTCGACGAACGAGGGGCGACGACCGAGGTACCGGTCGACGAGGGGGCCGACATCATCATGGACGCCGTGATGAACGCGTGGCCCGTCTCGGACGTCCAAGGCGAGAGCGGGTCGAACATCGGCGGCATGTTGAACCGGGCACGGGCGAGTATGGCGGACGTGACCGGCCAGCCGGTCGACGACATCGAAATCCGCGACATCATGGCCGTCGACACCCTCGTTCCACAGAAGGTCGAGGGGTCGGTTGCCGGCGAGCACAGCATGGAGAGCGCGGTAGCGCTGGCGGCGATGGTCAAGACACAGCAGCTCCCGATGCAACAGATTGCCGACGGCATCGAGGAGGAGCTCGGCGCCGAAGTGGTCATCCAGGGGGTCGAGGCGAACATGGCTGTGCTCGGCTCGCTCACGACGCCTGGGACGGATGTGCCCGTCGCCATCCTGGATATGGGCGGCGGGTCGACCGACGCGGCGTATATGGACACCGAGAAGCGGATCGACTCGATCCACCTCTCGGGAGCTGGCGACATGGTCACGATGCTCATCGACTCCGAACTCGGACTCGACGATAGAGATCTGGCCGAGGCGGTCAAGAAGTTCCCGTCCGCGAAGGTACAGACGCTCTTCAGTATCCGCGAGGAGGACGGAACCGTCGATTTCCTCGACGAGCCGGTAGACCCGAACCTCTTCGGACGCACCATCCTCCTCGAAGACGACGGTGGAATGCGACCTGTCCCGGTCGACAAGTCCCCCGAAGAAATCCGGCGGATTCGTCGTCGGGCGAAGCGACGAGTGTTCGTCAGAAACGCCGAACGGGCGCTCAACCTCATCACTCCGACCGAGAGCATCCGGCAAATCCCGTTCGTCGTGATGGTCGGCCGGTCGTCGCTCGATTTCGAGATTCCAGAGATGGTCTCCGATGCACTCGCGGAGTACGGCATCGTCTGCGGGCGAGCGAACGTCCGGGCCGAGAAAGGACCACGGAACGCCGTCGCGACCGGTCTCGTCCTCTCACACATCGGCGGGGGCGACTATCTCGACTTCGAACTGCCGATGGAGCTGTCGACGTCGCTCGAACGGACGCCGGCACGGACGAGCTGACGGGACACCGCTCCCGGGGCCGCGCCGGACATCCGATCACCATAGACGATTTGTACGTGTGAACGTATAACAAAGGCATGAGCGACTGTCGCGGTCCGATCGACCAGGACGACGAGATTCCGCGGGTCCACGTGCATTGTGTCGGCGATGAAGAACCCGAGTGTGTCCAGTACATCGAACACGGCATTGAGGAGGAAGGCGTCTCTTGGCTCGTCAAGTTCGGTTTCGATAGCGACAGCGTCGAGGTCGCGTACGATGCGGCGCTCGAATCCGCGTTGAAAGTCGGCGTCAGCGTCTACGAGTCGCGGATCGTCGTCCACCACAAAGAACTCGCCGACGACTCGCCTGTCTTCGACGTCAGCGAGGTCGACTCGGACGTCGCGCGCAAACTCGGGGCGAATTCGGCGCGACTCGCCAAAGGGACGCCGTTGAAGACGGTAGGTTAGCCACCGTCCCGCGCGGCTGGTCACGCTCCCGACTCGACGCAGCTGGCGTCGTCGCATCTCCCCGACCGGCCGGCTGACGAGTGGCGTATCGTGGGAAGCCACGGGAGTCGGGTCGCGAGACTGCGTCGACAGCGCGGCGACGACGGGAGTAAGAAACGAAGCGGGGTGGGCGGCGGGTATGCGCTCCGTTACAGGGACTCGAAGGCGTCGACAGCAGCGGACGCGACGTCCACGTCCTCCTCGGCACTCCCGCCCGAGACGCCGATACCACCGACCACTGTGCCGTCGGACTCGAGGGGAATCCCTCCACCGAACGTGATGATGCGCCCGTCGTTCGTGTTTCCGAGGCCGTACAGCGACTCGCCGGGCTGTGAGACCTCCCAGACAGTCTCCGTGTCCAGTTTCAGCGAGACGGCACTGTACGCCTTGTTCTGTGAGATGGAGATGCTCGCCAGCAGCGCGTCGTCCATTCGGTGGAAGCCGACGAGGTTCGCTCCGTCGTCCATCACGGCGATGCACATCGGGACGTCAATCTCGTCGGCGCGTGCTTCGGCGGCAGCGATCAGTTCCTTCGCCACGTCGAGGGTTACGTCAGTCATGGTTGTGAACCACGATAGCAATCTGTGTATGATGATTTAAAATTTGTTTTTCAGAGACACGTTCTGCACCGACTCGACGGCGGAGACCGGGACGACGACGTCGGACGTCTCCCGGAGACGCGGCGACGCAACTGACCCGGGGCAAGGGTAAAGTGGAGTCGCGGGATAGATGAGTACAGCAGCGACAGCGTTGGAACCCTCCGGACTGGCGACCACGGCCACCGCAACGGACGTGGAGAGACAGAGGTCGAACATGGACTACCGAACACACGAGGCGGCCCACGAATCGGTCCACGAGCAGTACGTCTTCGACGTCCGTATCGTCGAGACCACGCCGCCGGGTGCGGACGAACCCCGGTACCGGTTCGAGGCGCCCGACCACGTCGGAGCGGTCTTCGACGACCCCGAGACGGCGGCGCTGTACGCCGACGTCTACTTCTGTACCAACGGGTTCGTCGAGGAGGGGACGGGCGAACGGGGCGTCCCCCCGGAGGTCATCGGGGCCGGGCGTGCGACCCTCGCCGTGTACCTCCTCACGCGACCCGGAATCGACCGCGACTGGGTGGCGTCGTTCTTCGGGAAGAAACCGCACCGCGTTCGAAAGTACGTCGAGTGGGTCCGCGGGCAGGCCGAGGAGATCAGAGCGGGCGCGGCAGAGCAAGGGCTCGGGTAGGGACGAGCGGTAGATACCTCTTCGATGCCAACGTTCAGCCGAAGAGAACAGTGATGTAAAATAGTGAAAAATTTGAAAGAACGGGGGTGAGTCAATCAGGGTATGGTCGACCTCAGTCGACGCAACCTGATGGCGAGCTCGGTAGCAGCGGCGCTCGGAGCGAGCGTGGCCAGCGGTGCCGCGAGCGCGAGCGAAACCGAGATCGACGAGTCCGATACCGAGGGCGCGCCCAGCGTGAAGGGGGAGCTCAAGCGCTTCTCGAACACCTCCTTCGGCGCTGAGGTTACCGGTCCCTTCGTCTTCGCGGACGGGTCGCTCCTCCACAGCCTCCAGCACCCCTACCAGGGCACCCGCGACCCCGACCTGTTCGACGACACGGTCCCCGAGTACGCGGAACCGAAGCCGACGGCGAAGGCGAACCAGCCCCCGTACGACCGGGCGGGCATCGGTTACTTCAGCGGGTTCCAGTTCGAGATGGAGGGGTCGAACGACGACTTCGAGGAGATGTCGATCCCGACGACCATCGAGGAACAGGGTCAGGTCCGGTCGGCGGAACACACCTTCGAGATACTCGCGCAGGCCCGAGACCCCATCAACAACGACGAGGAGCGCCTCGGCGTGACGCAGACCCCCGACCAGTTCGACATCACGATGGACGAGTTCGAGGGAACACAGTACGGGGCGGCCGCGACCAACCCCGACTGTAACCAGTTCATCGCCACGGACGCCGAGGGGACCGAGGGGTATCTCTTCACCAACTGGGAGAACAGCCCCGGCAACGTCTCGCGCATCCCCGTCGAACAGACCGACGACGGCGAGTGGGTGGCCGACGCGGAGAACGCGATCAACATGGCCAACACGGACGCGCTTCGCGACCTGGGAGGGACGCGCATCAACTGCTACGGCGACAAGACGCCGTGGGACACGATGGTCTCCTCCGAGGAGAACTACGCGCACCCGCGCGTCTCGCTGACCAACACCGTCAGCGACATCGTCGAGAACGGCGGTGAAGGGCTCGTCGCCGCGTGTCAGTTCTGGAACCGCCCGAACCCCGCCTCGATCCCCGAAGCCATCGGCGAGTACTTCGGGAGCCAGGGGATGTGGTACCCCCAGGGCGCGTTCGCGCTGGCCGGCGTCGAGTTCCTCGCGTACTACCTCGGTGCCGAGCGGGACGACCAGCGCGCAGACGAGAACGCGACCGTGCCCATCGACGACGTCTACCCGAACCCCTACCGCTACGGCTACCACGTCGACTACCGCGACCCGGCCGGCGACCCCCCACAGCCGATCAAGTACTACGTGATGGGTCGGGCCTCCTGGGAGGCACCCGACTTCCAGAACGATCTCAAGACCGTCTACGGCTGTTCGGACGGCGACTCCAAGGGTATCTACAAGTTCGTCGCCGACGAGGAGATCCCCAGCTACGACGACCCGATGGAGCTCGAAGGCATCCTCTACGCGCCGAAGATCACCAACACGGGCGAGACCACCGCCGACCCGCCGGCTTCGCCCGCGGAGGTCTCCCTCGAGGTCGAGTGGATCCCGCTCGGTCGCGCCTCCAACGCGGAGTGTGAGGAGTGGATCGCCGAGTACGACGACGTGACCCAGACCGACTACCTCGAGACCCACGCCGACACCGACTGGGAGGATGACCTGGAGGCGGCGATCGAGGAGGCCGACCTCGAGGTCATCGAGAACGGCAACCAGAACTACATCACGAACGAGGAGATCGTCGAGTGGGCCGAACAGTACGAGGAGAACGGCTACGACGGGGTCGACGAGGAACTCCGCAAGGTGCCGTTCCTCGAGACCCGCGCCGCAGCCAAAGAGATCGGTGCGTCCATCGAGTTCAACAAGGCCGAGGGTGTCGACAGCGTCTCCGACGCCGGTCCCGGCGACTACGTCTACTTCGGCATCTCCGAGTTCAACGACGACCTCTCGGACGAGACGGGCGACGTCCAGATGGACCGCGTCGACGGCGGCGTGGTCTACCGCGGCGAGCTCGATCTCGACTACAACGTCTCGACGCTCGAACCGGTCATCGTTGGCCCGGACTTCACCGACGGCCCCGACGCGGCCAACGATTCGCTCCGCAACGTCGACAACGTCTACGTGATGGACGACGGTCGCGTCCTCTGCTGTGAGGACGGCTTCGCCGAGTCGAACCGCTCGTACCCCAACGACTGCCTGTACGTCTACCAGCCGAACCCCATACTCACGGCGGAGTCGGTCGCGGTCGACGTGGGCGGGAGCGCCGAGAGTGCTATCACGCTCTCACACGGGCCCAACCTGCTGAGCGAGCTACCGAACACCGGTGGCCAGGTCACTGTCAGCGTCGGCGACCCGTCCGTCGCGACCATCACCGACGCGAGCTACGGCGACGACGTGACCGCGTCGGGGAGCCCCACGGTAATCGAAGAGGGCGGAGCGGCGCGGTTCCCGCTCGGTCCGATCGAGGAGGTCGACATGGACGGCGTCGAGACGGCGGTCGCGGCGGTCACGGTCACCGGGAACGCGAGCGGGGAGACGCCGCTCGAGGTGACGACGCCGCTCGAAGAGAGGATCCCCGAGGCCGTCGGATTCGAGACGAAAGACGGGACCGTCCGCGTCAGCGGCGACGGCGAGAATGGGGGCAGCGAAGGTGACAACGGCGAGGAGGAGAACGGCGACGAAGGTGACAACGGCGGTAACGGCGACGACGACCAGGGGAACAACGGCGACAACGGCGACGACGGTAACCAAGGCAGCGACGGCGACAACGGTGACGACGGCGACCAGGGCGACAACGGGAACGACGGCAATCAGGGTAACAACGGCAATCAAGGACACAGCGGTAACCAAGGCAACGACGGTAACGGATAAGACCGAAACGGCGTCGGGGTGACGGGACGGTGGCCGTCGACCGTCGCGTCGTCACCGGCGAGTCAGTACCCGTCGAGACCCTCGCGTACCGCTCCCCTTCGGTATATATCCGAATTATAAACGTACTACATCCCGCTCCCGTCACTCCCCGACGTGAACGCCACATTCACTCGACGAGGGAGGGATGTGGCGACGAACGATACAACCATGTCGAAGACAGACCACCAGCCCACCGGCACGGAACAGGAATCGGTGTACGAACAGTACATTCTCGACGTGCGAATCGTCGAGATCTCCGCTCCCGAGAGCGACGAACCGCGGTTCCGGTTCGAGGCACCCCAGCACCAGGGTGTCGAGTTCGACGACCCCGAGATGGCGACGCTGTACGCCGACGTCTACTTCTGCGTCAACGGGTTCGAGGAGGCGGGCACCGGGGAACGAGGTGTCCCCCCGGTGATCATCGCGGCTGGACGGGCAATTCTGGCCTCGTACATGCTCACACAACCAAGTCACGATAAGATGTGGGTCGCGTCGTTCTTCGGGAGGAAACCCCACTTCGTCGACAAATACACCGACTGGGTACGCGAGCGTGCCGAGGAGATTCGAGCGGGTGCCGAAGAGCAGGGACTCCGCTAACCCGTCCGCACTCCGTCGCCACCACCCTAGGGTGAGCACCGGTCCGAAGACGGGATCGACCCGATGGAGCAGTCGGAACACCGCCCGGTGAAACGTATAGTTCGGTTTATATTTTCGCCCTCATATAATATTTCGTATGTTTTCAAAGGGTACAAATATCACGCTCGTTCACCGCCGCTCCTCCGCCGAGACACGCCGGAGAGCCACGTCGCACTCATCGCTGATACCGGGAGGGGAACGTCTGTAACTCTCCGGTTGAACGTACTCTCAGTCGCGCTGTGGCGACTCGTGGAGGGGGAGTCGATTCATCGTGAGAGAATATAGAGAGGAACGTATCGAACAGATGAGTGCGTAGTACTTATCACCTCCCTGTAAGGCAAACTCGGATTACGTGTAATTTAGAGTTATATTATAAAATGCTTTTATGAAACGGTTGTGCTGTCCACTCGCATGGTCGATTTCAGTCGACGGAACCTGATGGCGTCATCGGTGGCTGCCGCGCTCGGCGTGGGCGTGGCCAGCGGTGCCGCGAGCGCGAGCGAAACGGAGATAGAGGAATCGGACACACCGGGTGCGCCGAGTGTGAAGGGTGAGATCAAGCGGTTCTCGAACACCGCGTACGGGGCGGAGGTCACGGGACCGTTCGTCTTCGCGGACGGCGGGCTCCTGTACAGCAACCAGCACCCCGCAGACGACAACATCGGAGAGTTCACCAACCCCGGAGTGGGCTACTTCAGTGGCTTCAACTTCGACTTCGACGGCGACAACGACGACTTCTCGGAGCTCCCGATCCCCGAGACAGAAGAACAGCGCCGCCAGATCCGCTCGAGCGAGGGCGAATACGTCTACCTCACGAAGGCTCGTGAGCCCATCGGCAACTCCGAGCGCATGGGTGTGACGGAGACGCCCGATGGCGAACTCATCACGATGGACAACTTCGCGGGCACCCAGTACGGTGCCGCCGCGACCAACCCTGACTGCAACCAGTTCGTCGCCACGAACGACGAGGAGACGGAAGGGTACCTCTACACCAACTGGGAGAACAGCCCGGGCAACGTCAGCCGGATCAAGATCAGCCAGACCGACGACGGCGAGTGGGAGGCCGACCCCAGTGACGCCGCCAACATGGCCAACACGGACGCCCTGCGCGCGCTGGGTGGGACCCGTATCAACTGTTACGGCGACCTCAGCCCGTGGAACACGATGGTTTCCTCCGAGGAGAACTACGCGCACCCGCGCGTCTCGCTGACCAACACTGTCAGCGACATCGTCGAGAACGGCGGCGAAGGACTCGTCGGAGGCTGTCAGTTCTGGAACCGCCCGAACCCCTCCGAGATTCAGGGTGCAGTCGGCGACTACGCAGACAACGGCGACATCGAGAGCGACTGGTACGTCCAGGGCTACTGGGCGCTGACCGGTGTCGAGTTCCTCGCGTACTACCTCGGCGCCGAGCAGGTCGACCAGGACGGCGACAACAACAACATCAACCCCATCGCGGACGTCTACCCCAACCCCTACCGCTACGGCTACCAGCTCGACTTCCGCAACTCCGACGCGGCGAACGCCGAGGATGTCGAGCCGATCAAGTACTACGTGATGGGCCGGGCCTCCTGGGAGGCGCCGGACTTCCAGAACGACCTCAAGACCGTCTACGGCTGCTCGGACGGCGACAACAAGGGTATCTACAAGTTCGTCGCCGACGAGGAGATTCCCAGCTACGACGACCCGATGGAGCTCGAGGGCACCCTCTACGCACCGAAGATCACGAACGACGAGGCCAACGTCGAGGAGTCCGGCGAGCGCAGT
>JBEPYA010000179.1:0-8863 GCA_041641615.1 Salinigranum sp. | reverse complement strand
GAGGCGCTCGGCGCGGCCGGCCCGCAGGTGCTCGACGTCGACGGCGAGGAGGACCTCGTGACGCTCCCGGCCGTCGTCGCCGCCCCCGACGGGGCGAGCGTCGTCTACGGTCAGCCCGACGCGGGGATGGTGCTGATTCGCGTCACACCGGAGACGCGCCGAAGAATGCGCGAGCTGCTCGGTCGGTTCGAGGGGGACATCGACGTCGCGCTCGCGATTCTGGAGGGGGCAGCGAACGGAGACGACGGAGACTGAGTCGAGCAGGGCGCACCGCCGCAGGCAGCGCCCACACAGCGTCGTCACGTCCTTCGAAATCCTTTTGGCTGCCTCGGGGCGAAGTAGAGGCAACTGACCATGGAAATCGAAATCATCGACGAGGACGAGAACCCGATGTTACACCGGACGGACGTGCGCTTCGAGGTCATCCACGAGGAAGCGACCCCCTCTCGTCTCTCTGTTCGCGACAGTCTCGCCGCGAAGCTGAACAAGGACTCGGACGAGGTCGTGATCCACACGCTCGACACGAAGTTCGGCATGCGCAAGACAGTCGGCTACGCGAAGGTGTACGAGAGCCCCGCGTTCGCCCGTGACGTCGAGCAGGAGTACATGCTCGAACGGAACAAGATCACGGGCGGCGACGAGCCCGAGGTCGAGGCCGAAGAGGCCTGACTTCGGCCACCGGTGCGCGTTCTCGGTATCGAAGGGACGGCCTGGGCAGCGAGTGCTGCGGTCTTCGACACCGAGTCCGACGAGGTGTTCATCGAGTCCGACCCCTACGAACCGGAGAGCGGCGGGATTCACCCGCGTGAGGCGGCCGAGCACATGGGCGAGGCCATCCCGTGCGTCGTCGAGACGGCGCTCGAACACGCCCGTGAGAGAGGTGGTGTCGACGCGGTCGCGTTCTCGCGCGGTCCCGGCCTGGGACCCTGTCTCCGCATCGTCGGGACCGCCGCTCGCGCACTTTCGGGATCGCTCGACGTCCCGCTCGTCGGCGTCAACCACATGGTGGCTCACCTCGAAATCGGCCGCCATCAGTCGGGGTTCGATTCGCCGGTGTGTCTGAACGCCTCGGGCGCGAACGCACACCTCCTGGGGTACCACAACGGCCGTTATCGAGTGCTCGGCGAGACGATGGATACGGGCGTGGGGAACGCCATCGACAAGTTCACTCGACACGTCGGCTGGTCACACCCCGGCGGGCCGAAGGTCGAGGCGCGGGCGAAACACGGCGAGTACGTCGACCTCCCCTACGTGGTCAAGGGGATGGACTTCTCCTTC
The DNA here is from genome assembly GCA_041641615.1 of Salinigranum sp. GTDB lineage: Archaea > Halobacteriota > Halobacteria > Halobacteriales > Haloferacaceae > Salinigranum. The sequence continues at coordinate 7,585 of JBEPYA010000179.1, read as the reverse complement.
TCGGGGATCATGAGCGCCGCGAAGGACGCGTACGACGACGGTGTCGAGGTGGAAGACGTCTGCTGTGGCCTCCAGGAGACCGTCTTCGCGATGCTCACGGAGGTCGCGGAGCGGGCGCTGTCGCTGACGGGCACCGACGAACTGGTGTTAGGGGGAGGCGTCGGGCAGAACGCTCGGCTCCGGGCGATGCTCCGCGAGATGTGCGAGGCACGCGGAGCCTCGTTTTACGCACCTGAACCGCGCTACCTCCAAGACAACGCCGGGATGATCGCCGTCCTCGGCGCGAAGATGTACGACGCCGGCGACACGCTTTCGATTCCGGACTCCGCGGTCGATCCGAACTTCCGGCCCGACGAGGTGCCGGTGACGTGGCGCGGGGCCGAGGAGTCGGTCTCGCGAGCGCCGTCCGACTCGGGAACGGTCCGCGGGGCCGAGGCGACGGTGACGACCGAGGGAGAGGTCGTGACGAAGCGCCGGCTCCCGAAGGAGTACCGCCACACGAGGCTCGACGAGCGACTGCGGCGGGAGCGGACCGTCGCCGAGGCGCGGCTGTTGAGTGAAGCCCGACGCGCCGGCGTGCCGACGCCGCTCGTGTACGATGTCGACCTCCGGGAGGCGACGCTGACGCTACAGCGCGTGGGCGAGGTCGACCTCGCCCGGGCGCTCTCGACGGAGGCGGCACGACGGGTAGGCGAGCATCTGGCGACGCTCCACGACGCTGGCATCGTCCACGGCGACCCGACGACGCGGAACGTACGCGTGGCGGGAGCGTCAGGTGAGCCTGTGGTGTTCTTCGTCGACTTCGGGCTCGGTTTCCACACGGGCCACGTCGAGGACCACGCGATGGACCTCCACGTCTTCGGGCAAAGCATCGAAGGAACGGCCGAGACGCCCGAGCCGCTGTTCGACGCGTGTCTGGCGGGCTACCTCGACGCCGGGGGTGAGAGCGCCGAGAAGGTCGTCGAACGGCTCCGGGCGGTCGAGGGGCGCGGTCGGTACCAGTAGCGTGGCGACGAGTACGGAAGGCGAACGGGCGGCACTCGCGGGGGCGGGGCGTCGTGCCGCCGCGTCGCAGTACGCCCCGCAGCGGAGGTCAGCGCATACGATCCGGTGGCCCCAATATCAGCTATAAACGTTCGGCCGCGGTCCCGTCCGTAGGTGGTCGTGTCTCGACCGACTCGGCGACTGGACGACACTAGAGGCGACGGCTCGACTCGTCGTCGTGGGCGTCGGCCGGGACGTGGACTGGGTCGACCTCTCGTGATGCGGAGAGTGTGAGAGAGAAGCTAAACCATTTACCGGGCGCCGTCGTACGGATGCGTATGGCTGATAAACCACAGTCCGGTAACATCTTCGGCGTCCCCTACAACTTCGAACGACCGAGCGTCGGCCGCCTCCTCTCGTCGTACTGGCAGCCGGGCAAGGGCATGCTCGTCGAGAAACCGTTCGGCATCGGCTACACCATCAACCTCGCTTCGTGGCGCTCGTGGGTCGTCCTCGCGGTCGTCGCAGTGCTGCTCTGGCACGAACGACAGGGTGGAGACGGCACCGAATCGGTCGAGGACGACCCCGTCGAAGTCATCATCGACGACTGAGGCACTCCCTCGGATAGCCGCGAAATCGAACCTGCTTTTGCCCGCTGGGCGTCAGAGCAGATATGCTCAGATACGTCACCACGAACCCCGGGAAGGTCCGCGAGGCGACGGACTATCTCGGCTCGACTGTCACCCAGCTCGACTTCGACTACACGGAGATCCAGAGCCCGGAGCTCGGTCCCATCGCCGCACGCGGGGCGCGGGAAGCGTACCGTCACGCCGATGAGCCGGTCCTCGTCGACGACGCCGGCCTGTTCATCGACGCCCTCGACGGCTTTCCCGGCCCGTACTCGTCGTACGTCGAGGGGACCGTCGGCATCGAGCGCGTCTCCGAACTCGTCGCGGGCGAGGAGGACCGTCGCGCCGCCTTCCGGTGTACCCTCGCGTACTGCGACGGCGAGGGCTTCGACGCGAGCCCCGACCCGATCGACCGCGACGACAGAACTGTCGCGGCCGCGACGGGTCCCGACGGCGACGAGGGTGGGGTCGGTCTCCCCGTGAAGCTGTTCGAAGGAGTCGTCCGCGGGCGCATCGTCGAGCCTCGGGGGGAGGGTGGCTTCGGCTACGACCCCATCTTCGAGCACAACGGGAGGACGATGGCCGAGATGACCACCGAGGAGAAGAACGGCATCTCACACCGGGGGCGGGCGCTCGCGAAGTTCGCGGAGTGGTATCCGGAACGGAGCGACGCGGGGTGACGGGGAGGTCGGGAGGCTCGCTATCCTCGCGGGTCGCAATCGGGGCCCGGATACTCTCCTCCGACAACCTCCTGATAGAGGCTCGCGGCGTCGAACAGCGTCGCGAACGCCCGTGGTGGGCGGACGCTGAGCGGGACGCGTTCCTGGAGTGACGCACCGGCGCGGGCGCTCCCGAGTCGCTCGTCGAACGAGAGGAGGTGCATCGCGCCACCCCGATACGCCGACGCCAGCCCCGGGTGATCGGCGGCGGGGTGGTCCGCGGGTTCGTGCCACGCCGCACAGCGCTCGCGCCAGTCGGCAGCGAGCGTCTCGTCCGCGAGCCGTGCGACGACGGCTGTCGCGTCGTCGAGGAGCGCGTCGCTGGCGACGAGTGTCACCCACGAGTGGCGACGGACGTGGTCGAGCGCCGCGCGCGAGTCGCCGCCGACAAGGAGGTCGGCCGCGAGCACGTCCGCGTCGGCGACAACGCGAGCGGGACTCGGCGCAGCCGGACCGCCGGACTCCCTGTCGTCGTCTCCTTCGGGCTCGTCGCTCCGGATGGTTTCGAGCGCCGTCCGGATGTCGTCTTCGGAGGCGTCGAACGCAGCCGCGCGCTCGAAGAGTTCCTCCCAGGTCCGGGTCACGAGGAGGGGTAGACACGGCACGATAAGAGCGTTGTCGATCCGCCGGCGGTCGGTCGCACTCGCGGGGGCGAATCGGACGACGCCACCGTCCCCTCGGCTGGTTTTTCGGGAGAAGTCACACGCTCGTCTGACGCGGATTTAAGTGGACACCTGCGGTGGAATCTGATGGGCGCGCACTACGGCCTCAGTTCCCATCCTCCCACCCGCGCGCCCGGCACACCCCGCGACTGTACGGTGTGTGGCACCGATTCCGGTGCCGACGACGCTCCATCTCCCGGTCGCCTGCCGTCGGCGCTGTCTCGCGACGGCGGGCACCACTCTCTACCTCAGCGTCCTCAGGCTTCACCTCCGCGTCCTCCTCAGGCCTCGACAGCGTCGCCGAGCAGCGCCGCCTTCACCTCGTCGACGGCATCGAGGTCGATGATGAGTGCGAGCTGGTCGCCGACCCGGATCTCCGTCCCCGGGAGCGGGATCGTCATCTCCTCGCGGTCGTGGCTGTGAGCGTAGATGCGCGCTTTCGGGCCGAGGTCGACCTCCGAGACGCGCTGGCCGACGACCGGCGCGCCCTCGGGAACGGTGAACGTCGAGAGCTGGAGGCGCTCCGTGAGGTCGCCGAGGGCGTTGAAGTTCCCGCCGAGGAGGGCCGTTTTCGCGCCGGCCGCACCCAGGCGCTCGGGGTAGATGACCTCGTCGACGTCCTCGGCGTACTGCTCGTAGATCTCCTCGCGGTAGTCCTCGCTGATGCGCATAATCGCCCGACAGCCGTACTCCTTGCCGATCATACAGGCCGCGAAGTTCACGTTCGGGTCACCGGTGAGCCCGCCGATAGCGTCGGCCTCCGCGACGTTCGCACGTTCGAGGATGGCCTCGTTCGATCCGTCGCCCTCGACGACCTCGAACCCCGCTTCGCGGGCGCGTTCGACCTTCCCGTCGTCGTTCTCTACAAGGACGACGCTGTGACCTTCCTCTTTGAGGACGCGTGCAGTCCGCGCGCCGACACGGCCGTACCCGACGATAACAAATCGCATACCCAGGAGTACGCCGCCCCGAACTTAAAGGATGGACCCCGCACCGGGGGTGATTCGGAAACGATACCACGAGTCACGACAGCGTTTTTCCCTCGAAACTCCAACTCCGGGGTGATGATGGCAACGACTCACGCTCTCGCGGGCGTGACACTCGCGGTCGTGGTCTCGCTGTTCGTCCCCGAGGCCGGCGGACTGCCCGTCCTGGCCGCGGCCGTCGGGGGCTTCTTCCCCGACCTCGACCTCACGGGCGACCACCGCAAGACGCTGCACTTTCCCGTCTACTACAGCGTCGCTGCCCTGGCTGCTGTCGTCGTCGCCGTCTTGGTGACGACACCGACGACGCTCGCCGTCACCCTGTTCCTCGCCGCGGCCGCGCTCCACTCCGTGATGGACGCGGCGGGCGGCGGTCTCGAACCGCGTCCCTGGCTCGGACAGGGTGAGCGGGCGGTGTACAACCACGCGAGCGGCCGGTGGATTCGTCCGCGGCGGTGGATCCGGTACGACGGCGCGCCCGAGGACCTCGCGCTCTGTGGCGCGCTGGCCATCCCGGGGCTGCTCGTCTTCGACGGCACGGCACAGGCGGTTATCGTGGGCACGCTCGGCGTCTCCGTCGTCTACACTGCCCTCCGGAGGCCGTTGGTGGCGCTCGCGGATCGACTGGTACCACGGATTCCGCAGGACGTGTTCGACCGCCTTCCGGAACGGGTGGCGTCGTTTATCGTCGCATACCGGTAACGTTCGGTCGTCGTCTCCGACAGCGCGACCGGTCAGGAGACTCGACAGTCGCGTCCGTCGGTGTTTTAGTCAAATATTATACGTTAGTTCGTTGAATGCTTCGGTGCGCCATGCACGGCGTCTCACACTCCGCTGTTCGCTCGTCCGGTTCGGGGACACCGTTCTCACACGGCTGCAGCCGTGCCAGGCTGAGACGTCGTCCCCGAGTCCGACCATCGGCCGACGATTCGGGCGGGCGGGAAGACGGACCCGACGAGCGGACGGTACGTGAACCTCACAGTGACGAGCCACGTCGAACAGGTAGTCGACGAGTCGAGAGCGGTTCCTGTAGTACCATTCAGCGGATGCATCGACGCGACCGATCGGATCGGATACCACGATGACAGACCATCCACGACGAGACTTCTTGAAGACGGTCGGCGGAGCAGCAACCGTCGCTGCGTTGACGGGACACGCAGCGGCACAGACAGACACACACGGCACGGCGAACGCGCGGACGCGCGGCCGAATCGACAAGATCGGCCACCTCTTCCCCGCGGGTGACCTGCCACGGTACACGTACGCACACGTCCGTGAGGACGGCATGTACGGCGTCGTCGGAAGTTTCCCGCGCGGGGGCAACCTCTTCGGGAGCACGCTGTACGACCTCGCGGACCTCGCGAACCCGACTGAGGCGCATCGGCTCGAATCGCCCAACCCGTTCACACGGACGAACCACGTCCGCTTCGACGGGACGCGAGACGGTCTCTACTACCGGACGTGGGAGGCCGACACGGAAGCGGGACTCGAAGGCGTCGAGGTCATCGACTACGGGTGGGGCGCGGGAACCCCCGAGAACCCACAGTCCATCGGAGAGGTAGAGACGCCGAACACGGGCGTGCACACGATATCCGCACACCCCGAAGAGCAGGTCATCTACGCAGTCGACGACGCCGAGGACATCCCAGCGATCATCCCCATCGACGTGAGCGACCCCACCGACCCCCAGATCGCCGGCCTGTTCGGGCCGCCGGGAGACTGCCACGCGACCGAGGTCGACCCGGGTCGTGACGTCCTCCACTGTGCGTACATCGACGGCGACTTCGAGGGCTACGCGACGCTCGACATCAGCGACCCGCTGGCACCGACGGTCATCGGGCAGTTCGACTACTCGACCCGACCGGACAACGATTCGCTGGACGAGGTCGGGTTCAGCGCCTGTCACCACGCACACTTCGACCCCGAGCGCGACCTGGCGTACGTCGGCGACGAGGAGTGCGGCGGCGTCCCCGGTGGCAAGCACGTCTTCGACATCGGGTGGGGCGACGGCTCGCTCGCCGACCCACAGCCCATCGGCTTCACCCGCGCGCCCGACGCGCGTGAACAAGGCGGAGACAACGTCGACTGTGCGTGCTTCTGGACGGGCCACTTCCACGACGTCACCCACACGGGCGGCGAGGTCCTCCTGGTCGACGGTGGCTACCGACAGGGGACGTGGATCGCGAACGTCACTGACCCGACGAACCCGGTCCCGACGGAGCGGTACGCGACCGACGACGTCGACATCAGCGAGACCGAGGACCACTACCCCTTCACCCCGCCGTACAACTGGTCGACGGTGTACAACAAGGAACGCGACTTCTTCCTCTCGCACGACACGCTCACGGGCGTGTACACGTTCGAGGTCACCGCCCAGCCAGCGCGGGCACGGAACGGTGGTGGTCCGCCGACCAACTACGACATCGAGGAGATTCGGAGTCGGCGGTGCGTGCCCAAGGAGTGACTCAGCTCCGCACTAACGCATCTTTCCGAACGAGAGGAAGCACGGAACGGACGCGATACGTACGTCGTCTGTGGCATGGCCTGTGAGAGACGTGTACCGCCCGAGAGTTCACCGAGCGGTAGCGAGGTGAACGTCGGCCGGCACGCGACCGCAGGGGGCCTGTCCGGGAATCAAACGACGGCCGTGCCACTCACGCGGTTCGCGCCGCTCTCTGATTCGATGCTGCGTGGCGCATCGGCTCCTCACGTTCGTTCGTCGCAGGATGCGCCGTCCGGGAATTGAACCCGGGCTAGTGGCTTGGGAAGCCACTGTCCTACCACTGGACCAACGGCGCGCTCACGTCGTTCGCGCCCCGAGACGCGCGACCCCTTTCGGTTCGCTCACCAACGGCGCGCTCACGTCGTCCGTGTGCACTTCTCCATATCGTACCACCGTACTTGAAAATAGCGCTTCAAGCGGACACCTCGGCCGTGGCCTCGGACCGAACGTTCGTCCACCGTTCACGCGGAAGACGTGGATATTAGTCGCCCGCACTGCTAGCAGGAACCGATGAGCCAGGAGCCCCCAGTCCTCAGCGACGACGCACCGCTCGACCTCCGACTCACCGAGGAGGAACTCGAAGCGACGCGCGAGCACATCGTCTCCTTCGTTCGAGGAGTCGTCGACGACGCGAACGCGGAGGGAGCGGTCATCGGCCTGTCGGGCGGCATCGACTCGACGACGACGGCCGCACTGGGGGTAGAAGCGCTCGACCCCGACTCGATTCACGGCCTCGTAATGCCCAGCGAGGTGAACACCGACGAGAACATGAGCGACGCCGAACGCGTCGCCGAGATGCTGGAGATCGAGTACGACGTCGTCGACATCAACCCCGTCGCCGACGCGTTCTTCGAGGCCTACCCGGAGGCGACCGGGGACCGGATGGCGACGGGGAACGTCCGAGTACGAATCCGGGGCGTGCTGAACTACTTCGTGGCCAACCACGAGGGGAAGGTCGTTCTGGGAACGGGGAATAGAAGCGAGGCGCTGACGGGCTACTTCACTAAGTACGGGGATCAGGCGGTCGACTGCAACCCCCTCGGAAACCTCTACAAACAGCAGGTCCGCCAGGTCGCGGCGTCGCTCGGACTCCCCGAGGACCTCG
>JBEPYA010000178.1:0-8865 GCA_041641615.1 Salinigranum sp. | reverse complement strand
TCGACGTCGACGCCCGGCTTCGGTGTCATCGTCGCGCTCGTCGCGCTCATCGCCGCGGCACTGCTCGCAGTCCGCCGCGACAACTAACTACCCACGACTGACAGGCGTAACCGGTCACGTCGATTCACCTCGATCCGCCACGAGGCGGATCCATTTTTTCGGACGCTACCCTTCACGAGTGGCGACGCTCCCGACCGAGCACGCCGCTGGCGTCAGAACTCGCCCAACGCACCGACGTCGACCCGATTGACGAACGTTCAGTTTCGCTCCCGCGAGGAGTGATCATTCACTCGCACTGGCCTCGTCAGTGCTCGGTTCGGGGGATGATTTCAAGAGGGGTGGTCGCGAATCGAAGGTAGTGATCGTAAACAGGTGCGAGCAGGACGGGGAGGACCACGGGTGAGTGAGGACGACCGACCGGTCGAAGACGGCGCGGAACCCACCGTCGTTCCCGACGACGTCGCCGATCTGGTCGCGTTCGTCGAATCGACAGACGCCGCGGTCGTCGCCCTGCGGTGGTGGGACGGCGACGACCGACGAACCACGTTCGTGGTCGGCGTCGACCCGACCCCATCCGGCGTCGGGCCCGACGACGGCTCGACCGTCGACGTCCAGAGCGTCGAAGCGGATTCGCCGGTCGCTCGGCCGATTACGCTGGCAGCGGTCGAGGCGGTGCGTCCGCTTCTCACCGCCGAGTCGGTGACCGCGGCGCTCCCGGACGACCCCCCTCGACGCGCGGCTCTGCTCCGCGGACTCGCCGCACATGCGCCCGAACTGGTCGACGTCGGCGTCGTCCTCTGTCTACTCGCGCCCGAAGTCGAGGACGCCCCGGTCCTCACGGACGCGCTCGGCTGCCTCTCGATACTCGCGGCCGACCGCCCCGACGACTGCGTGGCGGCGATTCCGCGCGTTCACGCGCTCGTCGCCGACCCGACGAACCACGCGGTTCACGCCGCCGCGCTCACGTGCCTGGCGGCGCTCGCCGCCGCGCGTCCAGGGGAGGCCGCTCCGCACGTCGAGAGCTCCTTTCCCGGCCTCGACTCGTCGGACTCGACCGTCGCGACGGCGGCGGTGACCTGCGTCTCCCACGTCGCGAGCGGTGACCCCGAGTCCGTCATAGACGCCGCCGACCGGCTCGTGGGACTGGTGACCGCGCCCGACCCGACCGTCAGGTTACACGCGACGTACACGCTCGGTCGCATCGCCGTCGTCGCCCCCGAGGTGATCCGGCCCGAGGTCGCCAGCCTCGCCCGCGTGGTGGGCGACGAGACCGAGCGGACGGCGACCCGGTTGAACGCGACGTGTGCGGTCGGTCGGGTCGCCGGCGAGTGGCCCGACGCCGTCGTCGAACACCTCCCGACGTTCGCCGACGCGCTCGGGGACAGCGATTCGGGGATTCGAGCCAACGCGGCCGGCGTCGTCGGCGACGTTGCGATGACCCACGCCGTCGCAGTCAGGCGGTACGTCGACGCGCTCCTCGCGCGTCTCGACGACGACAGCGTCGCACGGGCGAACGCGTCGACGGCGCTCGCTCGCGTCGCCCGCGAGCTCCCCGAGACCGTCGCACCACACGTCGACCGACTCGTCGACGCACTCGACGACGACGACCCGCTCGTCCGCGAGAACGTCTGCTGGACACTCGGCTACCTCCGCGACGACGCCCGTACGGCCCGTCCGATCCTCGAACGTCTCCGGACCGACGACGGGAACGAGCGCGTCCGCGGCCGCGCGGCGTGGGCGCTCGACGAGGTCGACGGCGGAGTCGGCGCAACCGAGTGATCGGCGTACCGAAACCAGTTTCACCCCACTCGGCCGACCCTCGGCGTGACCCGTCCCTCGTTCCCACCTTTCTTCGCCCTCTACTGCTCGCGATTCGCCAGCGGCTTCGGCTTCATCACCCTCACGACGCTCCTCCCGAAGTACATCGAGACGCTCGACCCCTCGGCGGTGACCGTGCTGGGGCTGACGCTCTCTGCTGGCGTCGTCATCGGCCTGTTCACCACCGGCTTCACGCTCTCGTCGGGGCTCGCCGTCGTCCCCATCGCCTGGTGGGGCGACCGCGGTGACAAACGGCGTGTCCTGCTCGCCGGGCTCGTACTGGGGGTGGGCGTCTACGCGGCGTATCCGTTCGTCGAGTCGAGCCTCGCGTTCATCCTCCTCCGCGTCGTCCAAGGAGTCGTCTTCGTCGTCCTCTCGCTCATGTCGCTCGGCCTCGTGGGGCAACTGGCGACGACCGGGACCAGAGCGAACTACATCGGGAAGGCCAACGCGTGGGCGTTCGCCGCCTCCATCGTCGGGAGCATCTGAGCCGGAGTCCTGTACGACCGCTTCGGTCTCGGTCCCGTCTTCACCCTCGTCTTCGTGGTCACGGCCGCGCTCGTCTGGTGGTTGCTTCCCTCGGACGACACCGTCGTCGAGGAGTTCCCGTTCTCTGACCTCGTGCTCAACGGGCGGATCCTCACTATCGCCACCTTCCGAATCCAGTACGCCGTCGCCGTCACTCTGGTCCGGACGTGGGGTCCCATCTCCGCGGGCGTCTCCGCCGCGAGCGATGGGCTCGCGTACGGCGCGCTCGCGGTGAGCCTCGCCGTCGTCGCCGAGAAGTTCACCAACATGCTCTCCCAGCCGACGATGGGCCGTCTCTCGGACGGGTACGGACGCGCCGCGTTCGTCGCCTGCGGCGGCACGCTCTACGGACTCATCGCTCTCGCGGTTCCCTTCTCCCCAGCCGTGGGCACCGCACTCGGCCTGCCCGCGACGCTTTCCCTCCTCGGGCCGCTCTTGCCCGCGTTCCTCCCGCTCGTCGGCCTGAGTGGACTCCTGGGCGTGGCGGACAGTCTCCGCGAACCCGCGAGCATGGCGCTGTTCGCCGACGAGGGGACCGACTCGGGGGGCGTGGCCTCCAGCTTCGGCGTCCGCGACCTGCTCTGGCGGCCCGGCAGCATCGCCGCGCCCCTCCTCGGCGGATGGTTCATGCCCGAGATCGGCATGGCGTGGGTGTTCTACGTCGGCGGTGCGTTCGCACTCACCGGCGTCGTCGCCTTCGTCGGGACGCTCGCGGTCCGCCACGGCCCGCGCGCGTTCTCGGAGTGGTAGCGGGGGTGACTGGCATATCCGGGGCCGGCAGCGGTTTGTCGCTGGTCCCCGTTTCTGTGCCATGCGCGTCACCGACATCGACCACCTCGTGCTGTACGCGACCGACGTCGAAGCGACCTGCGAGTTCTACGCGGAGACGCTCGACGTGGCGGACGTCGAGACGTTCGGCGGCGGGCGCGTCGCGCTCTCGTTCGGCACCACGAAGCTCAACCTCCACCCCGCCGGCGACGAGTACGACCCCCACGCGGCCGACCCGGTACCGGGGTCTGCCGACTTCTGTCTCGTCGTCGACGAGCCGATTCCGACCGTCGTCGAGCGCATCGAGGACGCCGGCGTGACTATCGCCGAAGGCCCTGGCACCCGGACCGGCGCCCGCGGCGAGATGGAGTCGGTCTACGTCAGAGACCCCGACGGCAACCTCGTGGAGTTCGCACACTACGGGTGAGTCGAGGGGGAGAGAAGACAGCCAGCGTCGGACGAAACGGCGGATCGAGCGTCAGTCGTCCGAGGGAGCGGCCGCGACCTGTTCGGTGTCGTAGTCCTCGGCTTCGAGGGCATCCGCGAGCGCCGAGAGGACGTACTCGACGTTCTTCCGCCGGGCGGAGTAGCCCATGCAGCCGATGCGCCAGATCTCGCCGGAGAGGTCACCGAGACCCGAGGCGATTTCGAGGTCGTACTCGTCCAGCAGGTGCGAGATGACCGCGCCGTCGTCGACGCCGCGGGGCACGCGCACCGCGTTCAGCGAGGGGAGCCAGTACTCGTCGGGGGCGTTCATCTCCAGACCCATCGCCTCCAGTCCGGACTTGAGTTCGCCTGCGACGTCGAGGTGGCGCTCCCACCGCGTCTCGATACCCTCCTCGGCCACCAGTCGAAGCGCCTCCCGAAGCGCGTAGACGTTCGTGACCGGGGCGGTGTGGTGGTACGCGCGCTCTTCGCCCCAGTAGCCTTCGAGGAGCGAGAGGTCGAGATACCACGACCGCGGTTCCTCCTCCCGGGAGAGCACCTTGTCCATCGCGCGGTCGTTCAGCGTCAGGGGCGACGCGCCCGGCGGGCAGGAGAGACACTTCTGCGGCCCCGAGTAGGCGACGTCGATGTCCCACTCGTCGACGCGGAGTTCGACCCCGCCCAGCGAGGTGACGGTGTCGGCGACGACGTAGGCGTCGTGGCTGTGGGCGATGGTAGTGAGCTCCGACACCTGAGGCTGCTTCACGCCCGTGGAGGTCTCGGCGTGGACGAACCCGAACACGTCGACCGAGTGCTCGTCGAAGGCCGCCTCGACGTCTGCTGGATCGAGGGGTTCACCCCACGGCGCGTCGACGTGAACGACCTCGCCGCCCGCGCGCTCGGCCATCGACTGCATGCGGCCGCCGAAGTAGCCGTTCGTCGGCACCAGCACGGTGTCACCGGGCTCGACGAGGTTGCCGATGGCGGCCTCCATCGACGCCGACCCCGTACCCGAGACGGGGATGGTCCACTGGTTGTCGGTCCGGAACGTGTATCGAAGGAGTTCCTGTACCTCGTCCATGATCTCGACGAACGAGGGGTCGAGATGACCCACGAGCGGTGTGCTCATCGCACGGAGGACGCGGGGGTGGACGTCGCTCGGACCCGGACCCATCAGGGTCCGACTCGGGGGTGTCAACTCGCCTACGTCTGGTGCGTTCTCCATGCGACCACTCGCGTTTCATCGGTGAAAAATCCGTATGAATCGCCCGCTCGGTGCACGACAGTCTCACACGAACTGTCAAGACGACGTCGTTCCATTCGACGGTATGGACCATCTCGCGACCCCCCGCGTCCACCGACTCCTGGCCTCCCCACTCGGTAGTGCGCTCGACGCCGACTGGTTCGACCGACTGAAAACGCGGTCGCTCCGACGCGAGTTCGCCGTCCAGCGCGCCCGCGCCGCCGCGGACGTCGCCGTCGGCGCGTCGCCCCGGGCGTACCTCCGGACCGTGGGTGCCCCGCCCGCACCGCACCTCTCGGACCGAATCGAGGCGGCACTCACGCGCTATGCCTCGCGACGGGAGGCCGCGCTCGACGCGACGGAGCGGTGGGAGGAGGTGCTGTGGGACCCAACGTCGTCGGTCGAAGAGCGTCTCGACGCCGAGCGTGAGCGCCGGCGGGCCGAACACCGACGACGCGACGTCGCGGACGTCTTCGACTTCCTCGTCGACGACCACCTCGTGCCGCCGGTCGACTACTCGATTCCCGACCCCGAGACGGTCCTGTCGAAGTACCACACCGACGTCGCCGCGCCCGACCTCGCGTACGGTGTCTCCGAACGGGCCCCGCGGGTCGAGCGGTCGGACTGGGTCCCCGGCCCCGACACGGTCGAGTACTGGATCCGGTTCCCCTCCCCGTCGCCGTACGTGTCGGACGACGCCACGGCGCGCGTGTACGAACCGACCGACGCCGGTGACGACCTCCCGACACTCGTGTTCTACGGCGGGATGGGCATGGTGAACGACTGCGCCGCCTACTGGCCCGAGGAGGCGTATCTCGGGCGCGCGTTCGCTCCCGAGGGCGTCCGCGTCGTCCTCCCCGACGCCCCGTGGCACGGCCGTCGCGAACTGGAAGGGAAGTACAGCGGCGAGCCGTACCTCGCGCGCGCGCCGGAGTCGACGTACCAGCTGTACGCAACGGCTGCCGTCGAGGCCGGCACCTTCGTCGACTGGGCCCATGCGGAGGGGTCGGCCGTCGTCCTCGGTGGCATCAGTCTGGGCGGTATCGTCGCGATGCACGTCGCGGGGCGCTGTGGGTCCTGGTCCGAATCGGCGCGACCCGAGAGCGTCGTCCCCGTGGCGGCGACCGGAGACGTCGACGCCGTCCTGGTCGAGGGTGATCTCTCTCCTCTCTTGGACCTCGACGACGCGCTCCGCTCGGCGGGCTGGTACGCTCGGCTGCACGAACTCGGTTCATTGCTGAACCCGCCCGACTCGTGTGGGCTCGCGCCCGACCGGGTGTTCCCGGTCTTCGGTCGGCGCGACACCCTCGTCCCCCCGCACACCTTCACGGCGACGCTCGACGCGTGGGGTGTCCCCGAAGAGAACTGGACGACCTGGGAGACGGGTCACTTCGGTGCCCTGCTTCGCTCCATTCGCGGCGACCTCGGACCCGTCGTCGACGCGGCGCTGTCCGTCGCCGAGTCGACTCACCCCTCCGCGTCGACGGCGTGACTCTCCCTCGGACGCACTCTCCCCGGGAAACGCCGAAGTACTCCGAGCGCCCACTCCCCACATGATCCACAACATCGCCCAGGGCGTCCAAGCGTTCACGAGCAACGCGTTTCTCGTCTCGCCGGAGGCCCGCGGCGAGCACGGGGCGAGTGGGAGAACGGTCCTCGTCGACACCGGCGCGAACTTCGACGCCGTCTCGCATCTGGAAGGGGACGTCGACCACCTCGACGCCGTCGTCATCACGCACACCCACCCGGACCACGTCGGCAACGTCGACGCCGTCAGAGCGCGATTCGAGGTCGAGACGTGGGGCTTCGACGCGTCGCACGACGCGGTCGATAATCGGATCGAGGACGGCGACACGGTTCGCATCGGCACCGAGGAGTACCGCACGTTCCACACACCCGGCCACGCCGTCGACCACCTCTGTCTGTACGCCCCCGGCGCGGGCGTGCTGTTCGCCGGCGACCTCGTCTTCGCCGGCGGGAGCTTCGGGCGGACGGACCTGCCCGGCGGCGACGGGGAGATGCTCGTCGAGAGCATCGAACGCGTCGTCGGAGCGGTCGAGGGGAACCTCCAGGCGCTCCACACCGGCCACGAACCGAGCGTGGTCGACGACCCGCTCGACGCGCTGGAGCAGTCGCTGCAGGCGGCTCGGCTGAGCGCCTGAGCGGGGTCGACACTCAGTCCTCGTCGAGCGCCGCGACCGCCTCGTCGCTCACGCCGAAGTAGCCCGGGTCGTCGCCCTCGGGGTCGTTGATGACCATGTCCTCTTGGTGGTAGATGAGCCACGGGATGGTCCAGGCGATGATGCGCGCCTCGGTCTCCTCCTCCAACTGCGTGTCGGGCGCGAGGTCCTGCAGTCGCCGGCCGATCTCGGGAACCGTATACATCAGGTCGGGCTCCAGCACCTCCGCCGGCGTGTACATCTGGTACGGGTACAGCACCTCGAAGTCCTCCTTGGGACGGGGCATGCCGGGGGATTCGAACGGGGACGGTAAACGTGTGTCCTCTCGGGGCCGATAGCCCGATCTCACCGCCCGTACCGGAGATACGAGTACCCGAGGAACGCCGCGAGGACCCCGGCGAGAAAGCCCGCGAAGAACCCCGGCGGACCGCCGACCGACCGGACGGCCATCCCCGCGACGATGCCGACGACGGCGCTCCCGAGGACGAGGAAGAAACCCGTCTGCCACTCCTCGATGAACGCGACGAGGCTCTCTTCGGCCATGGTTCAACCGACTGACAGCACCGTCTTAGTCGTGTCGCAGCGCTCGCTCACCGGCGGACGCCAAAGAAAATCGGACGGTGGACGAGGTCGTCGCGTTACTCGAAGAGGTCGACGGCCTGTTCGTAGCGGGCGGTGGGTTCGTCCCAGTCGACCACCTCGAAGAAGGCGTCGATGAAGTCCCCGCGGGCCGGGCCGTAGTCGTAGTAGTACGAGTGTTCCCACACGTCGAGTGCGAGGACCGGGTGCGACCCCCACAGCGCGCCCTGGTCGTGCTTGTCGACCACGACGTTGTGTAGTTGGTTCGAGAACGAGTCGTACACCAAGAGCGCCCAGCCGCTGGCGTTCTTCGCGGCAGCCTCGAACTCGCCCTTCCACGCCTCGTAGGAGCCGAAGTCCTCCTCGATCCGGTCGGCGAGCGCTCCCGAGGGCTCGTCGCCGCCCTCGGAGGACATGCACTGCCAGAACAGGTCGTGGAGGATGTGCCCGCAACCGTTGTGGGTGACGTTGCGGAGAGCACTGCCCGACGTGGAGAAGTCGCCGCTCTCGCGGTTCTCCGCGAGGGTCTCCTCGGCGGAGTTCCACCCGTTGACGTAGCCCTGGTGGTGGGTGTCGTGATGCCACTTCAGCACCTGCTCGGAAATGCTACCTTCCAGCGCGTCGTACTCGTACGGGAGTGGGTCGAGTTCGTAGCTCATGATTATACCTCCGATACATGGGTGGTGCGGAGCGCTGTTAAACTTTGAGGAAGAGTATGTTAACAGTATGCATACATTTTTGGCGACGAGGCCTCCTGTGGTTTCACGCCACGAGGCGACGCTCCGGCCCCGGAGTCGGAGGGCACTTGTGTCCCCTCCGCGGACTCCCGGATGTGACGTGGCGAGGTGTCGGCGTCGTCAGCGGCTGGCAGGTAATGGCGAGTCTCTGTTTCTACGCCATTTTCGCCGCGACGGCCTTCGTCAGGGAGAGCTTCGGCGTCTCGCGCACACTCGTCGGCGTCTCGGTCACGGCGACGTTGGCCGGGTACACTGCCTTTCTCTTCCTCACTGGCGCGGCCGTCGACGGCTACGGCGAGCGACCGGTGATGATCGCCGGACTCGCCGCGCTGGCCGCGGGGATGGTCGGAGTCGCGCTCGCACCCACCTACCCGCTGTTGCTCCTCGCGCTGGCCGTCGTGGGCTGTGCGTACGCGACGGCGATGCCCTCGACGAACCGGGCCGTACTCGTCGTCGCGCCCGACGGGCGGCGGAACCTGGCGATGAACGTCAAACAGGTCGGCGTCACCGCCGGCAGCGGCCTCGGCGCACTCCTCGTCACCACGGCCGCCGGAACCCGGTACGGCTGGCGGGTCGGCTTCGGCGT
>JBEPYA010000177.1:0-8886 GCA_041641615.1 Salinigranum sp. | reverse complement strand
ATGTTAACGACTCGCGCGAGGGTCGGCTCGCGCCCTGTGCGCGAGCCACCGGCTGGGGAGGTCTGAGGCTGCGGTCCACCGCGCCCGTGCACCGCCTTCCTTCTCGCGCAACCAAACGCTTCCTCTCGGTCCCGCAACCGAGTGGTCGCATCCAACTGAGAAACAGAGCAGTCGCTCTCCCAGTCGAGAGCTCACACAGTCGAGACCCGGAGCAGATCGACCGACTCCCGAACGTTCTTGCTCCTCCCCCACACGTGAGGGTGTATGACCGCGGCCGCCGACCTCATCCTCACCGACGCCGAGGTACACTCCCTCTCCGAGCCCGACGAGACGTGCGAGGCGCTCGCCGTGCGCGACGGCCGAATCGTCCGCCTCACGTCCGCCTACGACGTCGAGTTCCTCGCGGGCACCGACACCCGGGTGGTCGACCTGGAGGGTCGGGTCGTCCTCCCGGGGTTCGTCGACGCACACACCCACCTCCCGATGGTCGGCCGCCGACTCGTCCACGCGGACCTCTCGGTCGACTCTCGCACCGCCGCCCTCGACCGTCTCCGCGAGCGCGCGGCCGAAGTCGAAGGCGAGAGCGAGGGCGAGGAAGAGGGTGCGGACGGCGAGTGGGTCCAGGGCTTCGGCTACGACGAGTCGCGCTGGGACGACGACCGCTATCTCGCCCGGGCGGACCTCGACGAGGTCTCCGACTCGCGCCCCGTCGTGGCCTTCCGCGAGGACATGCACGTCGCCTCGCTCAACTCGGTCGCCCTCGACCGGCTCGGCCTCGCCGCAGGCGACCGCGGGGGCGACGTCCAGAGCGAGGGGGGTGACGCGACGGGCGTCCTCGTCGAGGCGGCGGTCGACGACGTCTGGGACGCCGTCTCGCCCGCCCGGGACGAGACGCGCGCGCTCCTGGAGGCCGCTCAGCGCCACGCCAACGAACGCGGCGTCACCGGCGTCCACGACATGGTCCGGAACTCTTTCGCCCCCGAAGTGTACCGCGATCTCGACGCCGAGGGGTCGCTCTCGCTTCGCGTCCGACTCAACTACTGGTCGGACCACCTCGACTCTCTCGTCGACGTCGGGCTCCGGACGAACCACGGGTCGGGGCTCGTCACGGTGGGAGCGATCAAGACCTACACGGATGGGAGTTTCGGGGGGCGCACGGCGAAGCTTTCGAGCCCTTACGCCGACGCCGACACGACGGGGCAGTGGGTCGTCCCACCCAGGGAACTGAACGACCTCGTGACCAGAGCCGACGACGCAGGATTTCAGGTGACGGCCCACGCCATCGGCGACGAGGCGGTCGCGGCCGTCCTCGACGCGTTCGAGCGGGTCTCGGACGAGACCGAGGGGCGACGCCACCGCATCGAACACGTCGAACTCGCCGACGACGAGGCCATCGAGCGAATGCGCGAGCTGGGCGTCGTCGCCTCCGTTCAGCCGAACTTCCTGAAGTGGGCCGACGAGGGTGGGTTGTACGAGCGACGGCTCGGCCCGCGACGCACGGAGACGAACCGCTATCGTGCGATGGTCGACGCCGGTGTCCCGCTGGCGTTCGGGAGCGACTGCATGCCGCTCGACCCCATTCTGGGGGTGGCCCACGCCGTCGACGCGCCCCACGAGGACCAGCGGCTCTCGACCACCGAGGCGCTCCGGGCGTACACCGCCGGGGGCGCGTACGCGGGTTTCGACGAGGACCGTCTCGGGACGCTCTCGCTCGGCTCCTGTGCGGACCTCGTCGTCCTCGACGAGTCGCCGTGGGAGGCGGAGCGGATCGCCGATGTCGACCCCGTGATGACCGTCGTGGACGGACGCGTCGTGTACGACGCGCTGTCGGCGTCGTAGCTCGCCGTCGTTCTCAGCCGTCGACGGTCTCGACGCCCCGGACTTCGACCCGTGCGCCGTCGCAGTCGCCCGCGGTAACGGAGACGGTCCAGCCATGCGCCGCCGCCAGCTGCTCGACGATGGCGAGGCCGAAGCCGGCCCCCGATTTCGACGTGGTGTATCCGCGGTCGAACACCTGGTCGCGCTCGTCGGCATCGATTCCGCGTCCGTCGTCGTCGACGGCGAATCCGCCTTCGTCGTCGAGCCACTCGACGCGAACGGTCACGTCCGCGCCGCCGTGTTCGACGGCGTTCCCCAGGAGGTTCTCGAGGAGACGACGAAGCCGCACCGAGTCGGCTTCGACCCTCGGGAGCGTTCCGACGTCGAGCCGCGCGTCGCCCCCGTCGGTCGTCGTCCACGCCTTCCGGACCGCTGCCGCGAGGTCGACCGCCGTCGTCCGCTCGACCGTCTGTCCCTGTCTGGCGAGCGTGAGGACGTCGTCTACGATAGCCGACATCCGGTCGAGGGAGACTTCGAGCTGGTCGAGGTGCGGCGAGGCACACTCCTCGCGGGCGAGTTCGAGGTACCCCTCGGCGACGTTGAGCGGGTTCCGGAGGTCGTGGCTCACGATGGCGGCGAACTCGTCGAGGCGTTCGTTCTGCGCTTCGAGCCGTCGCCGGTACCGTTTCCGCTCGGAGATGTCGCGTGTGACGCCGATGAGTCCGACGACGTTCCCGTCGCTGTCGTACCGCGGGACCTTCGAGGTGAGGACCCACTCCTCGGTCACATCCGGGGGGTCGATGCTGGCGTACTGCGTCAGGTAGTGCTCCATCGACCAGCCGGCCCGCTCGACGTCGGTGAGATCCTCCTCCTTGTCGATGACCGGCTCGCCCGTCTCGATGACGTATCGGTCGTCGGCGTAGCTCGATGTCGTATGGGGTGAGTCGGCGAGGTCGATGTCGCGCTCTCCGATGAACGCCTCTGGGTCCTCGAGGTACGCGTGGCTCACCCGGACGTGTCTCCCCGACTCGTCCTTCACGTACAGGTGGATCGGAACCCGCTCGAAGAGGTCCGAGAGGAGCGCTCGCTCGCTCTCGAGTGCGGCCTCGACTGTCGGGAGGCGCCCGCTGGCGACGGCGTTTTCGACCCGCCGTCTCGCGACCGCTGTCGGTGCGTTCTCCGGGAGGACGTCCGTCGCTCCGCGGGCGAACACCGCTCTCCCGCCGCTGTCCTCGTCGACGACGGCGACGACGGGGACCGACGCGTCGTACTCGCGGACGGTCGCCACCGCGTCAGCCGGACAGACGACGCAGTCGAGACGGTCGTTCTCGGTCTCGTCCTCGCCTTCGGGGGCCGTGCGTCTCTCACGCGCCGCTCCCTCCCACTGCGGCAGCAGATCGGCGACTGCTCCGACCTCCTCGACCGTCACGAGGTCGAACGAGGTGGCGAGCGAGTCGAGAGCGCACCCCCCGACGACGGCAACCCGACCCCTGCGTGACTGCATTCTCGATCCGGTTTCGGAACGAGACGCATAAACGTAGGGGGCACGTCTATCGGAACCGATAGCCACCGGTGTCGAGGAGAAAGGCTTGAGCCACTGCCCGAAGCATCGACGAGTATGACACAAGCCGGCTTCTTCGACCGCCTCCGCGACCGCATCGACCGGATCGACAGCGTCGTCTCCGTCGGCCTCGACCCCGACCCCACCCGCATCCCCGACCACCTCGACGAGTACGACCTGCCCCGCTGGGCGTTCAACCGCCGGATCATCGATGCGACACACGAGCACGCCGCCTGCTACAAGCCGAACGCCGCGTTCTACGAAGACGGCGACGGCTGGCGCGCGCTCCGTGAGACCATCGCGTACGCCCACGGCAAGGACGTCCCCGTCCTCGTAGACGCGAAGCGAGCCGACATCGGCAACACCTCCCGCCAGTACGCGAAGCTCTTAGACCATGCCGACGCCATCACGCTCAATCCCTATCTGGGCAGAGACTCGCTCGAACCGTTTCTCTCCCGCGCCGACAAGGGTGTGTTCGTCCTCTGTCGGACCTCCAACCCCGGTGGGAGCGATCTCCAGGACCTCGAACTCGCCTCGGGCGATCGCGTCTACGAGCGTGTCGCGGCGCTCGCGGACCTGTGGAACCGAAACGGGAACGTCGGCCTCGTCGTCGGGGCGACGACCCCCGACGAACTCGAGTCCGTCCGCGGGCAGGTACCCGACCTCCCCTTCCTGGTTCCCGGGGTCGGCGCGCAGGGCGGGGATGCCGAGGCAGCCGTCACCCACGGCCTCGCGGACGGCGTCGGCCTCGTCAACTCCTCCCGGGGGATCATCTTCGCCGGTGAAGACCGGGGAGAGGCGTTCGCCAAGGCGGCGGGCGAGGCGGCGAAACGGCTGAAGAAGCGGCTCAATCAGTACCGCTGAACCGCTCTCCTCTCGTCGCCGGCCTCGTCCTCAGTCGACGAGCCCGACGGTATGAACGTGTGCTTTGAGATCACGCTCCGTCTCGAACTCCTTCCCACACGCCTCACACCGGTACGGTTCCTGTTCTGCTCCGTACATGTTCTCGTGTGAATGGTCAGCACACAGGCTCATGAGCGTTCCGCCCGGGGGTCCGCTCGCCACACAGCCGCCGGGTGCGAGACGCTTACAACCCTACACACCCAACGACGGGTGTGGACCGAGACCGACTCGTCTTGGGGCTCGCAGCCGTCTTCGCCGGACTGACCGTCCTCCTAGTGGTGCTCTCGTTCACCCACCAGCTGTTCCTGCTCGTCCTCGCCGTCCCGTTCGCCGCGACCACCTACTTCATGTGGTACCACGCCAGCGGCCGCCTCCAGGAGCGGACCCGAACCCGGCGTGTCCGTGCCGGTAGCCGGTTCCGCGGTCCTCAAGGGAACCAGGCCGGCCCGGGCGGG
Source organism: Salinigranum sp. (assembly GCA_041641615.1). GTDB lineage: Archaea > Halobacteriota > Halobacteria > Halobacteriales > Haloferacaceae > Salinigranum. Next base: position 4,149 of record JBEPYA010000177.1, on the reverse strand, counting down.
TTCGGTGCCGGTGCACGACGGCAGGCCGGGGCTCGGTTCGACGCCCAGCGCGCGTCCTCCGGGCCGTCACAGCGCGAGGCGTACCGGACGCTCGGGCTGGATCCGGGCGCGGACGAAGAGTCCGTCCGGAGCGCGTATCGCGAACGGGTGAAGGAGGTCCATCCGGACCGCCCGTCGGGCGATGAGGACGAGTTCAAACGCGTCAACCGGGCGTACGAGCGACTGACCGACGAGCCGACGTAGCGACCGCCGGCCCGACCTCACCGTTGGTGAGCGCTCCTGTGACACGGGGACTCGTACCACGGAAAGCCTTAACGTGGGGGGTTTCCTACGCGCGAGCATGAGCGCTGACCGGGCCGTTCTCGACGAGGCCCTCGAGCGCGGAGAGGAAGAGGGCGGCTACATCGAGTTCAAGGAACGGCTGTCGCGCAGCGTCCATCTCGCCGAGGGTCGGATGGAGAGCCTCGCGGCGCAGCTGCGTCACCGCGTCCTCTCGGGCGACGGCACGGCGACGTACGTCATCGGCGTCACGGACGACGGTGGTATCGCCGCCATCTCCCGCGAGGAGTTCTCCGAATCGATGGACGTCCTCTCGCTCCTGGCCGAGGAGGCGGGCGCACACATCCACGACGTCGAGACGTGGGGGGTCGGCGACGACGGCCTCGTCGGCGTCGCCACCTTGCGGGAGGGTGCGATGCTCGAAGGCGACGACGACCACATCGTCGTCGGGACCGCAGGTCACGTCGACCACGGCAAGTCGACGCTCGTGGGCTCGCTCGTCACCGGGCGGGCCGACGACGGCGAGGGCGCGACCCGTTCGTTCCTCGACGTCCAGCCACACGAGGTCGAGCGCGGGCTCTCCGCGGATCTCTCCTACGGCGTGTACGGGTTCGACTCCGACGGCCCGGTTCACATGGACAACCCACACCGGAAGGCCGATCGGGCGAGAATCGTCCAAGAGGCCGACAGGCTCGTCTCGTTCGTCGACACGGTCGGTCACGAGCCGTGGCTCCGAACGACGATTCGGGGCCTGGTCGGTCAGCGACTCGACTACGGCCTCATCGTCGTCGCTGCGGACGACGGCCCGACCCGGACGACGCGCGAACACCTCGGTATCCTCCTAGCGATGGAACTGCCCACCGTCGTCGCGCTCACCAAGGTGGACATGGTCGAAGCCGAGCGGGTCAGCGAGGTCGAACGAGAGGTCGAGCGGCTCCTCCGCGACGTGGGGAAGACGCCGCTCCGCATCGAACGCCACGGCGTCGAGACCGCCGTCGACGAGATCAGCGACGCCGTCGTTCCCATCCTCAAGACCAGCGCCGTGACGAAGCAGGGGCTCGACGAACTCGATTACCTATTCGAGCACCTGCCGAAGACGGCCCACGATGAGGGCGAGTTCCGGATGTACATCGACCGTTCGTACTCCGTCACGGGCGTCGGTGCGGTCGCCTCCGGCACGGTGAACGCCGGGACCGTTGAGGCCGGCGACGAACTCCTCGTCGGCCCGATGGCCGACGGTGCCTTCCGGGAGGTCGAGGTCCGCTCCATCGAGATGCACTATCACCGCGTGGACCGCGCGAAAGCCGGCCGTATCGTCGGTATCGCGCTCAAAGGCGTCCGCGAGACCGACCTCGAACGCGGGATGGTGCTGCTCCCGGCCGACGCCGACCCCACGCCCGTCAGGCGGTTCGAAGCGGAGGTGATGGTACTCAACCACCCCACCCGCATCGGCTCCGGCTACGAACCCGTCATCCACCTCGAAACCGTCAGCGAGGCGGCAGTGTTCCGGCCCGAGGGCGGCCAGTTGCTCCCCGGCGACAGCGGGACGACCGAGGTCGAGTTCAAGTTCCGCCCGTATCTGGTCGAGGAGGGACAGCGGTTCGTCTTCCGTGAGGGACGGAGCAAGGGCGTCGGGACCGTCACGAACGTCTACGAGGAGTGAGACGGGGGCTGACGGACGGCACGCCGCACGCCCGCGAGACGGTGTGCCGCCACGTCGCGAGTCGTCTCGCGGCCCCGGTCAGACCACGAGACGGTTAGCTGCGGATTCGTATTTGAAGCTACGCCCAGGAGTGGCCGACGAGTTCGCTCAGCGAGTCGAGCCGATGGTGCGGTGTCACGTCGACGGACTCCTCGTACGCCGGAACCCAGACGCTTCGGAGACCCGCTGCGTTGGCACCGGCCACGTCGGAGGCGAGCGAGTTGCCGACGTGGACGGCCCGGTCGGCGCTCGATTCGAGCGTCGACAGCGCCACCTCGAACGGTTCCGGAGCCGGTTTCGGCTCCGTGTCGTAGCCGGCGAAGACGACCGTCTCGAAGGCCTCGTCGAGGCCTGCACCCACGAGCTTCGGCCACTGGACGTCTGGCGGCCCGTTCGTCACGATCCCCAGCCGGTACTCGTCCGTGAAGGCGTCGATCACGTCGCGGGCACCGGGCAGGAGCCTGACGTCACCGTGGTCACGACGGGCGTTGAACGCGCGGGCGACGTCGCGACCGAGCGCCGCGTCGCGTCCGCTGTCGTCGGCGATGGCCGCAAAGCACGCCTCGCGAAGCCCCTCGATGGAGTCGGTCTTCGGCAGGAACTCCTCGTACCGCGTGAAGTACGCCTCGGCGGAGAAGAACGGGTCGACGCCGACGGCCGCGAAGGACTCGTCGAGCAGCTCGGCCGTGCTCCGGTTGTAGGTGACGAGTGTGTCGTCGAGGTCGAACAGCATCGTCTCGACCGGGGTGGAGGTCATCGGTCCTCGTACGCGTGGCCCGGGTAAAAGTCGTGTGTCGGAGGTGTGTGTAAGTCGTGTGTCGGAGGTGTGGGTGTCCTGCGAAGACGCGTCGTCGAAGTCGAAGTCAGGGAGCGTCACCCGTCTCGTCACTGTCGGACCCCCTCCCTGTGACGTACCCCTCCTCACAGCGTTCGGCGAGATCGAGGAGGACGAGCCAGTCGAGGAGGTGACTGACGCGCTCGCGCCACGTCTCGCGCCATCCCGAGGGGTCCTTGTAGTGTTCCCACTCGGGGACGCGCGCTTCGAACCGCTGGAAGACGTCGTCGGCGTCGCGCGGCTCGGTCCCGAGCGCTTCGTGTACCTCGCGTGCGCCGTAGACCCGGTCGAGAAACGCGCCCTGGAGGTGTTCCCGCGTGGGCTCGCGGGGGAGACGGACGAACCCCGCCTCGCGCTCTTCGGCGAGTTCGAGTGCGCGGAGGAACGTGAGCCACGTCCGCGCCACGTCGCGACTCGGGAACTCCAGTCGACGCAGCAGCCTCGCACAGCAGTCGTCTTGGGTCCCCGGAACGAGCGGGACGGCCCGCTGTGCCTCGGCGACGCGCTCGACCGACTCGGGGGGTTCCGGGACGAGTTTGAACCGCATCACCGGCTCACCCGCACCGTCGCGCTCACTGGAACCCGAACGACTCCGCGAGCAGCTCCTCGTCCGTCTCCCCCAGCACTCGCGTCGGGCCGTCGACGACGTCGACCGTGACCTGCGCGGGCGCGAACACCGAGCCGGGGACCTCGTAGAAGTCCCAGTCGGCCTCCTCGAACACCGTCTCGAACGGCGTGCCGTACTCCTCGGCGGCCGTCGACGGAAGGTCGTCGAAGACGTCGCTGTCCTCGCGGACCTGCATGTACACCTGGCCGCCGTAAGCGAGGGCGTCGTTCGTCCGGCCCATGGCGACACCCTCGTCGTAGCTGACGGGTGCGACGGGCGCAGAGCCCGAGACCGTGAGCACGTCCTTCGGGTCGTAGCCGAGCTCGAAAAGGCGGAAGACGGCGAGTTCGGCCGCCCGGGCGGCCATCGTCACGCTGCCGACAGTGGACCCGGTCGCGAACGTCGGCAGGAAGACGCCCGACGGCTCGACGCCCGTGAGTTCCGAGACGTGCTCCGCGACGGCGTCGTCCGGCAAGTCGATGCTCTCGACGGTGAGGACGGTCAGGTCGAACTCGTCGTAGTAGCCGACCGTCTGGAACTCGCTCTCCTGGCCGACCAGCGCGCGGGCCGGGCCGGCGCCGAGGCCGTCGAACCCTGGACCCCCATCCTCGCCTTCGAACGTGAGCTCCCAGCCGGCCTTCTGTGAACACAGCAGCGCGAGCGCCGGATGATCGGTCGTGAGTTCGACGTGGGGAACGGGGGCATCCCTCACTTCGTCCATCCGCG
>JBEPYA010000176.1:0-8887 GCA_041641615.1 Salinigranum sp. | reverse complement strand
CGAGCGACCGGATGGAGTGGTGTGAGGCTGCGGCTCACCGCGCCCGTGTGTCGTGCGGTCGTCGCGTTCTCACTGCTCCGCGGTCGTCGCACACTCTCTCCCCCGCGTTCATCGCTTTCCCTCCCCCACGACACCATCCTCCGTCCCCGACACTGACACGGCACACAGACTGAAGCCCTCGTGGCCGTAGGCTCAGATAGAGCCGTCACGACGAGACACCGACGGCCACCCTCACAGCAACAGATGACGACCGACTGGCGGCCCGCCGAGACGGAAAAGCGACTCGAAACGCAGGTGGCGTACGACGGCGAACGCATCGGCTTCCGGTTCCGGTGGAACCAGCCGAACCCGGGCGGGTGGATCCACGATATGCTCGTCTACCACGAGGGGGAGTGGCGACAGTTCGCCGACCCCTCGCCGTGGGTCAGTGGCGACCCTGACCACACCGGCTTCTACGAGGACCGAATCAGCTTCTTCCTCGACGACGGCTCCGTCGAAGGGTTCGAGGAGTTCGGCGGCTGGCTGACGACCCACGAGGGCATGCGGTCGCTACCGAGCGAGGTCGCCTCAGACGCAGTCCGAGCCGACGACCACTTCGGGCGGGATGGACTCGGGAAGAGCGACATCCGCAAGTACCTCCCGCAGGCGTGTGCGGGAGAGTGGTGGGAGAGCGACTGGCGGACAGTTCGTCCCCCCGAGGCACTGGCTCGTCTCAAGCGCGAGGGCGTCTTCCTCGACCTGCCCATGTGGCGTGCCCACCGGAGCGACCCGCTCGGCTACGGAACCGACCACCACGTCCTCGACTACCGGCACTCGGACGCGGGGCAGAACACGTACGGGACACAGTCGTGGGACCCCGAGGGCGGTCCCGAGTTCATGTGGAACGCCGACGTGCTCACCGAGGGCGCGCTGGACTACCGCGCTATCCGTGAGGGGCGGTTCCCCGAGCAGGGGTCGGGCACGTACGCGCTGAAACCCGACGAGCGGGTGCCGTTCGACCCGAGCGTCGCGGAGTGGGAGGGGGCGATGATTCCCCGCAGACCCCTCCGGCAGCCGCACGGAAGCGCCGCCGACTGGCGGGCGACGGGGGCGTGGGAGGACGGGGAGTGGACGGTCGAGATGTGGCGCTCTCTGAAGACGGGCCACCCGCTCGACACGACGCAGCTCGAACCCGGCGGCGTCTACACCTGGGCACCGGCGGTCCACCACGGCGCGGGGAAACGCTGGCACTGGGTCGGATATCCCTACCGGCTCGGACTGGGCGTCAGGCCCGACGAACGGGAGGGGTACCCGACGCCGCTCGTCGCCACCGAGTTCGAGGGGGAGGTCGACTGGGACGCCGTTCCGGCCGTCGCTGTTCCCCTCGTGTTCCCGGGCGTCCAGAGCTGGACAGACCTGACGAGCGACGACCATCCCCGGAGTGGGGAGATCCGTACACTGGAGACGACGATGTGGGAACTGCACGGCCGGGCGAGGCGGTAGTGAAACGACGCCTGGGGCCCTCGCCCGCGCCGCCACTGGCATCAGAACTGATAGCGGAAACGGCTATGGCCCCCGTTGTCATCCGTCTGTCTGACGCACCTTTATGCAAACGCCACGAGGGCTAGTGAGCATGAGTAATCGCGTGGAGGAACTCGAACGGAAGGCGTCGGAACTCCAGGCAGCGGTCAACGGTCTCACCGAAGAACTCGTCGAGACGAAGGAGCGACTCCGGCAGCTCGAGGACGCGGTCGAAGTCGACGACCCGGCGGTGCGGGCGAAGCCGCGGACCGAACCGGAACCGGACTCGGAGACGGAGACGGAAGCCGCGGACGACGTGGCCGACACCGACGAGACAGACGTCGATGCCGACTCGGCGACCGAGGAAGACGAAGCCGAACAGCGGTTCGTCGACGCCGACGAACACGAGAAGACGTTGGACGACACCATCGGGCCGGAGGGCAACAACAGCGGCGAAGAGGCTAAGACCGAGGAGGATAAGGAGGAGGAAACGGAGTCCGAGCAGGACGGCAGCGACATCATCGTCGCGTAAGCTCGCGACTCCACTCGCGAGCACCCCATGCACATCAAAGAGCTCGTCCTAGACGATTTCAAGAGTTTCGGCCGGAAGACCCGAATCCCGTTCTACGAGGATTTTACGGTAGTGACGGGCCCGAACGGTTCGGGCAAGTCGAACATCATCGACGGCGTCCTGTTCGCCCTCGGACTGGCTCGCACGCGGGGCATCCGCGCCGAGAAGCTCACCGACCTCATCTACAACCCCGGCCACGACGGCGACGCGGACGTTTCCGGCCCCCGCGAAGCGTCCGTCACGGTCGTCCTCGCCAACGACGACGGCACCCTCTCGCGCTCGCAGGTCGCATCCGCCGCCGGGACGGACGACGTCGGCGACGTCGACGAGATCACGGTCAAGCGCCGCGTCAAGCGCACCGAGGAGAACTACTACTCGTACTACTACCTCAACGGACGGTCGGTGAACCTCTCCGATATTCGGGACCTGCTCGCGCAGGCGGGCATCACGCCCGAGGGGTACAACGTCGTCATGCAGGGCGACGTCACGGAGATCATCAACACCACCCCCTACCGCCGGAGGGAGATCATCGACGAGATCGCCGGCGTCGCCGAGTTCGACGCGAAGAAGGCCGACGCGTTCGAGGAGCTCGAAGCTGTCAAAGAACGGGTCGAGGAGGTCAACCTCCGCATCGAGGAGAAGGAAGACCGCCGGGAGCAGTTGGCCGACGAGCGTGAGACCGCCCTCCAGTATCGGGACCTCCGCGAGGAGAAAGAGGAGTACGAGGGGTATCTGAAGGCGGCCGAGTTAGAGGAGAAGCGCTCCGAACTCGACGGGACGAAGAAGAAGGTCGAGGCGACCGAGCAGGAGCTCGACGACGTCCAGGCCACCCTCGACGAGCGGCAGGGGAAGGTCTCCCGTCTCGAATCCGAACTGGAGGAGCTCACCCGCGAGATCGAGCGGAAGGGCGAGGACGAGCAGCTGCGGATCAAGTCCGAGATGGAGGAGATCAAAGGCGAGATTCGCTCGCTGGAGAACGACATCGAGGCCGCAGAAGAGCGCAAAGAGGCGGCGGAAAACGAGCGTCGGAAGGCGTTCGTCGAACTCGACCGCAAGAACGAGCGCATCTCGGACCTCGAAAGCGAGATCCGACAGACGAAGGTCGAGAAGGCCTCGGTCAAGTCGGAGCTCCAGTCGACGGAGGCCGACCTCGCGGAGGTCGAGGCAGAGATCGAGAGCGTCGACACGGCGTTCGACGAGCTGAAGTCCGACTTACAGGAGAAGAAGGAGCGGCGGGAGTCGCTCAAGTCCGAGCGGAACGACCTCCAGCGCGAGAAGGACCGCCTCCTCGACGACGCCCGCCGGCGCTCGAACGAGCTCTCGGAGGCGCGCGAGGAGCTCTCCGAGGCGAAGGAGGCCATCCCCGAGAAGAAAAAGCGCATCTCGGAGCTGCACTCCGAACTGGACAAGGCGGAGAAGAACAAGGCGAAGATCGACGACGTCATCGACGACCTCCGCGGGAAAAAAGAGGAACTGAAAGAGCAGCTCTCGGAGGTCGAGAGCGAGCTCAGGGGCAAGCAGAACGAGTACGCCGAACTCGAGGCCCGCGCCGGCAGGGACGGCGACGACTCCTATCCCCGGTCCGTCACGACCATCCTCAACGCGGGTATCTCGGGCGTCCACGGAACCGTCGGTCAGCTCGGCTCTGTCTCCGGCGAGTACGCCACCGCGTGTGAGACCGCCGCAGGCGGTCGACTGGCCCACGTCGTCGTCGACGACGACGGCGTCGGCTCCTCGTGCATCGACTACCTCAAGTCCAGGAGCGCCGGTCGCGCGACCTTCCTGCCCATCTCGAAGATGGACGACCGGAGCCTCCCGCGGAAGCCCTCGCACCCGGGCGTCGTCGACTTCGCGCGGAACCTCGTCGACTTTGATACCCGGTACGACCCCGTGTTCTCCTACGTGCTCGGCGCGACGCTCGTCGTCGAGGACATGCAGACGGCGCGGGACCTGATGGGCCAGTACCGGATGGTGACGCTCGACGGCGACCTCGTCGAGAAGTCGGGTGCGATGACCGGCGGCTCCGGCTCCGGCTCTCGGTACTCCTTCTCGAAGTCGGGCAAGGGGAAGCTCGAACGGCTCGCCGAGGAGATTTCCGAGCTCGAAGAGACGCGGCGCTCGTTCGAGGGAGAGATCGACGACGTGGAGAATCGCCTCGACGACGCCCGTGGGCGGGCTTCGAACGCGCGCGACCAGGTCCGGTCCGTCGAGGCGGACATCGAGCGCGCCGAGGAGGAGTTACGAGAGGCCGAAGAACGCGTCGAGGCGCTCGAGGACAGGATCGACGAGCTGGAGGAGAAACGCGAGTCCGTCTCCGACGAGATGGGGTCACTCGACGCCGACATCGAGACCAAGGAGGACGAGATCGCGTCGGTCGAGGCCGACATCGAGGAGCTGGAGGCGGAACTCGCCGACTCGAAGATTCCCGAACTCTCGGCGAGGGCCGACGACCTCCGCGCCGAAATCGACGACCACGAGGACCGGATGGACGACCTCGACGCGCGGCTGAACGAGCTCTCCCTGGAGCAGGAGTACGCCGAGGAGGCCATCGAGGACCTCGAAGAGACCATCGAGGCGGCCCAGAACCGGAAAGCCGACGCGACCGAGACCATCGCCGAGAAGGAAGACGAGATCGGAACACAGGAGGAGCGGCTCGAAGCGAAGCGCGAGGCCGTCGCCGACCTCGAAGACGAGCTGACCGAGCTGAAAGACGAGCGGCGGGAGCTCCAGACCGAGGTTCAGGAGGCCCGCGCGAAGCGCGACGCGCAGCGAGACCGGGTCAACAAGGTCGAGTCGAAGCTCGAGTCGCTCGAATCGGCGGTCGACCGCCTCGAGTGGGAGATCGACGAACTCTCCGCCGAGGTGGGCGACTACGACCCCGACGAGGTGCCGGACCACGACACCGTCGAGTCCGAGATCGAGCGACTCGAAGGGGAGATGGAGGCGCTCGAACCGGTGAACATGCTGGCTATCGACGAGTACGACCGCGTCTCCGAGGAACTCGACGAGATGTGCGAGAAGCGCGACGTGCTCGTCGAGGAGCGCGACGCGATCCGCGAACGCATCGAGCGGTACGAGTCGCTGAAGAAGGAGACCTTCATGGAGGCGTTCGACGCCATCAGCGAGCACTTCACCGACATCTTCGAGCGGCTCTCGAACGGGACGGGGGCGCTCGAACTCGAGAACCCGGAGGACCCCTTCGAGGCCGGGCTGACGATGAAAGCGCAGCCGGGCGACAAGCCCATTCAGCGACTGGACGCGATGTCCGGCGGAGAGAAGTCGCTCACGGCGCTCGCGTTCATCTTCGCCATCCAGCGGTACAACCCCGCGCCCTTCTACGCGCTGGACGAGATCGACGCCTTCCTCGACGCCGCGAACGCCGAGCGCGTCGGCGAGATGGTCGACGACCTCGCGGGCGACGCGCAGTTCGTCGTCGTCTCTCACCGGTCGGCCCTCCTCGAACGCTCCGAGCGCGCCATCGGCGTCACTATGCAGGGCAACAACGTCTCGGCGGTGACGGGCATCCGGCTCGGCGGCGACGCCGAGGAGGTGCCCGCGGATGACTGACGAACCGACCGACTCTGATCGGCGCGAGGAGGACGTCTCCGAGACGACCGACGCGAACGCGCGTGCTAACGAGAGCGACGGCGGCGAGCGCACGAACGGCGACGGGTTCTACCGCGACGGCACCCCTGACGACGTCGCCGACTTCTCGCTCGACCTGACTACGCCACGAGAGGGCTCGAACGGGGAGTCGAAATCGGCTCCCGCGCCGTTCGGAGTCGGCTCCGGGTCGACGAACGGCTCCGAGTCGACGAACGGTTCCGAGTCGACGAATGGGGCCTCGGAGGGGACGAACGGCGAGTCGGCTCGGACGGGCGATGACGCCGAGTCGACGAACGGCGAGTCGGGTCTCCTGACCGACGTGGCGGACGTCGCCGACTCGAGTGGCTCGGACGACGACGGCGAGGTCGAACCGGTCGAACTCCTGGTCCAGCTCGCCGAAGAGGGCGAGATCGACCCGTGGGACATCGACATCGTGGCCGTGACCGATGCCTTCCTCGAACGGTTAGACGAGAGCGACCTCCGGACCTCCGGGAGGGCGCTCTTCTACGCGAGCGTCCTCCTGCGGATGAAGAGCGACGAGATACTCGCGCCGGACGACCCCGAACCCGAGGAGTCGTGGGGAGCCGAGATGAGCGAGGGGGGGCTCGACCACGACCCGATCGACGCCCTAGAGTCCGAAATCGACCGCCGACTCGACCGAAAACACGCCCGCGGCTCGCCCGAGACGCTCGACGAACTCGTCCGCGAACTCCGCGAGGCCGAGTACGGCTCCTGGTGGAAGGAGGGACGGACGTACGATACCAGCGACTCCCCGCACGGCTACAACCGGGGGACACAGACGCTCGACTACCACGCCGCGGACGACTTCCGCGACGAGGGCGAACCCGGCGAGGCCGACGTCACCGGGACCGCCCACATGGAGGACATCGAGTCGACCATCGCCGACGTGGAGCGGGCGCTCCGGACCCACTACGACAAGGGTCGCGACGAGGTGTTGTTCGCGGAGATCAGAGACGTCGGCGGCCGGCGGGTGCAGACGTTCCTCGCGCTGCTCTTTCTGGCCCACCGCGGTGTGGTCCACCTCCAGCAGGACGAACTGTTCGGTGACCTCTGGGTACAGAACGCGGCCGTCGTCGCCGTCGGCGACGAGGCGGTCGCCGACTGAGCCCCTCACTCACCCCCCGGTCGTTTCGTCTTCGCTGTCTCCCGTCTCGTCTTCTTTGCCTTCCTCGTCTTCCTCGCTGGCCGCCCCCGGGCCGTCTTTTCCGCCGGCCGCTCCGCTCCCGCTCTGTCCGGTCATCCTGTCGATGGTTTCGAGCAAGGGGACGACGTCGTCGAACGTCGGCCCGCGGACGACGGTCTTCCCTCGCCTGTTCCAGTCGACGAGGCCGGCGGATTCGAGCTTCGGAAGGTGGATGTGGTAGAGCCGCGCCTGCGCGGCCGGATCGTCAGGGTCGACCGTCACCGGCCCCTGGCTGTCGAGCAGGACCCGCAGAAGTTGCCGTCGCTGTTCGTTCGCGAGCAGTTGGAGATAATCGTCGAGAGTTCCCATCTGAGGCCATTCCTTGTCCCTCAGAAGGATACATCAGTATTAAATAATTACTCCGTTAGGACATTTAACTACACGTTGACACCCGCTCAGAGGTAGTCGTCGACGAGGGGTGCGAGTCGATCCTTCGTGGCCTCCGGAATCGCGTGGCTGGGTGTATTTATCGTCCCTTCGAGCGCCGTGTGACAGCTGCAGGTGTGCCCCTCGGGAAGCGCCTCGATGGCGCGTTCGACCGTCCGCTTGATCGCGTCCTCGTTCGCCTGTGCGTTCTCCAGCACCTCTTCGAGGGTCACCTGCGACCCCTCCTTCCAGACGTCGTAGTCGGTGACTCCCGTCACGGTGGCGTAGGCCATCTCGGCCTCGCGAGCGAGTTTCGCCTCCGGGATCGTGGTCATGCCGACGACGTCCCACCCCTGTGCGCGGTAGAACTCGCTCTCGGCCACCGTGGAGAACTGCGGGCCCTCGATACAGACGTACGTGCCGCCCTCGACGACGTCGGTTCCCGCGACCTCGCGGGCCGACTCGGCCAGGTGTGCGGAGAGTTCGTGGCAGTACGGGTCGGCGAACGGCTGATGGACGACGATGCCTTCGTCGAAGAAGGTGAGGGGGCGGCGTTTCGTCCGGTCGTACGTCTGGTCCGGGACGACGAGCGTCTGTGGTGGGAGGTCCTCCCGGAGGCTCCCGACCGCGTTCGACGCGATGACGTGCGTCACGCCGAGTTCCTTCAGCGCGTAGATGTTCGCCCGGTAGGGGAGCGTCGTCGGCGAGTACTGGTGGTCCCGGCCGTGCCGTGGAACGAACGCGATCTCGCGGCCGGTGTCGGCGAACTCGCCGACGACGAGAGGGGCCGAGGGATCGCCGAACGGCGTCGTCACCGCCTCTTCGCGGGTGTCCTCCAGGGGGAGCGCCTCGTAGATTCCGCTACCGCCGATGAAGCCGAGCATACCGCGAGTGCGTCGAGTACGTACTAAACCGTGGTGGCTGGTCTGACGGTAGTCCCCTCCTACCGCATCGAACGGTCGACGTACCGCCCGCCACACCGTGATTACGACCACGATAACGACGTTCAGCTACTCCTGCCGCTCGCCAGTGGGCCGCCGTGAGTTCCTCACCCTCCACGGCTCGTGGAGTCGTGAGGACCCGACGGGATTCGAGGTCGTTCGCGTGCCCTACGAGGACGGGAGGTTCGGGACGCCCGAGCCGTTCCTCTCGGGCTTTCTCCCCGACGGAAAGGGGGATGATCGGGGCGACCGGTCGCCCCGTCGACGTGCTGGCGTTCGATGGAACGCTGTACGTGAGCGACGACCTGGGGGGACGGGTGTACCGCGTCGACGTCGTGTGATTCGTTTCGTGGGGTTGGGTTCGTGTCGTTCGCTGAGTGACTCTGTGGTCGGGTCTGGATTCGGCAGAGTGAATCCGTGGTCGGGTTGTCGATGTGGTCGGGTTGTCGTGTGAGTGAGCGGAGAGACAGCGACCGCGCGACACACGGGCGCGGTGACCCGCAGCCTCGTCCCTCCCCAACCGGTCCGACCGGGACGGAGCCCGGTCGGGGCCCTCGCGCGTTCACTCGCTCCTTTCAGTCGCTCGTTCTCACGCGCCGACCGCAACTGCAGAGTGGTGGCGCGTGACGGTGCGGCCTCCGTGCCGCACCTCACGCGCGAGGGATGACTGAGCGAACGAGTGAAGCGAGTGAGTGAGGG
>JBEPYA010000175.1:0-8927 GCA_041641615.1 Salinigranum sp. | reverse complement strand
CCCGGCCCGCACCGGGCCCGAGTGTCCACGGTCGCGTCGGCGCGCTCGACGATGGTGAGGGCTTCTTCGTCGAGGACGACGGTCCGGGTATTCCGCCTGACGCGCGCGCGAGGGTGTTCGAGGGCGGCTACTCGACGACGTCCGACGGGACGGGCTTCGGGCTCATGATCGTCCGCGACATCGCCGACGCGCACGGCTGGGACGTCACCGTCACCGACGGGTCACAGGGTGGGGCGCGGTTCGAGGTCAGGGGCGTGCAGGTCGAGTCGGCGTGAGCGACACGGACGAGGAAACCAGCGGCCTTTAGACGCCCACGCGACTGACTGTTCACACATGAGCCACGAGGACTTCCCTACGGACCGTCCGGCGGTGGTGACGTGTGGCCTGCCGTACGCGAACGGCGACCTCCACATCGGCCACCTGCGGACGTACGTGGGAGGCGACGTCTACGCACGAGCCCTCAGAACGCTCGGTCAGCAGACCGCCTTCGTCTCCGGATCGGACATGCACGGCACCCCCGTGGCCGTCAACGCCGAGAAGGAGGGCGTCACGCCCGAGGAGTTCGCGCTCTCGTACCACCGCACGTACGAGGAGACGTTCCCGAAGTTCAACGTCGCGTTCGACAACTACGGGCACACCCACGACGAGACCAACGCCGAGATGACGACCGACATCGTCAGTCGGCTCATCGACGGCGGGCACGTCTACGAGAAGGAGATCAAGGTCGCGTTCGATCCCGTCGAGGAACAGCCCCTCCCCGACCGGTACGTCGAGGGCACCTGCCCGTACTGCGGCGCACACGCCCGTGGCGACGAGTGCGACGAGGGCTGCGGACGACACCTCGAACCCGGCGAGATCGAAGACCCGACCTCCACCCTGACGGGGAACCCCGCCGAGTACCGCGACCGGACACACAAGTTCTTCCGTGTCTCGGACTTTCAGGAGTACCTCCAGTCGTTCATCTCCCGACTGGAGGGGACGTCGAACGCCCGCAACCAGCCCCGCGAGTGGATCGAGGGGGAGCTTCAGGACTGGTGTATCACCCGCGACCTCGACTGGGGTATCGACTACCCCGAGTCCGACACCGACCTCGTTCTCTACGTGTGGGTCGACGCGCCCATCGAGTACGTCTCCTCGACGAAGCAGTACACCGACCGCGTCGGGAGCGACGAGTTCGACTGGGAGGAGGCGTGGAAGGTCGACGGCGACATCGTCCACGTCATCGGCCGGGACATCATCCAGCACCACACGGTGTTCTGGCCGGCGATGCTCCGCGGTGCCGACTTCGACGAACCGCGGGCGGTGATGGCGAGCGGATTCATCACGCTCAACGGCAAGGGCTTCTCGACCTCGCGTGACCGCGCCGTGTGGGCCGACGAGTATCTCGACGAGGGCTTCCACCCCGACCTCCTCCGCTACTACCTGGCGACGAACGGCGGCTTCCAGCAGGACGTCGACTTCTCGTGGGAGCGCTTTCGGGAGCGGGTCAACAACGAACTCGTCGGCACCGTCGGTAATTTCCTCTACCGGTCGCTGCTGTTCGCGTACCGGGAGTTCGGCGGGACGCCCGACGCAGACCTCTCCAGCGAGGTCCGCGAGCGCATCGACGATGCCATCGACGCCTTCCAGCAGGGAGTCAACGACTACTCTATCCGGCAGGCGGGCGACGCGGCCGTCCGCCTCGCGGCGTTCGGTAACGAGTACATCCAGCGCAACGAGCCCTGGAAACTGGACGACGACGACCCCCAGAAGGCGCAGGTCATCCGCGACTGCGTCCAGATCGCCAAGGCGGTCGGCGTGCTGTTCGAGCCGGTCGCACCCGGGAAGGCAGAGCGGCTCTGGGAGAGCCTGGGCGAGAGCGGGTCGGTCCACGACGTCGAGGTCGAGGCCGCGCTCGAACCGCCCGAGCGGGAGTTCGACGAGCCCACCGAACTGTTCGAGAAGATCCCCGACGAACGGGTCGAGGAGTTGAACGCGAAGCTCCGGGCGCGGGTCGAAGAGAGCGAGGCGGCCGAGAAGTCCGGCGGCGACGACAGCGAAGGCGAGGACGCGACGGACGCACTCGAACCGCTCGCGGACGAACGGATCAGCTTCGAGGACTTCCAGGAACTCGACGTCCGCGTGGGTCGAATCCTCTCGGCGGAGGGTATCGACGGCGCGGACAAACTCGCCCGCCTCGACGTGGACATCGGCGTCGAGGAGCGACAGGTCGTCGCCGGCATCAAACAGTTACACGACCTCGACGCGCTCGTCGGGGAGAAAGTGATTATCCTCGCGAACCTCGAGAAGGCCGAACTGTTCGGTGTCGAGTCGAACGGGATGCTCCTGGCTGCGGGCGAGGACGCGGACCTCCTGACGACGCTGGGCGACGCCGCGCCGGGCGAGAAGGTGCGGTAATCATCGAGGTTTCCTCGAATCACTACGTAATTGACATGTTCGGCGTGTTCGATACAGCGGGTGTAGTCAGCAGACTATCGTCACAGTGATGGAACAGAATTCCGATACGTTACTCCGCGGCCGATTGCGGCCTGGGCTGAATTATGGTTCTCCCACGCTGCTGGGGGACTCGACTGGTGGTTTATACGTCTGGGTGTGACCTACGGATACGTGACAACGAGCAGTCGCCTTGTCTATCTTGACAATCTCCGCATCGTGCTCACCGTCCTGGTGATCTACCACCATACCGCAATCACGTACGGCGCGTCGGGGTCGTAGTGCTACGTCGAACCGGTCGACGTGGGACTGACCGGCGTCGTACTCACGCTCTTCGTCGCGTTCAATCAGCCGTTTTTCTGGGAGTGTTCTACCTCTTCTCGGGCATGTTTACCTCTGACTCGTACAATCGGAAAGGCTCGCGATGGTTCCTCCTCGACCGCGGAATTCGACTCGGAATCCCGGTCGCCGTGTCCGTGTTGCTGGTCAGCCCGGCCGTCGTCTACTTCCTCACGGTCCTCCCGGAGACGTAGTTCTGGCAGTACCTCCTCGGGGAGGTGTGGAACGGTCAGGAGATACAATGGGGACCACTGTGGTTCGTCGAACTGCTGTTGTACTTCAACGTCGGATACGTGGCGTGGCAACCCATCCGTGACCCAGAAACCGAAGTGCCTACTGCGACGTTCCGGACACAGTACAACACCATCACTATGATGTTCGTCATTGACACTCCGGTATGGTATCCGACGAGGAGGGACTCTCTCCGGACGAAGCCTTCCGGCTCCTTGGCGACGAGATGCGAACAGCGATTCTTCGAGCCGTCTGGGAGTCATCCGACGAAACGAACACGTTCTCCGAGATCAGAGAGCGGGTCGGGAGTCCTGACAGTGGCAAATTCAACTATCATCTGAATAAACTCGTCGGACACTTCCTCTCGAAGCGTGAGGGTGGGTACAGACTAACTCAGTCTGGCCGCGAGGTGGTGCGAGCGGTGATGGCGGGAACCATCACGCAGCACGCCGCAATCGGACCGGCTCCAATCGACGCACAGTGCCCGGACTGTAGCGCCCCACTCGTCGTCCGATACCATGAGTACGGTGTCGTCGAATGTGAGGATTGCGGGGAGGTGGTGATGTGGAACGAGTTCCCGCCGGCGGGTTTGGGCGGTCGATCACCGGCGGAATTTGCGAGCGTGTTCGATCACTGGACCCAATCACGGTTTGGCCTCGCGATGGATGGAATCTGCCCGAACTGTGCCTGCGAAATGTCGATGGAAATCCTCGACCAAAGTATCGACGGGGCGGACGACATCGCGACGATGCACCACTGTGAGAACTGTAAGTACGAGGCACGCGTCCCACTATTCGGCCACGTCGTGTCTCACCCTGCGACGATCTCGTTCTTCTACGACAAGGGTGTCGATGTGACGGAGTTGCCGTACTGGCAGACGCGGGCGCTTGCACGGGAGTTCTCCGAAGAAGTGATCTCTCAGGACCCGTGGCTGGCAACAATCACGATTCGAATCGAAGGGCACACACTCGAACTGACCGTCGACGAGTGCATGGACGTCACCGATGTCGAATGATCTGATTGGCAACATGACGAATCTTCGGTAGCAGAAGTTACAAAAATCTCATTCTGCAATCATTTATCCTCCCATACGGCCCATCTTCGGTCGGATAACCCAATGACCACAATCAGTATGCACAGGACGGTAGATGCCCCGCGAGCGGTCGTCTGGGACGTTGTGACCGACCAGGAACTGTACGGCAAACTCGCGCCGAACCTCTCATCGGTAGCAGTCGTCGAGGGGACGGGCGAAGGAATGATTCGTCGCTGTGTCGATGCGAACGGAAACGAGTGGACGGAATCGTGTACCCTCTGGGACGAGAGCCACGCGTATGCCGTCTCGGTCCACGTCGACAACAGTGTGTTCCACAGGCGGTTCTTCAGTCGGATGGACGGGGAGTGGCGACTCTCGGAAGACGATGACGGCGTCCGGATGACCATCACGTTCGATTTCGACCCGCGATACGGGCCGTTCGGTGTGTTCATCTCGAAGTACTTCGAGTACGTGGCTCCCGGAATCCTCAAGACGATCTTCGATGGCTGGGAGGACGAAATCCGCTCACGTACGCTGGAGGAGACGGGAACGGACGAAGACGAAACCCGCAGCAACAGGGGTGTCAATGCACTCTATCGATAGTGGGACGACGACCAGTTCATCGAGCGTGTCACTCGACGGAACCACCAGCCGGTGGCTGATCCTCTGGGGATTGAGTGTCTGGCTTTCCATTGCCATCCTACTCCGTTTCACTGGTCACGTTCTCCTCTCCCCGACGAACCCACTGCTACTCACTGGGTTCTTCCTCTCGGTAATCCCGCTCATGGGCGCAGTAACGTACCCAGTGTACTGGTGGCTCGGACTCTCAGTCGACGGCCAGCGGAGCGCTGCTGCACTTATGTCGATCCCTGGGATGTTCCTGGACGTCCTCTTAGTCCTGTTTGCAGGGACGGTCTTCCCTGCAATGGCGACGGAAGCAGTGATTAATCTCGGTGCCATCCTCCTGTTCGGGTACGCCACCGTCTTGCTGACGGGATTCGTCCCACTCGGAGGTGTATCGACCGACGGAACCAGCACGCAGTAGCAGATTGCAGTGACAACTTGTCACTTAACTCATTCTTATGTATCGACCAACTCCCGAATACATCCATCGAGTAGTTCGATCACGCTGACGACGCCGAAATATTCAGCATCTAATGATAGTTGGAGACAACACCGTCTCGACACACGTCCCGTGACCTCACCGCGGCGGCCGCAGTCGGTAGTACCGGCGGTTGAGGTCGTACATATACCCTTCGCGCATCGTCTTCAGCACCGCGTAGGTGACGACGCCGGCGACGACGGGCAGGAGGAACGTCAGGTCGAACAGCAGGTCGACGTTCATCGGGACGAGGTTCTTCACCGACAGCAGCGAGATGGTGAAGGCGAAGACGATGCCGAGCACGCCGACGGCGGCCCAGAACGGCTGCTCGACGGGCCGACGCGCGCTCCCCTTGTTCAGGAACGGGACGATGGCGATGAAGCCGACGACGACGAGGTTCGCGAGCACGCCGTACGTCCGGTCGGCCATGATCTTCTGCCCGCCGAGGATGGCGAGTTCCGGATTGAGGGGGTTCAGCTTGAGCAGGCCGAACGACCAGTAGAGATACCAGTCGGGCAGGATTACCGCGGGCGTCGACGACGGATTGGCCGGCGGGCCGATGTGGGGCGGCATCGTCGCCGAGAGGAACAGGATCATCCCGGTGAAGAACGACGCGATGGAGAGGTTTCGAATCACCTCGTGGGGCCACGTCGGGAAGCCGAGCACGTCGCGCTCGACGTACGTCGACTCCTGACGGAGGTCCTGGTCCTCGCGCCGGGCGCGCTCGAAGTACTCGTAGGTGAGCCGCGAGAGACCCGTCTTTCGGGCCTTGCGCTCGCCCCACGTGGGCGTCTCGTCGTCCGGCGGGACGGCGAGGCTGCCGGAGCCGTCTGCCATTGCCTGTTCGCCTTCGGATTCGGTCTGGGGGTCGTGGTCGGTGTTGTCGCTCATGGTGTCAGTGGGGTTCCGCGATGCCCTGCACCCAGACGATGCCGATGTGGATGGCGATGAGCGCCGTCACGACGAAGGGTAACAGGAACACGTGGAGGATGTACATTCGCTGGAGCGTCGCCTGGCTGAGCGTGAAGCCGCCGAACAGCAACTGGGCGACCCACTCGCCCGCGAGCGGAATGGACAGCGACATCTCGACGCCGATCTGGCCCGCCCAGAACGCCAGCTGGTCCCACGGCAGCAGGTAGCCGGTGTACCCGAACACCATCGTCAGGCTGATGAGGACGATACCGAGGATCCAGTTGAGTTCGCGCGGCTCCTTGTACGCCCCGGTGAAGTACACGCGGAGCATGTGCAGGAAGACGGCCGCGACCATCACCTGCGCGGACCACCGGTGGATGGAGCGGAGCATGAACCCGAACTGTAAGTCGCGCATGATGAACGCGATGCTGTTGTACGCCGTCGAGGGGTCGCCCGTCGTCGCGGGGCTGTAGTAAAAGCCCAGGAGCGCACCCGAGATGGCCGCGACGACGTACGCGAGCGTCGAAAACAGTCCCAGTGTGTAGAGGGGGTACCAGTACCAGAACTTGTTGTCGAGGTTGTACTGCTCGGTGTGGCTCTTCGGCATCTGGAGGTTGACCCGGTAGTAGAGGGTCTCCATCAGCTCCAGGTAGTCGACGATTCTCAACCGCTTGTCGACGTAGATGAGACCGAGCAGGAAGAACTGCTCGACCTTCGTGAGGTCCTCCTTGGACTTCAACCAGGCCTTGTGGTCGTACTCGTCTTTCTTTTCTAAACTCATGGTTATCGCTTGTAGTATGGGTAGATCGCGCGTTTCACCGTGTCCCAGGCGCCGTCACCGAGCGTGGTTCCCTCGACCTGGTCCTCGCGGATGTAGAGGTCCTCCCACTTGCGCCGACGCTTCTTGACGATCATCACGTCGGGGAGGAACTCCTTCCGGTAGAGCGCGAGGATGAACGCCAGGTCGATGAAGATCACGGCCAAAACGCCGCCGAGGAACATGTTCCCCAGGTCGGTCAGGCCCCAGCCGGAGACGAGCCCGTACGTGAAGAGGAACACGAACACGACCTCGATGACGGTGAGGAGGACGATACCGATGGCGGCGGAGGTCGACTCCCGCGCGGACTCGTAGCGGTGGATGTCACCGTAGGTACTCCCGGAGGAAGACATCACTCACCACCCCCCGTGTTGCCCGTGTTCGGCGACTCGCCGTACTTCAGGATGTAGAAGGTGTAGATGATGGTGACGATGATACCGAGGATGGTCGCCGAACCGACCCAGTGTGCCTGGATGGCGACGCCGAGCTCCTCGAGCTCCTTCTCGCCACCGCCACCCGTCGACACCGTCGCGACGTCGCCGCCGACGGCGACGGCACCGAGCATCCCGAGCGATTCGTGCGGCGAGCAGTAGTACTTCGTGATGCCTGTCTGGTCCTCGCCGAAGGTGTGTTCGAACGTCGTGCCCGCCTCGGCGACGGGAGCGCCGCTGTCGAGCGAGGCCGGCCCCTCGCTGGAGACGACGTTGTGACCGCCACCCTCGCCGGTCCACTCCCACGTAACTGTCGTTCCGGGGTCGACCCAGATACCTGCCGGTGCGAACGCGAGCGCGCCGCCGTTGCCGCTGGCGCCGACCTCCACGGTCACCTCGCTGGAGCCGCGAAGGTCCTGATAGCCACCGTCGACACCGTCGAGATAGCCGCCCCAGTCGGGGCGAACGTTCCCGCCACCACCACCGCCTTCTTCCTGCGCGGCGGCGGTGCCCGAAGCGGCTGTCGCGGCGACGGACGCACCCCCGGCCGTCCGGAGAAAGTCCCGCCTGTTCATACAGATTGGGCTCAGGATGGAACGCGCTTAAACCCACCGACTCACCCGCCTCGTGCCGGTTTGTCCCCCCGTTCAGACGCCGTGTGCGCCGGGCTCTCCGGGTTCCTCACTCCCCGGTTCGGTCGTGGTCTCGCTCGCCTCTGCGTTCGGGGCCGATGCACCCTCGATTTCCCCGTCGACGAGTTCGGCGTCCTCGTCGAGCGGCGGGAGGAACTCGGGGCGCTGGCCGTCCTCGATGCCGACCGCCCGAAGCCGGTTGCGGTACTCCTCGGAGCGGAACCGGTCCGAGAGCCGAGCGTTGGCGACGACGAAGAAGAGGAAGAAGCCGATGAGCAGGAAGAACAGCGCGGCCACGGGTGCGACGATGGTGCTCAGGTCGGTCACGAGCCACGCCCCGAGGAGCGCCAGCCCGCCGAGGACCTGGACGAACGCGACCACCTGCAGCATCAGGTTGCCGAACTCGCCCGAGCCCTCGGGGACCTCGTCGGGCGAGGGGAGGCCGACGTCCGCCGGCGGCTCCGCGACCTCGTAGTCGTCCATCGAGCAGAGCGCGACCGTCGGGGTGACGTCGCGGAGGACGGTCCCCTCGCCCTCGACGCTCCCGTCGGCGTAGACGATGGCGTACCCCTCGTCCGAGTAGGCGACGAGCCGCGGCTCTCCCTCGCTCGTGTACCGCTCGATGATGGCGAACACCTCCCGCATGGCGACGCGGTTGTGTAGCTCCTTCTCCACCCTGTCGAGCAGTTCGGGACCGACGATCCACGAGTCGGGGTCGAACGCCGCCTCCCACTCCTCGACGGTCATCTCGGCCATGTCCTTCGGGCCGAAGTTCTCGAAGTCGTACTTCTCCTCGACCTCCTGGCGGAGGGCTTCGAGTTCCGCGTCCGCGGCGGTGTCGGTACCGTCCTCGGCTGCGCGCTCGGTCGCGGTCGTGGCCGCGTCGTCGGTGTCGCCGTCCGGGACCGACCCGTCAGCGGTCGGTGCTCCGGGCGGCTCTTCACCCACCTGCTCGTCCGAGGCGTCGGTCATCGTCTCAGATTAGGTCTCGGTCCCG
>JBEPYA010000174.1:0-8955 GCA_041641615.1 Salinigranum sp. | reverse complement strand
TTCCTGAACAAGGGGAGCGCGCGTCGGCCCGTCGAGCAGCCGTTCTGGGCCGCCGTCGGCGTGCTCGGCATCGTCTTCGCCTTCACCATCTCGCTGCTGTCGGTGAAGAACCTCATGCCGATGAACGTCGACCTGCTGTTCGACCTGACGTTCCTCCTGCCCATCGTCGCCGGCGTCGTCACCTACGCGGTGCTGAAGACGATGCGCGAAGGGTATATGTACGACCTCAACCGCCGGTACTATCGGCTCCGGCCGCCGAAGTAAAGAGTAACCGCGCGCGGCGCGGTCCACCGCTTCCGCCTGTCACCGATTCACGAACCGTTCACCCGTTCTCGCCGGCTCTCTCACGATGACGACAGACACAGACTCCACCCGCTCGACCGGTGACACGACCGCCCAGGGAGACGCCTCCCAGTCTCCGTCCCGGTCGACGGGGCGACGCGGCCGGCGCGACGTCGAAGTACCGATGCGGCTGTACAAGACGGTCACGGTGTTCTCGACGCTCATCGCCGTCGTCACCGTCGTCGCCGGTTTCTTCCTCCTCGACGCCGCGACGCTGCAGGTGAGCTTCCTCAGGACGATCATCGCGGGCGTCCTGCGCGCGGTGGGGTTGTCGGTCCCGACGGGCGTGTTGAGCACCGTCCTCGCTCTCTGTGGACTGCTCGTCATCGCGTTCGGTGCCGGCGTCTACACCGTCTCCACCCGGTTTCGCGCGGAAGGGATGGGAAAGTCTCAAGAGGGCGCCGACGAAGACTCAGATAATGGCTGACGAATTCATCAAGGGGCTCGGCATATTCACCGGCGGTGGCCTCGCCTGGCTGACCCTCGCGAGCTGGTACCGGACGCCCGGGTTCGAGAGCACTCAGCAGCTCGTCGCGCCGATAACCGTCTCCGGGGACAATCTGTTCAATGCGCTCGGTATCGTGCTGATGGACGTCTTCTTCTGGTTCACCCTCATCGGCGCGCTGACGTTCTGGGTGCTCATCCCGGGCGGCCGCGAGCTCCGCAAGGCCATCGAGGACCGCCGCACAGAGTAGCGCGGACCCGCCTCCTTTCGCTATTACTCCGTCCCCTCCTCTCCGTCGTCGGTGGAGTGAGCCTCCCTTCTCGGAACTGGAGCGCTCAGCAGGGGAGCCACGCGGTACACGGACGCGGTGAATCCGCAGCCTCGCTCACCGAGACGACTCGGTCGTTTCACGCCCTCGCTCGCCCTCTCGCGAGGACAGTGGAACGACCCGGTTACTCCAGTGGCGTTGTCTCACCGCGCTCGCGCGCCCGTGCGTCGCGCGGTCGCCGTCTCCCTCTTCCGCGTTCCTCTCACTCGTGGTTCACTGATTCGTCGCCTCCACGGGGAGAACGTTACGTTCCCGCGTCGGAACACCCGCGAAAACGCGCGTCGAGCCGTCTCAGACGATAGCCGTCCAGAGGGGCTCGATGATGAAGAAGAGGCTCTGGAAGCTGGCGTACAGCAGCGCGACGAGAGAGGCCGTGAGGGCCGCCTTCGGCCGTTCCATCTCCATCTCGTTACGGGCTTCGACCTTGCGGGCTTCGAACTCGAAGAAGTCCGCGAGGAACATCCCCAAGACGAGGACGGACATGACCATGCCGCCGTGCGGCGCGACGACGAGGAAGGCGAACGACGCGAGGATGAGGAGCACCGTCGTGATCGAGTGCGGCGTGTACCGTTCTAGCTCGGAGTCGTCCTCCGCGTCCTCCGCCTGCTCGACGTGTTTTCGGTGCGCGATGAAGCGCGTCACCATGTTCGCCAGCACCAGCACCAGCACGACGAACGGGATCACCGCCGCCGCCGCGACCAGGAGGTCGAGCGGGACGAGGAACTGAAGCGGTTGCATACCCGACGTTCGGGCAGGTACTCATTAGAGTTTTTCCAATCTCCGCGCCCCGTCTGCGGGTGTGGGCGGACGAAGCAGGTCGACCGTCCGGCCGACGGTCAGCCGGACCGGGTCGTCGACGGTCACCCGCCGCCTGACGCGACCGTCGACGACGAGCGAGACGGGCGACTCGTCGCGCTCGACGTCCAGGACGACCGGAGCGTCGACCACCCAGGTCCGAGGCTTCGTCGTGTACGGCGAGATGGGGACGACCGCGAGTCCCGCCCCGGCCGCGAGGAGCGGACCGCCGGTGGCGTGGCCGTAGCCGGCGCTTCCGGCGGGGGTGGTAACGACGACCCCGTCGGCGCGGAACGACCCCAGCACGCCCGACTCGTCGGCGACCGTGTACTCGGAGATGTGGGCGGGCTCGCTCGTCACGAGCGTGACGTCGAGGAGACCCCGCGCCACGCCGCCATCGACGTCGACCGACAGGACCGGGTGTGGGACGGTCCACGCGTCGAGTTCAGCTAGGGTGAGGCCGGCGAGCGCTTCGCCGACCTGCTCCCGTGTGACGCCGTGTCGGCCGACGCTCGTCGCGACGGGGAGCACCGGAACCGGGGCGGGGTCGTCGGCCAGCGAGCGCAGCGCGTCGTCGCCCACCGCGAGAACGAGGTCGGCCGTCTCCTCGCGGTCGGTCAGCGTGACGTCGGGTTCGTCGTCGAAGGTGTCGTCCGCACCCGCGGCGCGGACGGCGACCGTCACCGACATCGGTGTCCCTCCCGCGTCACACACATCACGGTCACCGCTTCGCTTGCACGGATAAAAGTCCCCGCGGTTCAACGCAGATGGGGCGACGGAAAGCGCCCGCGTCGCCCGCCCGACGGCTCCTCGCGGTCAACTTGTCGATTCCGCGTCTCGCCGCCCAGTCCCACTCGCCGTCGTCCACCTGTCGACTCTCGGCGTCGCCGGGGTCAGAACGGCCAGTCGCCGGTCACTCGCATCCCCGAGGCCTCGCCCTGGTCTTCGAGCGCGTCGGCGATTCGCTCCCGGGGGAGGGGTTCGAGGTCGGCGTCCGCACGCGCGAGTTCGACGATCACGTCGGCGAGCAGCACGGCCTGCTCGCGGAACGTCCGTACTTCGAGCTTGTCAAGCGTGTCCGCCTCGGTGTGGCCCCAGCCGCGTCCGCGTTCGCCGGTCTCCGCCGAGACCATACAGCCCGGGAGTCCACGGGCGACGAAGGGCCAGTGGTCCGAGTGCGGGAGGTGCTCGGGGACGACGGTGATGGGGTGGTCGTACCGCTCGCCCACGCGCTCGAACGCGTCTCCGAGTCCGTCGAAGTCGCCCACGTGTGTCTGGAGCGTCCGGCCCCCGCACACCCCATCGAGGTTGCAGACGGCGCGGACGTCGTCCGCGCGTTCCGCGTGATACCCCGAGCCGACGAGGCCGACCTCTTCGCTGCCGAAGCACACGAGGCGGACCCGCGTGTCGAGTTCGTCCTCGCGCTCGGCGAGGACCCGCGCGACTTCGACGACCATCGCCGTCCCCGCGCCGTTGTCGAGTGCCCCCTCGGCGATGTCGTGGGCGTCGACGTGGCTCGTCAGGTATATGGCCTCGTCGGTCTCGGGACCGACGTCGGCGTGGACGTTCCCGCTCTCTGCGTCGGGCGTCTCACACCGGACGCGAACGGTCACGTCCTCGCCGGCGTCCCGCCGGGCCAGTTGCGCGCCGACCTCACTCGAGACGCCCACCGCGAGGATCTCGCCGACGGGTGACTCCTCGGTACCGACGCTTCCCGTCGGGGGAAGTTGTCCCGGGACGTGGTTGCGGAAGACGAAGCCCGCCGCCCCCGCCTCGACAGCGCGGTAGTACTTCTCACGGCGGTGGATGAAGCGGTCGACGTGGTCGGGGACGGTCGAGGAGACGAGCACGATGGTCCCCGAGAGGTCGCGCTCGAACGCCTCGGGGAGTCCGTCGCCCAGGTCGACGAGCCGTCCCGTCGCGCTCCCGCTCGGACTCCGCGGGAGCGCGATAGACGGGAGCGTGCGACCGCCGGCATCGACCGTACTGTCGCCGCGCACCCAGCCCTGGATCGGGAACGGGTCGACCCGCGCCTCGCGTGCGCCGACCGCCGACAGCGCCTCCCGGGTCGCCGTGAGCGCCTCCTCTTCTCCCGGCGTGCCGGCCATCCGGTTCCCGATGTCGACCAGCCGTTCGAGGTGCGACCACCCGACGTCGCTCGTGAACGTGTCTCCGATCCACGTAGTCATGCGCTCAGGTCGGAGGGACACGCGGAAATCGTTTCGGTCCCCCTCCGACTGCCCGTCGTGTCATGCGCGTTATTCGTCCGAGAGGACTCCACCGAGGTTCGAGGGGGCACCACTGAGCGGGATTCGATGGGCGAGAGACCCCCCGAATTCCGGCCTCGTCACGGGGCCGACACTTCGATTTATGAACTATGACTGGCTACCATCTCATTCCATACTCCCACCCTCGGTGGTTTAAATCACCACCTTGTGCCGCTTACTGCCATCGACAGGGTTTTATTCACGACCACATGTATATTTCATGTATGACAACCGTTCGCATCGCGGGAGCAACACTCACTCACTTCGGGAGTCACCCTGATCGGACGGGACGTGACCTGTTCGCCGAGGCCGCGCTCGGCGCCCGTGAGCAGGCTGGCGTCCCGCGGGACGACATCGACGAAGTCACTTACGGGAACTTCATGGGTGAGCTCGCCGAGCGACAGGGGCACCAGGGCCCCATCATGGCCGAGGCGGCGGGACTGGACTGTTCCGCGACCCGGTACGAGGACGCCTGTGCCTCCGCGGGCGTCGCGGTCCGGGCCGGAGTGTCCGCGATTCGGTCGGGGCGGGCCGACGTCGTCCTGGCCGGCGGGATGGAGCGGATGACGAACCAGGAGACGGAGAACACGACGGAGTTCCTCGCCATCGCCGCCGACGAACTGTACGAGGTCCGCGCCGGCATGACGTTCCCCGGCGCGTACGCGCTGATGCAGCGCGCCTACATGAACGAGTTCGGCGGCGAGCGCGAGGACTTCGCCCACATCGCCGTGAAGAACCACGACCACGCCCTCCCGAACGAGTACGCGCAGTACCGCAGCGCCATCTCGATCGAGGACCACCTCGACGCGCCGATGATATCTGACCCCGTCGGCCTGTACGACTCCTGTCCCATCACCGACGGCGCTGCGGCCGTGATTCTCGTCTCGGAGGAGTACGCCGAGGAACACGCGCTCGACGCCCCGGTCGCCATCACGGGGACCGGCCAGGGCGGGGACAACATCGCGCTCCAGGATCGAAACCACCTCAACCGGACGCCCGCGACGGCGCGCGCGGCCGAGGAGGCGTTCGCGGACGCCGAAATCACGCCCGACGACGTGGCCGCCGTCGAGGTCCACGACTGTTTCACCGTCGCCGAGGTGCTCGCGCTCGAAGGGCTCGGCTTCTACGGCCCCGGCGAGGCGGTCACGGCCGCCCGCGACGGCGAGACGACGAAGCACGGCTCGCTTCCCGTAAACCTCTCCGGCGGACTGAAGGCGAAGGGCCACCCGGTCGGCGCGACGGGTGCATCGCAGGTCGCCGAGATGTTCCGTCTCCTCACGGGCGAGCACCCGAACAGCGAGTACGTCGACGGGCGCGTCGGCGTGACGCACAACGCCGGCGGGACGGTCGCGAGTGCGGTCGTTCACGTCCTGGAGGTGGACGCGTGAAACCGAAGGTCCGCGACGAGGGCTACGACGACCTCCTCGACGCCGCCGAAGAGGGGGATGCGTACTACCTCGCGTGTGCGAACGGGCACGGGTCGCTCCCGCCGCGACGGACGTGTCCGCACTGCGGCGCGGTCGACCTCTCGGAAGAACCGCTCCCCGACTCGGGGACGATCGAGACCTACACCACGACACGGGTCGCCGCGCCGTCGTTCGCGTCGAAGACGCCGTACACGACCGCAATCGTCGACTTCGGGCCCGTCCGCCTCACGGGTATCGTCCGTGCCGAACCCGACGATATCGAAGTGGGGATGCGTGTCGGCCTCGCCGTCGGACGGAACACGATGACGGGCAACCGGATGCTGACGTTCCACCCGCGGTAAGCACAGAGCGTACCGGGCGGAATCGTTCGCGTCAGGCCGGAACCGACAGCGCCTCCCGAACCGTCCCGAGGAACGCCGCCGGGTGTTCGACGTGCGGCAGGAGTTTCGCGTCGTCGATGACGACCAGCCGCGCGTCGGCCTCCTCGGCGAGTTCCCGCCCGTCGGACAGCGGCGTGATGTCCGCCTCCCGCCCCCAGACGAACGTGATGGGAACGTCGAGCCCCGCGAGCGCCTCACCGAGGTCGACCTCCGAGTTCAGGAAGCCGGAGATGAACGACGCGGGGGCGAACCGGGCGTTCGGCTGGTGGGCCGTCCGCCACTCGTACGCCATCCACTCCTCGGAGACCGACCCCATGTCGTAGTAGCCGTGGTCGGCGTTGAAGTACCGGATAGACGGTTTCGAGGCGAGGAAGTTGAAAAGCGCCGTGCCGACGACCGGCGCCCGGACGAGTTCACGAAGCCACGTCAACCGATCCGGACCGCCTCTGGCGGTCGGGCAGACGGCGACGAAGCGGGAAACGGAGACGTCGACGTAGGGGTCCGACAGCGCCGCCGCCACGTACGCCGAGGTGAGCGAAGAGACCACCACCGACGGGTCGTCGTACTCCGCGAGGAAGTCGGCGACGAAGTCCTCGTACAGCGCCGCGGAGTACTGTAGCGGCGGGCGGTCCGAACAGCCGAACCCGGGGAGGTCGGGGGCGACGACGTGGTAGTCGCCCGCGAGGTCGTCGAATACCGTCCGGAACTCGCCGGACGAGCCCGCAGCGTTGATGCCGTGCAGGAGTACCACCGTCGGGGCGTCCTCCGGCCCGGCTTCGGTGTAGGCGACGTCCATGCCGCGCCAGCGGTACGTCCGATGCTCGCCCGAGAGGGGCGGTTCGAGCGAGTCGGCGGGCCGAGCGAGGAGTCGGTTGAGGGCAGTGAGGCTCCCGACGGCCGCGAGGCCGACGCCGGCCGCCTTCGCGAGGCTTCGTGCGTTCATATCGTCCAATGCGGACGCCACTGACTTGACCCATACGGCCGCGGTGCCGTACGACCCACGCGGCCGCGGTGTCGCTACTCGCGCCCGCTCGTCCCGACCGTCGGTCGCCACGCCAGCAGGCCGACCGAGACGACGTACGCCAACGTCGAGAGGTCGTACGACCACGCACCCGTCGTCACGCTGACGACGCCGACCGTCCCGCCGAGCAGTCCCGAGAGCGCGGCGGCGGCGACAGGCAGCGTACACGAGACACAGGAGAAGAAGCCGATAGCCCCGCCGACGACTCCCGCTCCCGCGCTCGCGACGTCGGCGGCGAGACCGTATACGAGGTACGCGAGGACGGCGTAGCCGACGACCTTGAACGGGAACAGCACCACGCGCAGCGCGCCGTCGTACAGGAGCGCCGGTCCCCACCCGGGCGGGAGGTCGAGCACGCGAAGCGTCCCCGCTCCCGTCCCCGTTCCGAGCGTTCCGTCGAGCCACGCGAGGACGAGCAGGTAGCCGACGCCGACCCCGAGGGCGAGGAGGCGACGCCGACCCGTTGCGCGGGGGCGGTCGACGACGAGCAGCGCGAGGCCGGCGACGTTCACCCAGACGAACGGGTAGAGGACGTACCGCGGCGCGAGAACGCTGTACGACGGGCGCGAGAAGTACGCGCCGAGGACGAGCAGCTCGCACGCGACGAGCGCACCGGCGACGAGCACTAGCTGTCGCGCGTCGAGATCTCGACCGCGGTCGAGCAGCGCGAGGGGCGTGCTCACGTCGGCTCACCCCCCTCCGCTCCGCTCGCGCCGCGCCCCCGCCGCGAGTGGCCCCAGCCACGCGACCGGTCCGTCGACGAGTACCCTCGCCGGGAGTTCAGAACGACGATGAGACTGCTCGTGGCCATCGCGATGGCGGCGAACAGCGGGTTCAAAAGGCCGGCCACCGCGAGCGGGACGGCGACGACGTTGTAGAGGAACGCCCAGCCGAGGTTCTCCCTGATGCGCCGCCGCGTGGCCCGCGTCACGTCGAAGACGGCCTCGACGGTGCGGAGGTCGTCGGTTGTGACGACGGCGTCGGCGGCGTCGACGGCGAGCGGCGTCCCCGATTCGAGGGCGACGCCGAGGTCCGCGGCGGCGAGCGCCGGGGCGTCGTTGCTCCCGTCACCCACGAACACCACCCCTCCCTCCTCTCGGAGCCGCTCGACGAGCGCCACCTTCGCTTCGGGCCGGGTGTCCGCGAACACCTTCCGGACCCCGTCGTGTGCGGCGAAGGGGGCCGCAGCCGCCTCGCCGTCGCCCGTGACGACGACGACGCGGTAGTCGCGGGAGAGGGCGTCGACGACTCCTTCCCACTCGGGTCGGGGCTCGTCGCCCGCGACGACGAGTCCCCTCGCGGTCCCGTCCCAGCCGACGAGCGCCGGTACCGCCCCCGCCTCGCGCGCCTCGGCCGCTCGTCGGCCGAACTTCTCGGGGACGTCCCAGCCACGGGTCTCGAAGAGCGCGGCACTCCCGACGAGCGCCTCGCGCCCACCGACGGTCCCTGAGACGCCCCGCCCGGGGTGGGTCTCGACGTCGGTGACTGCCCGCTGACCGCCGTCCGGGACCGTCGTCCGGCCCGCAGTCGGTGTCTCGGCCCGCTCCGACCCTCCGTCGTCGCTCCCCGCCCGCGCGACGATGGCGTCCGCGACAGGGTGGTCCGCGAACCGTTCGAGCGCCGCCGCGACCGCGAGCGTCTCGTCGTCGCCCTCGACCGCGTGGACCGCCATCCGGCCCGTCGTCAGCGTCCCTGTCTTGTCGAAGGCGACGACCTCGGTTTCGGTAGCTCGTTCGAACAGTTCGCCCGAGCGGACGACGATCCCTCGCGAGAGCGCGTCTCGAACTCCCCCGGCGACGGCCATCGGCGTCGCCAACCCGAGTGCGCAGGGACAGGAGACGACGAGGACGGTGAGCCCGGTCAGGAGTGCGTTCGTGGGTGTGGCCCCGAGCGCGAGGTGCGTGCCCGCTGCGACGACGGCGAGCCCGAAGACCAGCGGGACGAACACGC
>JBEPYA010000173.1:0-9000 GCA_041641615.1 Salinigranum sp. | reverse complement strand
ACCACCTCCTCGGCCCGACAACCGACGTAGTCGGCGGCCGCTCGTCGGTACTCGGGGTAGGACTCGTCGGGGTACCGAGTGGAGGAGTCGAACGCCGACTCGTACACCTCCCTGACGCCGGGTGGGCGCTCGGGGTTGGTGTTGGCGCTGAAGTCCAGGTCGTGCGTCGAGCCGCCGTGGACCGCCCGGCCGACGTCGAGGACGGAATCAGGGTCCACGGTCGTCCTCCGCCTCACTCGAGCCGGTTTCGGACTCGTTCTCGGCTGCGGAGAGGGCGTCCAGAATCGAGAGTGTCCGCGGCTCGACCGCGTCGAGGTCGCCCGCGCGCTCGGCGAGCGCCAGCGCCCCACCCATCGCCGCACCCTCCTTGCCGACCGTCGCGTACTGCGAGAGGCGGTCGTCGGTGAAGCCGGGGTCGGTCACCGTGAGGTCGAGATCGAGCTCCGCGGTCGCCGAATCGAGGTCGACGCTCTCGGCGAGGTACGATGTCGTCGCGAGCTCCATTCGGTCGAGGCAGCCGGCGTGGCGGACGAGCGCGGCCGCTGCCACGAGTTGCGTCCCGCCGGCGAGCGTCACCCGCGTGTCCGCTTCGAGCGCGCCGACGCAGAGACCGGCGACGACCGCGAGGACCGGGTCGCCGACGAACCGAACGGCGAGTTCGGGTCGGTGGGCGGCCTGTCCCGGCGAGATGTCGGAGGAGTCGAACGCCGCCTCGACGACCTCCTCCTTTCGGTCGAGCGGGTTGTCCGGCAGCGACGACGACACGGGGTACGGTTCGCCGAGCGCGCGCATGACCGCGAGTGCCGTCGTCGTCCCGCCGGGGATCGTCTCGCCGACGACGAGGTGGTCCTCTCGCAACCGCGCGCCGACGTCCCTCGCGGCGGCGAAGACCCCCGGTGCGGTACGGACGGGATCAGGGGTACGGATGTCGTGACCGGGTTTTGCCCCGAAGTCGACGGTGGGTGCGCCCGTCGGCTTCGCCAGGCCGCCGTCGCAGACGACGACGTCGAGGCCGAGCAACTCGACGACGGCTCGCGTCACCAGCGCGGGTGTCGGACAGCCAGTCGGACTGAGCGGCAGAACGGGCGCGCGGACGAGCCGGCCGTACCGAATCAGTTCGGCGTCGGCGCTCGGCGTGTGCCAGCGGAGGTCGGGCGAGGCACCCGCGGCGCTGAGGCCGTCGATGGCGGCCGTGCGGGTGGTCCCCGCGACGAGGGTCAGTCGCATCGGACCTCGGCCACCTCTCTGTCCGCGGGACGGTTGACGTTCACGGCGAGGCGTTCGTCGTCGACCACCGACACGGTTTCGGTCTCGACCCCCTCGCCGCCCACGACGTTCAGCCCGGTTGGAGCCACCTCCCGGCCACGGTGTTCGAAGGCGGTGTCGACGCTCACGCCCAGCCGCCGTTTCAGGTCGGCGGGCACACAGACCGTGAGCGACGCGAACTCGTCCGCACCCTCGACGTGGGCGTCCGACAGCGCCCGGTCGACGTGGGTAGGGAGGAGAAACGGGAGGTCGGCGACGACCGTGAGGGCGGGGGTGCCGACAACGTCAAGCGCGTGCTGGAGGTCGGCGACGTAGCCCTCGCCGGGCGCGTGGACGACGTCGAGTCCGCGCTCCCTCGCGTGCGCGCGCGTCTCGGGCGCGTGCGGTGAGGAGACGGCGGAGATGGGGGACGCGCGGCTCGCGCGGAGGGCGCGAATCACCCGGTCGAGCATCGGCTCCCCGCAGACTGTGACGAGCGGCTTCTCTTTCGGGCTCTGGAGCCGGGTCCCCCGGCCGCCACAGAGGACGAGCGCCGGGAGAGACGTCAGAGGAGTGCCCACGCGACCACCCCCGCGTGGACGCCGACGACGCGTCCGAGTTCGTTCGTCGCCCCGAGGACGTCGCCGCTGACGCCACCGAGTGCGCCCCGCGCCCAGCGGAGCGTGAGCAGCGCGACGACCGACCCCCCGAGGAGCGCCGCGACGACCGCGGGCGTTCCGAGGGGGGCGGCGAGCGCCAGGACGGGGAGCGCGGCGACGAGGACGGGGACGAGCGCCGTCGCGTCCGCGTGGTCGGTGAGCGCAGATCCGAGTCCCTCGTGGGCCGCGTCGCCGAGACAGACGAGCACGGCCATCCCGACCTTCGCGCCGACTTCGGCGGCGATAGCGATGGAGAGGGCGGCGCGCGGGCCCGACCCTGCCATACCGAGTGCCCCGAGTGCGAGCGCGGCGAGGACGAGCGCGACGGCGAGCGTGCCGCCAACCCCGGTCGCAGAGTCCTTCAGCACGGTGCGGCGGCGCTCGCGGTCGGTCGACTCGTCGTGGACCACGCTCGCGTCAGCCGTGTCGGCGAGGCCGTCGACGTGGGTGACGCCCGTGAGCAGGTAGAGCGTCCCCAGGTAGAGCGCCGCCGTCGTCGAAAGCGGGAGGGGAAGCGCGAGCGGGAGCGCGGCGAAACCGCCGACGACGTAGCCCGCGAGGACGAACGCGACAGGCGTTCGCCGGAAGGCCTCCCACGAGCGGTCGTCGCCGCCGACGGGGAGTCGAGTGAGGAAGGCGAGCGCGCCCTGCAGCGCCCTCAGAACCACACGACCACCCCCACGGCCAGGATGAACAGCCAGCCGGTTCGGCTGACGAGCGCACGCGCTCGCTCGGCGTCGGCCGGAGTGGGGAGGGAGCCGAAGTCGAGGGCGTAGACGCCGGGTTTCTCCAGTCGAAGGGAGAGAAGGGCCGCGAGCGTCGCCATCGGCCACCCCGAGTTCGGCGAGGGCGGGTGGTCGGACTGTTCTCGCGCACGCGGGAGTGCGCGAGGTTCGAGCGCGGCGAGCGCGAGGAAGACGGCGGTGAGACGCGCGGGGAGCCACATCGTCAGGTCGTCGAGGCGAGCGCTGGCGGCTCCGTGTGGCTTGGACGGGTAGCCGAGCATCGAGTCCAGCGTGTTGACCGCCTTGACCCACGCCGCGGCCGCCGCCCCGCCCGCCAGCGAGACGGGGGCGACGACCGCGAACGCGAGCAGAGGGGCGACGAAGCCGTCGGCGAGGTTCTCCGCGAGGCTCTCGACCGCGGCGCTCCGAACCTCGGCGGCGGAGAGCGAGTCCGCGTCGCGGCCAGCGAGCGACCGGAGACGTCGGCGGGCGTTCGGGAGGTCCGTCTCCGAGCGCGCGACGACCTCCCGCGCTTCCACGAGGAGCATCCGGAGGCTGGTGGCCGAGAAGAGCACGAGCCCGACGACCACTGCAGCGAGCGGAGGGTACGGAGAGACCACCGAGACGAGTCCGAAGACGACGCCGCCGGCGAGCAGCGGGAGGACGGCGGCGACGGCGCTTCCCGCGAGCGCCGGATGCGACCAGGTCCGGTCGAGGGGAGCGACCACGCGGCCGAGGAGGGCGACCGGGTGGACCCGCGAGGGGGGTTCGGCGACAAGTCGGTCGAGGAGCGCCGCGAGTCCGACGGCGGCCGTCGCAGTCGCGGGCATCCTACGCCTCCTCGCGTGCGTCGAGCCACGCGGGGAACTCGGTCAGGGGCACGTCGGCCACGTCGACGAACGTGCCGCCGAGGGCCTCGATGCCGCCGTCGGTCGCGGGGGAGTCACCGACGTGAGTGAGCGAGGGAGGATCGACGCCGAGTCCGTCGGCGACGACCTCGAACGCCTGCGGGGCGGGTTTTCGCCAGCCACAGCCGACGCTGGTGACGATGCTGTCGAATGCGCGGTAGTCGAATTCCGAGCGGACGAAGGTGCGGCCCACGAGTTCGGGGACGCTGCAGTTCGAGAGGACGCCGACGGGGCCACGAGAACGAGCGGCCTCGACGGCGGCGACCGCCCCCTCGCGCGTGCGGACCGTGGGGTCGAACGCGGCGACGACCGCCCGACGAGCGGCGTTCTGCGGGACAGACACGCCGCGGGAGCGGAGGGCGGCGCTGACGTGTGCCGGGAGGGGAACCTCGGCACCCTCGGGTGCGTCGACGTGCGACTCCCCGTACGCGGCGGCGAAGTCATCGGGGACGGCGACGTCGCGTGCCCGGAGTTCGTCTGCGACGACGACCGCGGGATCCGAGGGGACGTCGACGTCCACGAGCGTGCCGAAGAGGTCGAACGAGACTGCCACGACGGACGTGGGGACAACGCGGACTTGAACTCTTCCCTTACCAGCGGTGGTGGACGTGTTCTCGGACGTGCTCGTCGTAGACGTCGGCGACGATGCCGTGCTGTTCCTGAGTCAGTGTATCGGCCTCGCTGGCGGCGACGTTCTCGCGGATGTGTTCGGGGTTCGTCGACCCGGGAATGACCGCGCTCACGGCGTCGTGATCGAGGATCCACCGGAGAGTGAACTGCGCGAGCGTCAGGCTCTCGGGGACGGCTCGTTCGAGATCCTCGACCGCGTCGAGGCCGGTCTCGAACGGAACCCCCGAGAAGGTCTCGCCGACGTCGAACGCGTCGCCTTCTCGATTATAATTGCGGTGGTCGTCCTCGGGGAAGGTCGAGTCGCGAGAGAGCGCGCCGGTGAGGAGTCCGGACGCGAGCGGGACGCGGACGATGACGCCGATATCTCGCCGCTCCGCCTCGCGGAAGAACAGCTCCGCGGGGCGCTGACGGAACGGGTTGAAGATGATCTGGACCGTCTCGACGCCGGGATGCTCGATGGCCTTCAACGCCTCCTCGCAGCGTTCGACGCTGACGCCGTACGCGTCGATCTTCCCCTCCTCCTTCAGGCGCGCGAGCGCGTCGAACGTCTCGGGCTGGTAGTACGCGTCGGTGGGCGGGCAGTGCAGCTGGACGAGGTCGAGGCGCTCCGTCTCGAGATTCTCGCGGGAGCGGTCGACGAACGAGGAGAGGTGGTCGTAGTCGTACTTCTCCGAGACGTGGGGGTCGAGCCGGCGGCCCGCCTTGGTCGCGACGACGACGTCGTCGGACGCGTCGTATGCGTCGAGGACGTGCGCGATGTGTTTCTCGCTCCGACCGTCGCCGTAGACGTCGGCCGTGTCGAGGAAGGTGATGCCGGCGTCGAGTGCCGCGCGGACGGCCTCGCGACCCTCCTCGTCGGACACCTCGCCCCAGTCCGACCCGATGTTCCACGTGCCGAGTCCGACCTCCGTCACCTCGTACGGACCGAGTTGGCGCGTCTGCATGGACGGGGGTAGCGGAGCGGTCCCTGTAAGTCCGCCCCCGCAGGCAGGTCGTGCCGGTTAGGAGGGTGACAGACAGTTGTCCGACACCGTGTAAACGTTCAAGTAGCTCGGCGCGTATCGAACAGTCGATGAGCAAGATCACGTTCCGCGCCGACGACGACCTCGTCCGACGCCTCGAGGAGTTCGACTCCTCGAAGAGCGAGGTCATGCGCGAGGCACTCCGTGCGTACCTCGACGGCGCGGGGCGTGAGACGGACACGTCGACGTCGGCGTCGGCGGTGGGAGACAGTATCGACGACGCGCTCGCCGCGCGGGTCGACGCGCTGATCGACGAGCGTCTCACAGAGCGTTTACGCGCGGGAGCGGCCGGAACAGGGGCGCAGGACGTCAACGTCAACATCACCGTCGAGGGCGTGGCCGAGAGCCGTGAGACGGACGCGTCCGACGAGGCCCAGGAGACGGTGCCGCGTAAGACAGACGGCGCATACGCGGGAGACGAGATGCAAACGCCGGAGACGTCGTGCGGTCAATGCGGCGAAAACGTCGACACCGACCACGTATACTGCCCGAATTGTGGGGAACTGATCACACAGCCCGCGTGCGGCGAGTGCGGCGAGGAACTCCGCTCCGACTGGGCGTTCTGCCCCGGTTGTGGCCGACGAACGCCCGCAGCAGACGTTCTTGACAGAACGTAAACGCCGAATTCGGGGGATACAAACCCTCAAAAACGCGTCCAGACATATTGTCTTACGGCCGCCGGTAGATTTATAATATAGCGGCCAGTCCATACGAGCGCGTAAGACGGCCGTCTTACAGCCGGGGTGGAAGGAGGCACGGTGTGTCGCCTTCCATCGATTTCACGGTGTAAGACGGTAACACGGGCACCACGTCCGATGCGTCTTACCGGGGGAATGCAAAACCATGGAGCGTGTGACACTACGGATCCCGAAGGAGCAGATCGAAAAGGTCGAGCGAATGGTCGAGACGGGCGAGTTCCCGAACCGGAGCGAAGCGATCCGGGCCGCCGTTCGCGAGATGATCAACGAACAGAGCGAAACCCGCGAGTCGACGTCGGGTAAGCGCACCTGGGCGAGAGTGTAACGATGCAGGACATCGTCCAGGAAGCGATGCAGCGCGACGAGGCCGAGCGCAAAGCGCAGGCCGAAGCGACCGGCGACGACACGTTCGGCGACCCGCGCATCGTCATCGTTGGCTGCGGTGGTGCCGGTAACAACACCATCAACCGCCTATACAACATCGGCGTCGACGGTGCGGAGACGGTCGCCATCAACACCGACAAGCAGCACCTGAAGATGATCGAGGCCGACACCAAGATCCTCGTGGGCAAGTCGCTCACGCAGGGGCTGGGTGCTGGCGGCGACCCCTCGATGGGCGAACGCGCCACCGAGATGGCGCAGGGCACCATCAAAGAGGTACTCGGCAACGCGGACCTCGTGTTCGTGACGGCCGGGATGGGCGGCGGTACCGGCACCGGTGCCGCACCGGTCGTCTCGAAGATCGCCAAAGAACAGGGCGCCATCGTCGTCGGCATGGTGTCGACGCCGTTCAACGTCGAGCGCGCCCGCACCGTGAAGGCCGAGGAGGGCCTGGAGAAGCTTCGCAACGAAGCGGACTCCATCATCGTTCTCGACAACAACCGCCTGCTCGATTACGTCCCGAACCTGCCCATCGGCAAGGCGTTCTCGGTGATGGACCAGATCATCGCCGAGACGGTCAAGGGCATCTCCGAGACCATCACTCAGCCCTCGCTCATCAACCTGGACTACGCGGACATGTCCACCATCATGAACCAGGGCGGCGTCGCGGTGATGCTCGTCGGCGAGACACAGGACAAGAACAAGACCCAGGAAGTGGTGAACGACGCGATGAACCACCCGCTCTTGGACGTCGACTACCGCGGTGCTTCTGGTGGTCTCGTCCACATTACCGGTGGTCCCGACCTCACGCTGAAGGAGGCCGAGGGCATCGCGAACAACATCACCGAACGGCTGGAGGCGAGCGCCAACGTCATCTGGGGCGCGCGTATCCAGGACGAGTACAAGGGCAAGGTCCGGGTCATGGCCATCATGACCGGCGTCCAGTCCGCGCAGGTGCTCGGCCCGACGACGCAGAAACAGGCCGACCGGTCGCGCCAGAGCATCGAGGCGCAGTCGACGAGCTCGAACGGCCAGCAGGGCCAGCAGGGCCAGCAGTTCGACGCCCGCCAGAACGCGCAGGCCGGCTGGCAGTCCGACGGCGGCCGCGACGAGCTCGAGAAGAACAACGGGCTCGACGTCATCCGCTGAGGGCGCCCCGCGTCGAACGCCCGGCTGTTTCACCTGTTTTATATACCTGATTATATAATTATGTTCGTGACCCAATAGACTATAGAGCAAATGGCGTATGACGCCATCACTGAGTATATAGAATATATAGTATTTCGTCGGGCGAGCACCGTGCGAGTGAGACACAGATTTCCGTGGGGAGAAGGCTCCTCGTTACCGTTTACGACTCGCCGTCGAACATGCAAGAGAACGTTGCCGTATCGCCCGGCGAATGGGGTGACGGGGTTCGGTGTAAAACGAACCGACCGGTCGAGCGTCGCGCGGCCGGTGCCGACGTCGAGAGGAATGACGAGGAGCGAGCCGAGCGCCGCGGCGAGGGTCCCTTCAGGCTTCGTTGATCGCCTCGACGAGGTAGCACTTCCGACAGATATCGCGCGCGGTCGGCGCGCCACAGCGGTCGCACTCGCCGAACTCCTGGCTCTCGTCGTCCTCGCGGTACTGCTGGGCCGCGAGTTCGGCGAGCTCCTCGTACCCCGAGAGGATGGAGTGTCGCGTCCCCGGGTGAGACTCCTCCATCTCCAGGAGGAGCTGTTGAATCTCGCCCCGGTAGGCCTCGCTGGCGTGCGGACACTCGGTGATGTGTGCCGGGAGGTCTATGAGGTGTGCGTAGAGCGCGACCTCCTTCTCCGGGACGTCCCGGAGGGGCTTCGCGCGCGGGACGAACCGGTCGCTCTCGGCGCGCGCGGGGAACGGCCCCAGTGACGCGTCGAAGTGCTTGGCCATCTGTTTCACGTCGCCGGAGAAGAAGTTCATCAGCGCGGTCTGGGCCTCGTCGTCGAGGTTGTGGCCGGTGAGGAGCTTGTCCGCGCCCAACTCGTCGGCGTACCGTTCGAGGACGTCCCGCCGGAAGACGCCGCAGTACGCACACGGGGCCATTCCCTCGGGGTCGTCCTCGACGACCCGGTCCATCCGGAGGCCGAACTCCTCCTCGTAGGTGACGACCTCGTGTTCGATCCCCAGCTCCTCGGTGAGCTCTTCGCTCGCGTCGAGGGAGGCGTCGCGGTACCCCTCGATACCCTCGTGAATCGAGAGCGCGACGAGTTCGACGCGAGGGTCCTTGCCGAACGTCTCCGCGAGGATGTGGGTGAGCACGACGCTGTCCTTCCCGCCCGAGAGGCCGACGACCCACGTCTCGGGGTCGTCGGGCGTCGCCTCCGAGGAGAGCAGGCCGTCCTCGCGGACGCGGCGGCGGAGGCGCTTCTCGACCGAGACGCAGAAGTGGCTCTCACAGAGGTGGAGCCCCGAGTAGGCCGCGTGCATGACCGCCTCGCGACCGCACTTGTCGCACTCCATCACCCCGGCCTTGTCCGGCGGCGCTCATGACGGTTTCGTCTGCGTACCGGGAGCAGGTCGGGCTCACCCGGGGCCGGACGCGGGAGTCGGCGAGCGGGTCGCGTTCTCGGGCGACGTCTCATCGACGGGCGGCACCCAGTCCGGACGGGTAATCTCCGGGTCATCGACGAACTCGTACGCCGCCCGGACCGAGACCGTGACGTTCGACTCCCGTTCGGTCCACCGGGCGTCGACGGCGTGAACGACCCCGT
>JBEPYA010000172.1:0-9020 GCA_041641615.1 Salinigranum sp. | reverse complement strand
CATCGGGGGCCGACGACGCCGCCGAGACCGACGAGTCGTCCGACTCATCGGGGGCTAACGAGGCCGACGAAGCCGACGAAGCCGACGAGGAAACCACCACCGACGAGGCCGACGAGGCCGACGAAGCCGACGAAGCCGACGAGGAAACCACCACCGACGAAGCCGATGAGGCAGATGAGGCTGACGACGCTGACGAGGAATCCACCACCGACGAGAGTGACGAGACCGACGAAACCGACGACGCTGACGAGCCCACCGCAGAGAGCCTCGACGAGCGCCTCACCGCCGTCGAAGAGGAGCTAGACGCCGCCGAGACGGAGTCGGACCTCGACGAGGTCGAAGCCTCACTCGACGACGTCGAGAGCGACATCGAAGGCGCGGACCTGCCGGAGCCCGACGAAGACGACGAAGACGCCGAGGACCCCCGGGCCGACCTCGAAGCGAGGGTCGAAGAGCTCCGCGGCGAACTGGAAGAGGCCCGTGGCCCCTACGGTGAGGACGTAGTCTCCGAGATCGAGGAAGCGAAGACGAAGATCGAAGAGACCCGCTGGACCGACCAGGGTGAAGCGGAGGTCGCCGAGGCGGTCAGGAACTTCACCGACACTGTCTCGGAGACGCTCGACGGCGACTTCTCGCCCGAGAGCGACGACACTGAGGACCTCGTGGCCGCGCTCGATTCGGTCGCCGACGCCGTCACCGAGGCCGACTTCGACGCCGACGAGGACGCCGAGGAGATCGCCGCCCTCCTGGAAGCGACCGACACGCTCTCGACGGACCTCGAAGAGGCCGAAGAGTGGGACGACCTCCTCGTGAACGAGCAGTTGGAGGCGCTCGGCTTCTACGACTGCCTCGGTCACTACAAGGACTTCCCGCCCGAGTGGTCCGCGGTGAAGGAGTGGGAGAAGCGCGGCAACGTCGAGATGGTGCTCCTCGCGCTCGACAAACTCGGCGATTCGGGCTTCATGGAGGAGAACTGCCTCGACGCCCTCACGCGCATGGGCGACCCCGGTGCGTTCGAGGAGATGCACGCCCGTGCACAGAAGCGCGGCAAGCCCGCTATCAAGGCACTCGGGAAGATGGGTGCCGACGCCGACGACGCCGTCGAGACCCTCGTTGAGTACGTCGACGCCGACTCCGACCCGGCCCTGCAGAAGGTGACGTTCAAGGCCCTCGGCGAGATCGGCTCCGAGGAGGCGACCCAGGCGCTCGCCGACAAACTCGTCATGGACAACGACAACGTCCGGCCGCACGCGGCCCGCTCGCTCGGCCTCATCGGAGACACCCGCGCGGTGGACCCCCTGACCGACGCGCTCGACGACGACGAGCACGACAAGGTCCGCGCCGCCGCCGCGTGGGCCCTCCGACAGATCGGCACCGAACGCGCGCTGGAGGCCGCCGCCGACGCCACCGACGACCCCGCGTTCGTCGTCGCCCACGAGGCCGAACTCGCCGCGGACACCCTCGCCGCGTCGGACTCCGACGCCAAAACCCCCACGGCGTAACTCTTCTCCCTCTCCGCTCGCCCCGTTTCTGTTCCGCCCCGTCCGAGCGTTCTTATCCGAAGAGGCGGCCACCGCGTGGCGTGTCTCGCCCTCACCGCCCATACCGTTCGTGTGCCGTCCGCCTCACGCTCGCCGCACTGGTCGTCCTCTCGGTCGTCGGAACGACCCCCGCCGCGTCGGCGACGGAGACAACGACCGGCCCACGAATCGTCTCGGTGTATCCGAACCCGCTCGCCGACGGCGACGCCGGGGAGTACGTCGTCGTCTCCTCTTCGACCCCACAGAACCTCACGCTCTCGGACGGTGAGCGGACGGTGGAGGTGTTCCTCCCGGGGGGACCCGTCGCGCTCTCGGGCGACCCGACCGCCGCGCGGGCCCTCACCGATTATCCGGTCGTGGGCGTCTCGGGGCTCGAACTCGCCAACGGCGGCGAGCGACTCGTGCTCGAACGCGAGGGGAGCGTCGTCGACACCGTCGTCTACGAGGACGCCCCCGCCGGCGAGCGACTTCTCCTCGAAGCGGACGGAGCACAACCGAAGCGCGAGTGGCGTCCGCTCGGTTACGAGCCCCGACCCGTGTCGAGCTACGAGGGCGCGCAGGCGACGGCGTTCGTTCTCCCCGACTCACCCGACGTCGTACTCGACACGCTCCGCGCCGCGGACGACCGGGTCCTCCTCGCGGGCTACACGTTCACCTCCCCGCGCGTCACGCGCGCACTCGTGAACGCCTCCGACCGGGGGGTCCGCGTCCGCGTCCTCGTCGACGACGCCCCCGTCGGCGGACTCACGACCCGGGGGGCGCGGATGCTCGACCGGCTCGCTCGCGCCGGGGTCGAGGTGCGCGTCATCGGCGGCGAGGGTGCTCGCTTCTCGTTCCACCACCCCAAGTACGCCGTCGTCGACCACACGGCGCTGGTGCTCACGGAGAACTGGAAGCCCGCGGGCGTCGGCGGACGGTCCAGTCGCGGGTGGGGCGTCCGCGTCGATTCACCCGCGCTGGCAGAGGACCTCGCGGTCCTGTTCGCCTCGGACATCGCGGGGAGGGACGTCACCTCGTGGACCCGCTTTCGGCGGGGACGGGCGTTCACCGAGAGCGACCCGCTCTCCGAACAGACCTTCGAGACCCGCCACGAGTCCGACCGCGTTCGCGTCGACTCGATCCGACTGTTGACCGCCCCCGGCAACGCCGAGCGCGAAGTCGTGAGAATCATCGACGACTCGGAGGAGCGTCTCGACGTGGTTCAGGTCTCCGTCGAACGCGACCACCCCTTCACTCGTGCCGCGTTCGACGCTGCGCGACGTGGGGTCGAGGTCCGCATCTTGCTGTCGGGCGCGTGGTACGTCCGCGACGAGAACGAGGCGACGGTCGCGTGGCTGAACCGCCGGGCCGAGCGGGAGGCCCTGCCACTCACCGCGAAACTCGCCACGCCCGGGGAGCGGTTCGAGAAGGTACACGCGAAGGGTATCGTTGCGGATGACACGGTACTCGTGGGGAGTCTGAACTGGAATTCACATTCGAGCCGAGAGAACCGTGAGGTGGTCGTCGCGCTGGAGGGCGAGACTGTTTCGAACTATTACCGCGAGGTGTTCGCGGCGGACTGGAAGGGCGGTCGGGGGGCCGGGGGATTGGTGTGGGTCGCCGTAATCGCGGGGGTTGCGGGGGTGGTGTTGGCGTGGCGTCGAATCGAGTTCGAGCGGTTCGGGTGAGGTGTCGAACACGTGAAGCGGTCTGTTGACCGTTCGATGGCTGCTGCGAGTGACAGAGAGACCGCACGGGACACGGGCGCGGTGAAGCCACACCCTCCCCAGCCGATTCGGCCACTCGCTCACTACGCTCGCTCGCGGCCTCATCCCTCGCGCGCGAGTCACGCGGCAAGCCCGCGTGACGTCACGCGCCGACCGCAACGGCGTGGTGGCGCGTGAGAGTGAACGAACTAAGGGAGTGAGCACGCGCGAGGTCTTCGTGAGGGAACCGAACGAACGGCTCGAAGCGACGCAGTCGCTTCGGTGGGCCGCTCGCACCTCCGTGCGCGAGCCGCTGGCGGACGAGTCCGCCAAGCTCTCCGTTCGTTCCCTCTGGTCTCTCACGGAGACACCCGGATGGGGAGAAATGAAGCTGCGGGCTCATCGCGCCCGTGTACTGCGCGGTCGCTGTCTCGCCCATCGATTGTTCTCTCGAACCCGCGAACCCCTGTCATCCGGTACAGTTGCACGCAACAAACCGTTCGACTAATCGTCCAACACGGCCGTCGAGGAGAGATCGTCGTCGATGGCCGCGTCGGCCATCTTCTCCACGAGCGAGTCGATGACCTCCCGGCGCATCCCCTTGACGAACTTGATGGAGCCGACGACGAGGTGGCCGCCGCCGGACACGCCGCCGCCGACGACTTCCTCGTTGAGTTCGGCGACCATCTGCGGGATGTCCAGCCGAACGCCGTCCGAGCGGAGCACGGCGAAGTCGGGGCCGTAGCCGATGGTGATGACCGGGTCGCCCGTCTCCTGGACCTTCCGGTCGTGGAGCTGTCCCGTGGTCTTCCCGGGCGCGGGGTAGGTGAAGCGGTGGGCGAAGCGGTCGAGGTCGATGCGGTACAGGTGGGCATCGTTGGCGAGCCGCTCGTGTTCGACGTGCGGCTCCGCGGCGTCGAGTTGGCGTTCCACGTCGCGCTCGGCGCGCTCGGAGAGGAACTGAACCAGCTCCTCGTGGCGCTCGTCGTCGTCACAGCCGACGTCGAGCACGTCGTTGACGAGCGACTGCCCGTCCGAGTAGCGGAGCCAGTGGGCGGCGTAGTCGAGCGCCTCGCCGATGGCTTCGAGCTTCTCCCGCGGGTACCCCTCCTGCTCGGCCAGGTCGACGTAGTCGTTCATCACTTCGGCCTTCGAGCGGTCTGACAGCCCCGCGACGGCGGGGACGTGGCGGAGTTCCTCGGTCAC
Source organism: Salinigranum sp. (assembly GCA_041641615.1). Classification (GTDB taxonomy): domain Archaea; phylum Halobacteriota; class Halobacteria; order Halobacteriales; family Haloferacaceae; genus Salinigranum. Next base: position 4,588 of record JBEPYA010000172.1, on the reverse strand, counting down.
CGAGGGATCGATCATCCGCGCGAGCTCGACGCACATCATCCCCGTCGTGATGCGGTAGTCCTCGCCGTGGAGGTAGGGGTTGACGTGGGCGTCGAGCAGCGGGTCGACAGCCTCGGGGTCGGGGTGGTGGTGGTCGACGACGGCGATGGGAACGTCGTAGTGTGCGAGGTTCCGGTAGGCGGGGACGTCCTCCTCGGTGGAGCCGTTGTCGAGCATCAGGAGGAGGGGGAGCTTCTGCCCGTGCCGAGAGCGCCCTTCGAGTGCGAAGTTGAGGTCGCGCGTGACGTCCTCCATCTCGTAGAACGGCGCTTTCGAGGGGAGGCGCTTGCAGAGGTGCCGCGACGCGTCGTCGTCGTCGTGGGTTCGCTCGATGAACCGCTCCAGCGCGAGCTGGACCGGAAGGGCCGCGCACATCCCGTCGCCGTCGGCGTGGTGACGGACGCGGATGGGCCGACCTTCGAGGACAGTTCGTCGGAGCAAGCGAGCGACCTCCTCGAGGTCCTCGTGGATGGCCTCGAACGCGGGCCACTCGACGAACGCGTCGACCGCGTGTGGGGCGGCGCGCTCGGTCAGCGCCGACTCGATGCGGTCGCGAGCCTCCGACGCGGCCTCGCCGTCGAGGCGAGCGATGTCGTCGACTTCGACCTGCGCGGCACCGTCGTGTTCCTCGACGGTGCCGGTCACGCGCACCACGTCGTCGAGTTCGACGTCCGGGTACGCACGGACCCCGGCCTCGGCGAAGGCGGCGCAAGCGACGATGCCCGAGTGGTCGACGATCCGGAACACCGTGGGGCCGCCGGTCTGTTTGATCTGTGAGACGGTGCCCTCGATGGTCACCTCGGCACCGGTCTCGATGTCGGCGATGCCGGTGATGGTCGGGACGTGGTCGACGGTCTCCGTGCGGTAGGTGTCGATGTCGGCGGTGGCGAAGGAGACGTCGCCGTTGTCGCGAATCTCGTCGAGACGGACGACGAGTCGGTCGCCGACGTCGTACGAGCCATCGAGATTCGATTCGTGGACGAGCCCGGAGACGACGTCGGAGACGTCGACGAACACGCCGTAGTCGACGACGCCGTTGACGACCGCGTGGTAGTAGTTGCCCTCCGCGACTTCGTCGAGCGTACAGTTCGGAGCGAGATCGTAAACCGTCGGCCGCGAGTCCGAACTCGGACCCGCGTCCGCGCCGGAATCCCCGGCGTCCTCTGGAGTCATAGGTTCAACTGGCGGTCGACCGGTGATAAGCGTTTCATGATGTGTTCGCCACTGTTCGAGCCCCGTTCACGGGCGAAATCGACTGCCCACTCCGGGGTACCGGAACGCTTAGATGCGGACGCACCCGAGGGTGGCGTATGCCCCTGTTCCGGTCGAGCGAGGTCGTCGGCATCGCGGCCGACGCGCTCCGGTTCGCGCTCGAAGCCTCCCGTGAGACTCACCCCAACGAGTACATGGGGTTCCTCCGCGGCGAGGCCGCGCGCGATCTCGACTTCGACCGTGACGGGACGGTCATCACCGACGTTCTCGTCATCCCCGGGACGACATCGAACGAGGTGAGCGCGACGGTCCTGACGGAGATGGTTCCGAACGACTTCTCCGCCGTCGGCTCGGTCCACTCGCATCCCAACGGCGTCCTCCGACCCAGTGAGGCCGACCTCGCGACGTTCGGATCGGGCGCGGTCCACCTCATCCTCGGCGCACCGTACCAGCCGGACGACTGGCGGGCGTTCGACTCTCGTGGGGAGCCGACGCGCCTGCCGGTCCTGAAAGTCGACCTCCCGGACCCCGGTGACTTCTTCGACTTCACCGAGGAGGACCTCCTGTGACCGAGAGACGAGTCGTCGCACAAGGGACGTTCGATCTGCTCCACCCCGGTCACCTCCACTACCTCGAAGAGGCGCGGGCGATGGGCGACGAACTCCACGTCATCGTCGCCCGCCGTGCGAACGTCACCCACAAGGACCCGCCCGTTCTCGACGACCGCCAGCGCCGCGACATGGTCGCCGCCCTCGCCGTCGTCGACCACGCCCGCCTCGGCCACCCCGACGACATCTTCGTTCCGATCCGCGAGATCGATCCCGCGGTCATCGTCCTCGGCCACGACCAGCACCACAACGAGGAGGCGCTCGGCGACGCGCTCGCCGCGCGTGGCCTCGACTGCGAGGTGGCCCGCGCCTCCGCACGCGACCCCGCCTACGAGGGTGAACTCCTCTCGACGGGCCGCATCATCGACCGGATTCTCGCCGAGCGAGGCGACTGAAGCCCGCTCGGTCACGGATCCGAGTCCCGTTCTCTTCTGTACTGTCCGGCTCATTCCGTTCGAGCCAATCCGCGATCGAGGACGGGACGGAACTACAGAATCCAGCCACTGGTGCTGGCCGGTCGCGCAGGAAAGGGTGGCGGACGGGGCCGCCGTCAGAACTCAGTTACCGCTCGGAGTGGAAGTCGCCGTGGCCGTACCGGTCGCGGTCGGCGCGGAGGTCGCGGTTGCACTGCCAGTCGACGTGGAGGATGTCGCGGTTGCCGTCGAGTTACCGCTCGACGTGGCCGTACCGCTCGACGTGGAGGTCGCGGTCGTCGTCGAGTCGCCAGCCGGTGTGGACGTACCGCTCGGCGTGGCCGTCGCAGTTGCCGTCGAGTTGCCGCTCGGGGTGGCGGTCGGGGTCGGCGTGGACTGCTGTTCCTCGAGGAACTGCTGGTACTCCTCCTGGGAGACGACCTTGACGCTGAAGTACATCTGTGAGTGGGCGACGCCACAGTACTCGGTGCAGTAGCCCTGGTAGGTGCCCTCCTCGTAAGCCACAGTCTTGATGGTGTTCGTCGAGCCGGGCATCGCGTCCTGCTTCAGCCCGAGCTCGGGGACGGCGAAGCCGTGTATCACGTCTGTCGAGGTCACCTCGAAGTAGACGTCGGTGTCCACTGGGATGACGATCTGGGGGCCACCCTCGGCGCTAGGGGCGCTGATGTTGCCTTCCTCGGGGTAGCGCATGTTCCAGCCCCACTGGTACGCCTCGGCCTCGACGACGACAGCATCCTCGCTCGGGGCGTCGTTGGCCCCCGGTACGTACGTGACGTTCGGGTTCGCGAGCACGCCGTAGGAGGCGACGCCGACGAACAGGAGGACGGCGGCGGTCGCAATCGTCCACGTGATCTCGAGGCGGCGGTTCTCCTTCGTCGGCTTCGCCTCGTCGCTGCGCCGGAACCGGATCACCGTGTAGATGAGGATGGCTTCGGTGATGATGGTAATGGGAATGGCAACGTACAGCAGCTTTCCGTTGAGCTCGTTTATCAGGCCCGACGTCGCGGACGCCTGTGCGGCGACGGGGTCAGCGGCCAGTGCGAGAACGACCGCAGAGAGGAGTGTGACGAGCCCGAGTCGCGTCCGTCTCATTGCTAATCGGGGCTTGGGAACTGTTACGTAAATACCTACTGACTCGGCCGTCACCGGCGCGTCGTCTGTGGGTTCGCGGTCTCCGTCGACGGACCGCTCTTCTCCCTGTGACTTCCGAGCGCGCGCGAGTGGCGACTGAAGCGGGGTGTCTAAGTAGGACGGCTCCCAAGCCACGGTAGATATGTCGCGCGACGCACGCGAGTCGCGGGCGCGGACGAGAGATCGGGGACCGTTCCCCGGCCTCCTCGCGGCCGCGGCCATGGCTGTCTACCTCCTGTTGCTCGTCGGTGCGACGACCGCACTGACGGACGCGGCGTCGGCGTGTGCGGCGTGGCCGGCGTGTGGCGACGGCCTCGCCCTCCCCTCGACGACGGACGGCTACGTCGCCCTCGGGCACCGGGTCGCGGCAGTGTTCGTCGGCCTCCTCGTCGTTGCCGTCCTCGTCGCGGCCTGGTGGGGCGGTGAGTCACGCCGGGTGCGCGTGGCGACGACCGTCTCGGCCCTCCTCTACCCGCTGCAGGCCGGACTGGGCGCGCTCGTCGCGACCACGCCAGGTGAGCTCCTTCGGGCGGGCCACCTCGTCGTCGGGATGGGCATCTTCGCCGGTCTCGTTGTCGCACTCGCGTGGACGCTCGAGACACGAACCGGATCGGACGAGGCGCCGACGAGCACGACCGACGACGCCGAACCGAACCGTCCCGAGCGACCAATCGACGGCGGACGCGACCGACCGTCGCTCCCGAGCACGCCGCTCGCCCGGGCGAAGACGGTCGCGTCCGCGTACTTCCGGCTGACGAAACCCAGACTGATGTGGCTGCTCTGTCTCGTCGCCAGCGCCGCGATGGCACTCGCCGGCTCGGTCCACCCGGGGCTCACCCCCGAGGTGATGCTCGCGACACTCGGCGGCGGCGTCCTCTCCATCGGCTCGGCGGGCACGCTGAACCACGTCCTCGAACGCGACATCGACCGAAAGATGCAACGGACCTCCGACAGGCCGCTGGCGACCGACGTCGTCTCCGTCCGGAACGCGCTCGCGTTCGCGGCCGTCCTCGGGGTTGCCTCGGTCGCGCTGTTCGCCTCCGTCAACCTCCTGGCAGCGGTCTTGGGTCTCGGAGCCATCGCCTTCTACTCGGTCGTCTACACGCTCCTGCTGAAGCCGAACACCGTCCAGAACACCGTCATCGGCGGAGCGGCCGGCGCGCA
>JBEPYA010000171.1:0-9086 GCA_041641615.1 Salinigranum sp. | reverse complement strand
TAGGTGTCCGAGTCGATCTCGTCAGCCTGGTTGCCGCCGGTCAGGTAGTTCGTACCGTCGTCGTCGACGGGGTCGGCGACGATCGCGATGCGGTACGAGTCGGGCAGGCTGATGTTGCTACCCGAGTCGATGTCGACCGAGAACTCACCGTTCGAGTCGACGTCGTCCTCGGCCCAGTCGCCGTCCTCGTCGACGAGCGGGACGTAGTCCTGGTCGATGCGGGCGTACGCCTTGACGTCGTCAGACTCGGCGGCAGTTCCCTCGATGGTGAACTCCTCACCGATGCGGACGACGCTCGGGGCGGACGAGATGTTGATCGACTGCTCCTGGACGGTCAGCTCTGCGGAGTCGTCGGCGCTCGCGTTGAACGCCGTCTGGAGCGTTGCGGTGTCGGTGTTCGGGCTGTCCATCTCGACGAATTCGACGTCGAGCGTCGTCGTATCGAGGTCGTTCGTCTCGATGCGGACCTGCGCTTCACCTTCGTCGTCCATGTCGACGACTGCGCCGACGTAGTCCTCGTCCTGGTCGCCAGCGAGGTCGTCAGTGCCGCGGAGAGCCTCGACGTCGCCGGTGTTGGCGAAGACCTGGCTCGCGTTGGCGTCGCCAGCTGCGAGGTCGTCGGTGTCACTCTGCTCGATGCGAATCAGACCGTACGAGCCGGGCGTGCCGGTGACCGTGGCGACGACGTCGTCGCCCTGTGTGGCGGTCGACTCGCTCAGCGAGATGCTCTGCGATTCGTCGCGGATGGTGAACGTCGCGCTGCGCGACGCGCCGTCGAGGTCGTCAGCACCCTCGACCGTGACGGTGTACTCGCCCGTGTCGAGGTCGGTGACGCCCGAGAGCGTGGTCGAATCGCCCGAGTTCGCGAGCGAGAGCGAGCCATCGAGCTGCGACTGGACCTCGAGGCCGTCCTCGTCTTCGATTGTAACCTCGACGCCCTCAGCGTCGTCGAAGTTCCAGTCGGCCTCGACCGTAACGTTGTCCTCGTCAGTGACGATCGAGCCGTTCGTTACGTCCGCACCGCCCGTGCCGGCGCCGGAGTAGACCGTCACGTCGGTGACTCGCGGCTCGACGACGAACAGCTCGGCCGTGCCGTCGTCGCTACCGACACTGTAGCCACCAGTCTGGAAGTTGTTGGCTCCCGAGATATCACCGGACTGAACGTCGGTGTTAGCGGTCGAGCCCTCGGCGTCACCGGAGATACCGACCAGGTTGATCGTACCGCTGGAGGGTGCGCCAGCAAGGTTCGTCAGGTCGACGTTGTCGTCACCGAGGTAGACCGTACCACCTGTCTGGACGATGGGGTCGTCCGTGACTGTGACGCTCGCGAGCGTGGCATCGTTGATGTTCCCGTTGGCGTCGGTCACGTTAACCGTGATGTCACCGCTGCCAGCGGACTCAGCCGAAACACCGGTCACGTCGAAAGACGCGTTGACCGTGTCGGAGGCAACGCCGTTAGCCTCGTCGTCGTCAACCTCGATGGTAAGCGACTGAGCGCTCACACTGGTGACCGTAGCACCAGAGACGTTACCGCTATTGACGGCGAGGTTACTGAGGCCAGCCCCCGAGACATCGAGTGCAGAGGGGAAGTTGACCTCAACAGTCGTGTTGGTACCGTCGGCGGTGTTTACGTCGGTCAGATTGAGAGTAACCGAGTGTGTGTTCGTCGTACCGTTCGCAACTGTCGTCGGCGAAAGGGAGGTCCCACTGCCGACGGATGCCGCAGAAGCCGTTCCTGCAAACGCGATGGTTCCGGCAAAGACGGAAAGAACCATCAGCGCTGAAAGAACAACAGCGCGGATCTTCTGGTTATTATCTATCATGGTTTATAGTATTGCAAGTCGGCGACAGCAAATTTCTCATCGGCCACCCTGTGGGTAGGCGAGGATACTCGATGTTGCCACCATTGGTAAGGGTACGTCCCGTTCCTGTTCCGAGTCTCTCATAAGTTTTGTGCTACCGATCCGTGACTGCACAAAGTATTTCACCGGTGACTGGACGGCTGCTAACGCTCCTACTGTATCATAAATAGGTTGCGCCAGAAACCTAGTTGATACGTGATAGAATAGGGTGAATACGGGTTGGGCCACTACTGATGACTCTGGCGCGCGGCCACCCACGCCGGAGAGGACAGGACCGTTTTCGTTCAGGCCGGGTCTATGAGATATCCCAACTGAGTATGCCCACGATTGCGAGCGTTCAATCGCCTGTTCGATGAGGCGCGGGCGTACGCCGACGCCGCGGCGGCGACCTGGTGCTGAACGGCGTCATGACGGACGTAGTCCAGGTCGGCTTCGAACACCTCGTCCACCGCTCCAGACGTCTCACGGAGGCGTTTACCCTCCTGTTCCGGTTCGTCCGCACGTTCCTGGAGGCGATCAACCGTCGCCTCCAGGTCGTCGACGCGCTCCCGCAGTTCGGTGGTGGTCGCGTTCTCCCCTTCCAGATGCTCCGAGGAAACGTCGCCCGACCCGCCCCGACTTTCGGCGGCGTCGACGAACACCTCACCGAGGCGCTGCAGGTTGCGGGCGTCCGCTAGTTCCCTTCGAGGTCCGCGATTCGTTTCTCCTCAGCCGTCTGTTCCCGCTGGGCGATGCGGTCTTGGCGGTCGGGGATCTGTTGGAGTTCCTCAACGAATCCTCGCCGATACTCTTCAGTTCGGGCCGCTCGTTCTCGCCGAGGTCCGGCGTCGCCCCAGCGTCGTAGCTCCGCTTTTGGTGGAACTGACCCCGCCGAGCGGGCCCCTCGCTATCGAGATAGCCGTCCGCGACGCCCGTCGCCGCGTCACTCGCTCGGTGAAAACGTGTTAGATGTTCTCTACCAATACTTAACTATCTGTCATGTGAACTCCGAACGGGCATGAAAGACATCGACGACTTCGAAGAACTCCCGGACGAGAAGGGTGAGATCGACCCCGGCGGCGGGCGCGGACCGGACGTTCCTCCGGGCGGGGGCGGATCGACGCCTCCACCGGACGACGACCGGACGGAGGCCGAGCGAGCGATCGACGCCAAACGCCGGCAACTCGACCGGTCGGGTCGCGGCCTCGGCGCGCCGAAGACGGGTGTCGAGGACGCCGGGCACGGCGGCCGGGTGCGGGCGTTCGAGCGTGGACGCGTCTACTGGCACCCCGCTACGGGCGCACACGAGGTTCACGGGGGGATCCTACAGGCGTATCTCGAACGGGGTGGGCCGAATCGGAACCCGAGGACCGGCAGACGAAACCTGAAGTTCCCGACCAGCGACGAGGGCCGGGCGGCCGACGGGCAAACGCCGGTGAGTCGCTTCGAGGCCGGTTCCATCTACTGGGTCGGCGGCGTCGGCGGCGTCGCGATCTACGGCGACATCGAGTCGCAGTGGCGGCGAATGGGGGCCGAACGGGGCTGGCTGGGCTTCCCACTCACCGACCCTCACGAGCGCGGCGGCGTCAGCGTCGCCTTCTTCGAGCACGGCTGTCTGTGGGCCGGGGAGGCGAGCGATGGCCGGGTGCTCTCGTACCGGTTCAACGCCCGACCGCTCGACGGCCGACAGACCGTCGTCGACGCCGACGAACCCGAGACGCTCTCGTTCCCCTCGCCGCTCGTCACGAACGTCGCGGACGCGACCGTTCCCGACGCCGACGTCGACATCGACGGCAGCGTGTCTGCGGTGGCGCGCCCACGCATCGACGGACCCGATGGGCCGGTCGATCCGGGCGGACCGGCCGATCCGGACGACCCGGGGAACCAGGGGCCGTCGGGACCGCCTATCGACCCGGACGACCTCGACGCCGTCGACCCCGACGTGGAGCGACAGGTTGCCGCGGCGGGACGGGCTATCTGGCGGGACGCTCTCGTGTTGACCGCTGCGGACGGCGGCGCGCCGTCCGTCCCGCTCGCCGTCGAGTACGGCGGAGCGACGCTGGTGGACCTCGACGACACGGTCATGTTCAGACACGACCTGCGGATCGACGACCCCGGGCGCCTCGAACCGGGGACTCCGTACGACGTTCGCCTCCGCCTGCCGAACGGGCGACGCTACCGGCTGTTCACCGACGCAGTCCTCGCACGGAGCGACGCGAGCGCCGAGCGGAGCGACATCGTCTTCGTCGACGACGAGATCGACGTCGTCGGTCGCGTTCGCCTCCGGCGTCGCCGGGACAACCCCGAGACGCTGCTCCTCGACACCGAGGAGGGAAACGTCGTCCTCGGTGGTGACGAACGCGACGGCGACCTTCGAATGCGCGACGGCGACGGTACCGAGCGCATCCACCTCGACACGGGCGCGCCGAAGGCCGTCGACCGCGAACACGTTCGGATTCGACTCGACGGGCGCGACGGAACGCTCGTGCTGGGTGCCGACGGGGTTGCCGGGGCAGCCGAAGTTCGCGACGGAGACGGTCGGACGCGACTCGTCGTCGACGGCGAGGCGGGCGACGTCCGCCTCGACTTCGCGGGCGACGGCACGACCGAGAGCCTCCGCGCGCGCATCGCAACCCTCGAACGCCGCATCGCCGACCTGGAGGGATGAGATGAGCGACTCCGAGACCGAGAGCGGCGGCGACATCGCGACGATGGTCGCGATCGGCGACTCGGCGATGTGGGGGCAGGGGCTCCGTCACGACCGGAAGTACGCCGCGCAGGTCTTCCGTGCGCTCTCGGGCGGCGAGCGACTCCCCGAACGGAACGTCAAGGCGCACTCGGGAGCGATCATCGGGGTGGCCCAGGGCGGTCCGAGCCTCCGCTCCGACTACCGCGCGGAGGCGGTTCGGACCGGCGTCGAACAGGACCTCGGTTCGGTCGGGACGCGCACCGGACGCCACGAGAAACCGTACGGGGGGCTCACGATCCTCCAGCAGCTCGACCGGCTCCCGTACGACTACTTCGGTCACGACCCGCCCGCCGAGCGTGACCTCAGAACGGCGGCCGACCGCGCGTACGACCGGGTCGACGACGTCGACCTGGTTCTCCTCGACGGCGGTATCAACGACGTGGGGACGAGGGCCGTGGTGACGCCCTGGGCCGACCACCACGACATCGACGTGGCGACGCGGCGGCACTGTTACGACCACCTGAAGTATCTCATCGAACGGACCCGTCGGAAGTTCCCGACCGCACTCGTCGTCGTGACGGGCTACTTCCCCTTTCTGACCGACGAGTCGGATCTGATGCTCACGGAGGTGACGCTGGCGCTTGCACTGGTGTTCGGCCTCCCAGTCGGTGTCGCGGCTGGGCTGGTCGGCGAACTCGGGCGGGCGTTCGCCGTCCAGAACGTACTCTTCTTCAACCGCCGACAGCGCCACTACGTCCGCAAGGCGGTCGCGGAGGCCGACCGCGAACTCGACGGGCCGGGGGTCCTCTTCGCGTCGCCGGGGTTCGGGCCCGAGAACAGTACGAACGCCGACCGCGCCTGGCTGTGGCCCGCCCCCTCGATGGGTCACCCGGCGGTCGGCGACGAGCGACACGCCGTCTGTCACGGCGGCGAGAACCACGACGACGGCACCTTCGAGGACCTGCTCGACGGCATCGAGGGCTTCCTGGGGACGGTCGGACTCGGCGACGGCGACGACGCGTTCCTCGAGCACCTGATGTGCAAGTACGCGGCGTCGTTCCACCCGAACCCCGACGGGGCCGACGCGTACGCGCGGGCCATCCTCGACCGCCACGAGGCTCACGCCGAAGCGAGCGTCCGTGACGCCGCGTCGGCGCTCGGAGATTCGCGGAGTCGAGCGCAGGGGCGCGAGAGCGTCCGTGCCGCGCTCGACCGGTACGACCTCCGTCCCGAGTCGGGAACCCGGTCGGCGCTCGCCCATCGCGTCGTCGAGAGCATCTTGGTCGAACTCGTCACAGGCGACGACGGGACGGACAGCGCCGTCTTCCTCGAACTCGCGGGCGAACGGTGGCACCTGAACACGGAACTCACGGAGGACTTCTTCGGCTCGAACGACTTCGAACCGGGCGACCACGACCGGTTCTCCATCGACCCGTTCTTCTCGACCGATCGGACCATCGACGACCCCATCCGCCTCGCGGAGATCGACGGCGTCACGGTTCACAAACAGAGCAACTTCGAGGCCTCCTGGGAACTCGCCGAGTTTCGACTCTGGCTCAACGGCGTTCGCGTGTTCGAGACGACCCGCCCGCGCACGCTCACCGGAGACACGAGACACACGTTCGCGTACCCTCGGTAGTCGTGTCGCCTCGACACGCCCACCTCTCAGTCGGGTACTCACGCCACGAGCGAACAGACGTCCTCGGCGGTCTCGACCAGTCGGAGCCACGTATTGACGCCCGCGCGGAGGGCGACGAGGTCGTGCGCGAACACGTCGACGGAGAGCGTACGCCCCTCACGCCGGACGGTCGCCGTCGAGCGGTCGTCGTCGATCTCTCCCACTTCGACGGCGACGGCGTCGCCGACGAGTCGAGCGACTCGCTGGTCGTCGTACTCGAAGGACAACCCGACACAGTGAGGATAATCGTCGCCGGGGCCGCGGATCGGCGTCACCGTCTCCCCTCGTCGCTATTCGACGGCGACTTCCTTGACCGTCGGCGCGCGCTCCTTCAGGAGGACGCGGTGCCCGCAGAACGGACAGCGGACCCCGCCGTACTCGTCCAGTTCGACGTCACGCTTGCAGCGGGAACACTTGTAACTCATCGTCTCTACTCTATTCGTCGCTCTCGGTGCTGAGCGCCGCGCGGATCGAGCGGGTGACCTGCCGGCCACCGGGCGTCTGGGGGCGGTAGGCGCCGCCGGTGAAGACCTCGCCGGTGCGCTTGTTCTTCCAGATACCCGTTCCGACGCGCTTGACCTCGTCGCCGTCGACCTTCGCGTCGCGCATCTCCGCTTCGATCTCCTTGACGCGTCGGCGGGCCACGCGTCCGTACCGCGCGCCGAACCGGCCGGCGCTCCCGACCTTGCTCGCTTTGCTGTCGGCCATAGTACCGCGATGTACCCCGAGCGAAGGGATAAACCCTACGAGTCGTCGCGCTCACGGCACAGGGTTATGTTCCCGGCGGTCGTCCCGACCGTATGACGTCTCGACCGCTCCACGTCGTCGTCGGGGCCGGGTCGGTCGGTCTCGCCGTCGTCGACGAACTCTGCGCGCTCGACGGTGATACCGGCGACGCCGTCGACGTCCGCATCGTGAACCGCAGCGGCGTCGCCGACGTCCCCGCCGACGTCGAGGTGGCCGCCGCCGACGTGACGGACCACGACGCCGCTCGCCGCGCTTTCGCGGGTGCGAGCGTCGTCTACAACTGTACGAACGCCCCGTACACCGACTGGCCCGCGGCGTTCCCGCCTATCTGGGAGGGTGTCCTCGCGGGCGCGATGGCGGTCGACGCCGACCTCGTCTGTGCGGATAACCTCTACTGCTACGGCGCGGTCGACGGTCCCCTCACCGAAGACCTCCCGTGGGACGCCAAGACGAGAAAGGGGAAGGTCAGAGCCGAGATGGCCCGACGCGTCCTCGACGCGCACGAGGCCGGCGAGGTCCGCGCGACCATCGGGAAGGCCTCGGACTTCTACGGCCCGCGCGTCCGCGAATCCACCGTCGGTGAGCGTGTCTTCGGGAACCTCGTTCGGGGGAAGCGAGCCGAGGTCATTGGCGACCCGGACCAACCACACACCTACACGTACATCCGCGACTTCGCCCGCGCGCTGGTGCACCTCGCCGGCGACGAGCGGGCGTGGGGCGAGGTCTGGCACGTCCCCTCGGCGGCGACGCTCACCACCCGGGAGTTCGTCGAGCTGGTCGCCGAGGAAGTCGGCGTCGAGCCCCGGATGCGCGTCGCCCCGGGGTGGTTCGTCCGTCTCGCCGGCGTCGTCTCGCCTGCGCTGCGCGAACTCGACGAGATGCGCTACGAGTTCGAGGAGCCGTTCGTCGTCTCGTCGGCGAAGTTCGACGCGACGTTCGACCTCGACCCGACTCCGCACAAGGACGCGATCGCCGAGACCGTCGCGTGGTACCGACAGGTGGGCGTCGTCTCGGCCGATTGATCGTGCTCGGTAGTGCGAGCCCCCCTCCGTACTGGACGTCGTGAATCCAGGTGACGGGAGGCTGGGATGGACGTATCGCGCGGACCGGTCGCCGCATCAGTCGGTACGACGTAGTGATGGCGTCCCTTCCGCGTGGTGACCGGTGAGTCCGAGCGGGCGGACCGCGCGGCACACGGGCGCGCTGACGCCTCCCCCTCCCCAGCCGGCTCGGACCGTCGCTCACGCGGTTCGCTTCGGTCCTCGCTCCTCGCGCGCTCACGCGTGCCTTCCGGTCGCTCGTTCTCGCGCGCCGGTCACCCCTCACAGAAATTCAAGGAGGAAGCCCACGACTTCAGTCGTGGGTCACTGACACACCTCCACCGTTCGACGCCTCGTTCTTTCACTCTACTGTGACTTTCACCCCTCCTGTAACCCTTCTTCGCGGAGCGCCGCGTTGAGGTCCTCGCGCACGCGTTCGCCCGTTTCGCGGTCCATCGCGGTCGTCACGACGCGGTTCTCCTGGACGCTTGACCCCTCTCTGAGAAGGAGTCGGACGTTGCCGTTGCCGTCGGCGCGCGTCACCTTCGCGCGCAATCCTCTTCGAGAGCTCATCCCGCCCGCTTCGATGGGGCCGGGGACGACCTTCTTGACGTGGGGATGTTCGGCGACGACGCCGATGGCTCGTCGCCCATCCCGTCCGCCGATGAGGGTGGTGTGGCTCCCCCCGAGTTTCTCCTTCGGCGACGCTTCCACCACCTCCAGCGTCCGTTCGCCTCTTCGAGAGAGAACCGATTCGACGGGGTCGGAGTCGTCTCGAACCCGAAAGACGTCGTGGTGGAGCTGCGCCCTGATCTCGCGGATGACGCGGTGGTCGCCGGAGACGTACACCTCGTCGGGGCGCTTGCGGTGAATCTCGTCCGCGACCAGGCCGGCGAAGTTCCGGAGCTCGACGACACCGCGCTCCCCGTCGTCCTCCTCGGGGACGGTGGTAACGGTGAACTCTCCGACCAGTTCCTCCTCGTCGAGCATCGACAGCGTCGCTCGCTCGCGTGAAACGTCGACGACGACCGTGTCGCAGTTGGCGGTGTCGCAGGTGAGACAGTAGTCGCCCGGGCGTTCGAGCGGTGACT
>JBEPYA010000170.1:0-9116 GCA_041641615.1 Salinigranum sp. | reverse complement strand
GGCCATCTTCGCCGCCAGGGAGTCGATGAGTTCGAGCGCCGCGACGTCGACGCCGGAACGGACGATGTCGGAGGCGGCGGCCGCGGCGGTCTCGAACGAGTCGAAGACGACCCGTCCCGCGCGACGCTGTTCGGGCAGGCCGGCGAGCTTCAGCGTGGCGCGCGTCACTACCGCGAGCGTACCCTCGCTCCCGATGACGAGGTCGCGGAGGTTGTAGCCCGAGGAGGTCTTCGCCGCCTTCGTTCCCAGTTCGACTACCGACCCGTCGGCGAGGACGGCCTCCAACTCGAGCACCCAGTCACCAACCTTCCCGTACTTCACCGTCTGCTTCCCCGAGGCGTTCGTCGCGATCATCCCGCCGACGGTGGCGATGTCGCCGGAGGTCGGGAGCGGCGGGAAGAAGAGACCGTCGCGTTCGAGCGTCTCGTTCACGTCGGCACCGAAGACGCCGGGTTCGACGTCGACCTGGAGGTCGTCGGGGCGGATTTCGAGGATGGAATCCATCCGGGTCATGTCGAGGCTGATTCCCCCCCGAACGGGAACGGCGTTCCCCTCTATCCCGGTGGCGGCGGCGAACGGCGTGACCGGCACCCCGTGTTCGCTCGCCGCTGCCAGCACGCTTGAGACGTCTTCCGTACTCTCGGGCCAGACGACGACGTCCGGTTCGACCGCCTCCTCGCGCGGGGTGCCCCAATCGCGGGAGTGGTGGTCGCGGTCGCTCTCGGCCGTGGAGTACTGGTCGTCGCTGAGGTCCAGGGCAGCGAGGACGTCCGGAGTGAGCGTCGACATCTGTCTATCGGAGGTTGTGAACCCGTGACAAAAGCGTATGGGTGTGCGCGGGTCGACGCGCGGAGAGACAGGCGGCGACTGCCGTCGCGGCGCTCTCGGTGAATGTTCGAGACGTTTGCCGTCGTTGTCCCTCTCCGAACACCGCACGACGGGGAGGACACAAACGCTTTGTATCCCATCGACACACCACGACCAATGCAGTTCCGCGCCTCCGGCGACGACCTCCGCCGGTTCACCGAGGAGTTCCTCCGCTTCGACACCACGGGCGGGAACGAGAAGCCCGCCCAGGAGTGGCTCGAATCCCGATTCGAGGACCTGGGCTTCGAGACCTACCGCTGGGAGGCCGACGCCGACCGCCTCGCCGAACACCCGTCGTTCCCGGACGCGTCCGAACTCGTGACCGCCGACCGCCCGAGCGTCGCCGGCGTCCTCGAATTCGGCGACCCCGACGCGGGACCGACGCTCGTCCTCAACGGCCATGCCGACGTCGTCCCCGCCGACGAGGGCGTCTGGACGTCGGAACCGTTCGAGCCGACGTGGGACGAGGACGAAGAGGAACTCACCGCCCGCGGCGCGGTCGACATGAAGACGGCGGTGGGGGTCTGTGCGTTCGCCGCGCTGACCGCCCACGAGTCGTTCGGCGACAGCGTGGACGGGCGAGTCGTCGTCGAGTGCGTCGCCGGCGAGGAGGATGGGGGCATCGGGGCGGCCGCGGCCGCGCTCGACAACCCGTACCCGTTCGAGCGCGACGCCGCCATCGTCGCGGAGCCGACGGACCTCTCGCCGGTGGTCGCCACGGAGGGCTGTCTGATGAAGCGGCTCGAACTGACGGGGCGGTCCGCACACGCTGCCCGCCGGTGGGAGGGCGTCGACGTGCTCGACAAGTTCGAGACGATCCGACACCGTTTCCTCGACCTCGAAGCCGAGCGCGGCGAGCGGATCACCCATCCCCTCTACGGCGACTTCGACAACCCCTGGCCGCTCACGATCGGCGTCGTCGAGGCGGGATCGTGGGCCTCCACCGTCGCGGCCTCGCTCGTCGCCGAGTGTCGCTTCGGCGTCGCGCCCGGCGAGTCCGTCGACGACGTCGAGGCGGAGTACGAACGAGCGCTGGCGGAGGTCGTCGACGACGACGCCTGGCTCGCCGATCATCCCCCGAGATTCGACCGCTTCACCATCCAGTTCGAACCCGCAGAGACCGACCCGGACGAACCGGTCGTCAAGGCGGTACAGGCCGCGATGAGGGCGCAAGGCCTCACCGAGACCGACCCGCGGGGCGAGACGTACGGCGCGGACAACCGCCACTACGTCGCCGCGGATGTCCCCACCGTCGTCTTCGGGCCGGGGACCATCGAGCAGGCGCACTTTCCCAACGAGACGCTCGTCTGGGAGGACGCGCTCGTCGCCGGCGAGGTGCTCGTCGACGCCGTGGAGACGTTCCTCGCGGCGAACACGTGAGACGGTCTGCGGTGACGGTGTCCCGGCCGTCGCCGCTCTCGGGGAGGGGCCCGCCGAGACTGACTCACTGCAGGCCTCACGAGGGGACAGGCGGCCCGAGCGCTGGAGCGGCGACGAGAACGATTCTTACTAGCCGCCTCGACCCGAAACCAGGGTGTGAACGATCCCCACGTCCCGACGGCGACGACCCGACATTCCACGGACGCCAGGTCGGTTACCCGACACGTGCAAACGGCGCTGCACGCGTGGTCGGAGGCGAAGCGATCTGAGGGACGAAACCAGATGCGGTTACATCGGCGTGAGAACATCTAATCTGACAGCGACCCTATTTAACCCCGAGTATTAACTATGACAGATCTAGGCGGATTCCAAGACCGCGTCGCGCGCGTCGACCTCTCGTCCGGCGAAGTGGCGTACGAGAGCGTCGACGACGAGGACGCGAGGAAGTACATCGGCGCCCGCGGGCTGGGCGTGAAATACGTGTTCGACCAGGGGCCCGACGTCGACCCGATGAGCGAGGAGAACCTCCTCGCGTTCATGAACGGCCCGCTCACGGGGACGCAGGTGACGATGAGCGGCCGCATCGCCATCTGTACGAAATCCCCGCTGACGGGCACCGTGACCGACTCTCACCACGGCGGATGGTCGGGCGCCCGACTCAAGTGGGCGGGCTTCGACGGCCTCCTCTTCGAGGGCAAGTCCGAAGAACCGGTCTACGCCGTCGTCGAGGACGGCGAGGTCGAACTCCGGGACGCGAGCCACCTGTGGGGCAAGGGCGTCCACGAGACCAAGGAGCTCGTCGAAGAGGAGATGGACGCCTCGTACGGCAAGAACCTCTCCATCATGGCCATCGGCCAGGCCGGCGAGAACGAGGTCCGCTACGCGTGCATCGTCAACGAGGACGACCGTGCGAGCGGACGAGGCGGCACGGGCTGCGTGATGGGATCGAAGAACCTGAAGGCCGTCGTCGTCAAGTCCGGGACGAAGATGCCGAAGCCCAAGGACCCCGAGACGTTCAAGAAGGGGTACCAGCAGGCGATGGAGGTCATCCGGGAGTCGGACGTCACCGCCCCCAACGAGGGCGGCCTCTCCCTCTACGGGACGAACGTCCTGATGAACATCACCGAGGAGATGGACGGCCTCCCGACGCGCAACGGGAAGTATACCTCGACGCACTCGTACCGGGACGCCGACGAGAGCGTCGACATCGACGCCGAGCGCATCTCCGGCGAGAACGTCCGCGAGAACATTCTGGTGGACGAGCCGACGTGTCACTCCTGCCCGGTCGCCTGCAAGAAGGAGGTCGAAGTGGACGTGATGCACAAGGGCGAGGAAATGAACGTCCGCACGGAGTCGTACGAGTACGAGTCCGCGTTCGCGCTCGGCCCGAACTCCGGTCACACCGACCGCGACCGCATCGCGCTCATGATCCAGCGCTGTAACGATGTGGGCGTCGACACTATCGAGGTCGGCAACATGATGGCGATGGCGATGGAGATGAGCGAGGAGGGCAAACTCGACGACCTCGGCGAGACGCTCGACTGGGGCGACGCCGAGGAGATGGTCGACCTCATCGACCGCATCGGCAGCAGAGAGGGAGCGCTCGGTGACCTGCTCGCCGACGGCGCGAAGCTCGTCGCCGAGCAGATGGACGCCCAGTCGAACCGCCTCGACGTCAAGGGCCAGACCATCCCGGCGTACGACCCCCGCTGCATGAAGGGGATGGGCATCGCCTACGCCACCTCCAACCGTGGCGCGTGTCACCTGCGCGGCTACACGCCCGCGGCGGAGATTCTCGGCATCCCGGAGAAGGTCGACCCCTACGCGTGGGAGGGCAAGGGCGAACTCACCGCGACGTTCCAGGACCTCCACGCCATCTCGGACTCGTTCGACATCTGCAAGTTCAACGCGTTCGCGGAGGGCGTCGAGGAGTACGTCCTCCAGTACAACGGCATGACCGGCCTCGACGTCACCGAGGACGACCTCATGGAGGCGGGAGAGCGGATCTACACCCTCGAACGCTACTACAACAACCTCGCCGGCTTCGAGGGCGCGGACGACTCCCTCCCGGCGCGGTTCGTCGAGGGCGACGAAGCGGTGCCCGGTCAGGGTGCCTCCGAGGGCGAACTCTGCGAACTCGACGAGATGAAAGAGGAGTACTACGCCCACCGCGGCTGGGTCGACGGCGTCGTGCCCGACGAGAAGCTCGACGACCTCGGCATCGACGTCGGCCCCGGGACCGGCGTCTCCACCGGCAGCGGTGCCGGCACGCCCGCCGACGACTGAGCAGCCACCCACTACCGACCTTTTATCGCGCAGTCCCCGATGCGAGAAGCGACCGCGCTACCCCTTGTAGTCGCGCTGGGGGACGTCCTCGATCTCCCCGCCCTGTGCGGTCCAGGCGGTGAAGCCGCCCTCCAGGTGGGCGACGTCGTCGTAGCCCATCTCCCGGAGGACCTTCGCGACCAGCGCCGACCGCCCGGCCTCGTTGCAGTAGGCGACGTACCGCTTCGAGGGGTGGAAGAAGGGTTTGTAGTACTCCGTGGAGGGGTCGGCCCACCACTCGACCATCCCGCGGGGAGCGTGCTTCGCGCCCGGGATGCCGCCCTCGATCCACGCCTCGCGGATGTCGCGGACGTCGAGGACGACGAGGTGGTCGTCTGCGCCCTCGTCCTGTGCAGCCAGCTCCGCTCGGAGTTCCTCGACCGTCACCGTCTCGATCTCCTCGTCGGCCTCGGCGGCCATGTCCCACGCCTTCCGGTCGACCTCGAAGTCCGCCGCGGTGTCCCCGTCGTCCGTGTCTCCGTCGCTCATACCGGAGCGAGCGGGCGCGAGCGGTATAATCGTGTGGGCTACGGTTCAGAGAAGGGTTTCGCTCGGTGCGTGCGATAGACGAATCGATAGAGATGGGGGTAGTAAGCGAGACAGGCGCGTGAGTGTGGACGCGACCGCACGACACACCACAACCGCACCGCACGACACACGGGCTCGGTGTGACCGCACCCGCTACCTCCCAAACCGGTCACTCGTGGACGGAGCCACGAGCGGACCACCGGAGCGACTCCGTCGCTCCGAGCCTTCACCTCGAGCCCATGTGAAGACCTCGCGCGAGCGCTCACGTCTGTTCGTCTGCGGGCGACTCACGGGTCGCCCGCATGGCTGGCGGGACGCAACGTATCTCGCCCGGCTCCCGCGCGCCGACAGCGGCAGTATCACCCCTCCGCTCGACCCGCAGCCCGAATCGTGACGCTCGCTGCGAGCGCGGCGAGGCCGACGTCGCGGATCAGCACGTCGACGAACGCGCCGTTCGTGAGCAGGGCGGCGACGGCGAGGTAGACGACGGTCACGGAGAGTGAGACGGTCACGAACGCGGCCGCGAACGTGGTGTACCGGTCGAGGAGGAGCGCGAGCGCGAACGGGGGTTCGAGCACGCCGTTTACGAGCATGAACTCGACGGGAGAGACGACGACGAGGCGGTCGAACGGCGGGACGAGATACACGGCCCACGCCTCGGGTGCGAGCAGTTTGTGGACGCCCGCGAGGAGGATGACGACGCCGAGGCCGACCCGAGAGAGCGGGGCGACGAGGTGGTCGGCGCGGGCGAGTGCGCGGACGGCGGTCTCGTGGTCCATAGTGAGGGGGAATGGAGCGGGGAGAGAAAAGCGGCAGGGCCTGGGGGACCTACTCCGCGGAGACCGTCGCCTCGATAACGGGGGGAACGTCCACGTCGGCGTCGACACCAGCGTCGTCGAGGAGCGCGTCGACGACCGTGACCCCGACACGGAAGGCGTTCTCGGCGGCCAGTGCGAGGCCGATCTCGTCGGAAGCGAGGCTCTCGAACGCGTCTCGGCCGAACGCGGGCCGGTCGAAGTTCGAGGCGGCCCGGACGCTGAGGTAGCGGTCGAGGTGACCGAACCGTTCCAGGGCGAGCGCCGTCGCGAACCCCTCCATCTCGGTCGTGTAGTACGGCGAGACGCCGAACTCCGCACAGACCTGCTCGGCCCAGGCGGCGCTCTCGGCGCCGTGCCAGAACTCCGAGCCGCTGACGGAGCTCCCGACCGCGACGAACGGAGCCCCGCGGGCGATCTCGTCCGTATAGTCCTCACGGAGGCGCGCCGCCGCCGTCGAGTCGGCGAGCGGGAGGCGGGAAGCGACCGACTCCGCTCGCGCGACGAGCCCCGAGTCGAGCCGCTTGCAGAGTTCGTCTCGCCGCTTGAACGGGAACGTCGACAGCACCGTCTCCTCCCCGGTGTCCAGACGGTACTTCTGGTCCCAGTCGACGACGGCGTCCGCGAGGAACACCGCGCCGATGGTGCTGCGGGACGACGGCGTCCCGGCGACCCCGACGGTCAGGAAGACCGTCTCGGAGCAGTCGAGGGTCGGGCAGGCGAGCAACGCCGCGACGCTCGTCGCGGCCTCGACGTGGCCGACTCCGGTCACACAGAGCGCGACGTCGGTCGCGGTGTCGTACCGGAGCGGCTCGCGGAGCCCTCTCACGTCGATGGGGGTGTCGAACGCGAACGTCCGTTCCCACCAGGTCGTCTCGTCGACCGCCGGACCGGGCCGGCGGAACGCGGCGAAGACGACGACCCGTGGGCGACGAACCGGCGAGGGGTCACGGCCTGCCATACTTCATACTCTGAAGATAGTCGCATAGTTACGAACGTCCGAACTGCCCCTGTGCCGACCGATGCCGGGCGGTAGGGGGTGCCTACTAGCGGTCCCGCGGCCGTCGCGTCACCCGTTCGAACCGCCGGACTCGGCCGCGACATCGCGAGCGACAGGGGTGTGAAGCAGCGTCAACAGCGTGAACAGTTCCTGTGCGCGGTCCTCGCCCGCGATGTGTGCGTCGAAACACGCCTCGGCACCGGAGCGGGACAGTTCGGGAATCCGGTCGAGCAGGTCCGCCTTCTCGTCGAGCGCCTCTCGGAAGTACGGGCGGTGGCGGAGGACCGCCGCAGGGGGTTCCCACGGGCCGTGACCGAGGTCGGGACGGGGGGACTCGTCCGCGCCGCTCACCTTCCGCCCGAGCGCGACGAGCGGTTCCGCCAGCGCCGACCGGGGGAAGTCGTACGCGGGGGGGACGCCGCGTTCGGCGTGAGGGATGGCGGCGAGGTCGGGGGCGAGCGCGTCGACCGCGCGGTCGACGACGGTGTGGCGGACGTGCGCACGAATCGGCATCGACAGCGAAAGGTCGATCAAGCGCGAGTCGAACAGCGGGTTCCGGTGAGGGAGGTGCTGGCGGAGGCTACGGAAGACGAACGACCCGCCCATGTTGGTCTGTGGGTGGACGTGACTCCAGACGAACAGTTCGACCGACGATGGGTACGAGACGCCGTGGTGGACCACCTCCTCGCCGCGCCAGTAGATCTCGTCTCGAAGCAGTGCTCGCCCCGGCTTCGGGGACGAGAAGTACGACGGCGGGTCGCGCGCCCACAGGTCGACGTAGTCGTCGACGGACGAACTCGCCCCCGCGAGCGGGAGCGAGACGCGGCCGACCGGGAGGTCGAGGTGTCGGCGCGGGAGCCCCCAGCCCTTGAACAGGATGTCGGCGTACGTGGCGTCGACGACGACGTCGACCTCTCCCCCCACGCGGTCCATGAACGCCTCGGCGTACGCCTGGTCGAACCGTCCCGAGAAGTTCGACAGCCCCGGGTTCCGCTGCATCGACCGCTTCAGATACTCCCGGTCGCGCTCGAGGAGCGCGAATTCGATGTCGGCGGTCAGCGCGACCCGTTCGGCCGTGCGCGCCTCTCGGCTCATCCAGTTCGCGAGGTGGTACGCGGTCGTCCGGTCTCTCGCGGCCTCGTCGAGTCCCGCGAGGACGAGCCGCGAGTCGCTCCCGCCGCTGAGGAAGACACCGAGGTCACCGTCGTCGGGGAGTCGGTCGGCGAGCGCCGCACGAAACCGCCGCCGGAACTCCTCGACGAAGAACTCCCGGTCACGGTCGACGGGTCGATATCTGGGTCGCCAGTAGGGCTCGGCGTCGACTCCCCCCGTCGCGGGGTCGCCGGTCGTGACCGCGGCCGGGGGTGCCCTCGACACGCCCGCCAGCGGCGTGCGAACCCCCATCGCACGGGTGTAGACGCAGAACGCCTGGAGCGCGTTCGCGTCGAACCGCGGCGTCAGTCCGGGGTACAGGGCGAGCGCCTGCAGCGACGAGGAGACGACGAGCGCGTCCTCACAGGTCGCGTAGTAGACGTCGTACGTTCCCAGCCGGTCCGTGAGAACCGAGAGCGTGTCGTCGGTGCGGTCGTACGCGAGCGCGCAGAACTCGCCGTTCAGTTCCGCGAGCGCGGCCCCCCCTCGCGAAGCGTACCGCTCGGCGACGAACGCAGCGCTCGACTCGTGGGCCGGTCGCGGGTGGTAGGAGTGCCCCTCGTCCGCCCCGTAGACGGTCCCCCAGAGCCACACGAGGAGGTCGCCGTCGCGGACGCTGACCGGCCCGCCCGGGTCGTCCGGTCGGCGGGCGTCGACGAGATCCAGGCTCTCGGACTCGTACCGGTCGACCCGTTCGTCGCCGGTCCACAGGAGGCGGTCTCGCGTCGTCTCGGCGGCGTGTCCGTCGCCGACGACGGCGCAGAAGTCGACCATCGGTCGTCCGTCCCGTGCAGACCACAAGAACGTGACGGCGTCGGTGTGCGGTCGGCCTCAGCCCTTCGCGTGCCACCACTCGTGGAACTCGACGCAGTCGCCCGCGACGAACCGGGCGGAGAGGACGCCGTCGAGGTCGACGGTCGTCGCGTCGCGGACGAACCGGGCCCGGAACCGTGCGACGCCCGTCGCCCGACCGATGCTCTCGACGGTCGCGCGGACGTCCGTCGCCTCCTGGGCGGCGGTCGTCTCCGTCCAGTACTCTCGGATGGCGT
>JBEPYA010000169.1:0-9133 GCA_041641615.1 Salinigranum sp. | reverse complement strand
GCCTGTCCGCCGCCGACCTGCTGGAGCATCACGTACGGGAAGAGCCAGAACAGCGAGACGCCCGCGACGAGCGCTCTTAACCCCGTGGACCCGAACAGGTCGCCAAGCATCTCGCCGAGGGTGACGTAGCCGAACGCCTTGCCGACGAGCCACTGCTTGTAGCCGACGACGTACCAGAGGATGGCGAAGAGGACGCCGTCCATGAGGCCCATCACGAGAATCCACTCGGGGCCGGCCCCGTAGGCCAGGTTTGGTCCGCCGAAGAAGGTAAAGGCCGACAGCAGCGTCGCGAACGTCGTGAAGAGGAGGACGACGGTCCCCATCGAGCGCGAGGCGAGGTAGTAGTCCTCGGCGTCGTTACCCGTCAGCCGGTACGCGAGCAAGCCGACGACCAGTGCGACGACGAGGTACGCCCCGACGATGCCGAGCGAGAGACCGAGGTCAACCATGTCGCGCCCCCATCCCGCGGTCCCACGCACCACGAGTGAACAGCGCGAAGGCGCACGCCGCGAGTATCATCCAACCGATGTGCCACCACAGCCACACGGGGAGGCCGGCGACGACCGTCGCGTCGCCCCACAGGAACCACGGGATCGCTCCGACGACGAGCAGAGCGAAGACGGGTATCCAGAGGAGGTCCGTTCTGGGTCGGCTCATACAGAAGAAGATAATCGACAGTCGAACCTAAAGGTTGCTATCTATGATTCGGTGTGCTGTATCGAAGAGAATTTTTCTTCATCCAGTTCAGTTGGGTGATAGAGGTAGTTCACGCCGGACCGCGACGGTTTGTCGGCAGTCTGCCGGCAGTTGGGAGGCGGAAAACCGGGGCAATTGCGACGCTTTTTGTCACCCGTGGCCGACCGACGCGTATGCAGTACGCGACACAGCTGTACTCCCTCCGGTCGCTCCCCCCCGCAGACCGGTGTCGGCCGGTCGCCGACGCGGGGTTCGACGGCGTCGAACTCGTCGGCGTCGAGCCCCCGGACGGACTCGCCGATCTCGACCTCGACGTCGCGGCAGCCCACGTGGACGTCGAGACGCTCGAAGCGGACGCGAGTGCAGTGCTCGAACGGGTCCGGGAGGTCGGGACGGACACCCTCGTCGTCCCTATCGTCGAGGAGGAGGCGTTCACAGCGGCGCGCATCGACGAGACCGCGGCGCGGCTCGACGCGCTCGCCGCCCGGGTCGCGGACGCGAGCGGCCGACTGCTGTATCACAACCACGAGTTCGAGTTCCGGAACGGGACGTTCGGGCGATGCGTCGGCGCAACCACGACTGTCGGATTCGAGCTGGACGTCGGCTGGGCGACGGCCGCCGGAGCCGACCCGGTCTCGCTCCTCGACCGGTTCGGCGACCGGATGCCCATCGTCCACCTGAAGGACGTCCGCGTCGACGACTCGGCCCCCCGGGGCGGCGTGCCCGTCGACCTCGGTGCCGGAGACGTCGACCTTGCGGGCGTCCTCGCGGCCGCCGAGGAGGCGGGCGTCGAGTGGGTCGTCTTCGAGCACGACGACCCCGCAGAGCCCGACCGGACGGTGCGGGCGGCGGGAGACTGGCTCGGGGTCTCGTAACCCGTCTTCGGAGGGCCAGCAGGACCACGATAGGTATTTCCACGCCGAGCGGCTACTGAAAACTCAGTCGCGGAGACGCCCGCGACCTCATCACCCTCACCATCACCGCCCTCACGTCGAGGGCACCTTCACCACACGACAGTAACCATGGACGACACATCCAAATACCTCATTCACGCGGCCATCACGGCGGACGGCATCGTCGAGCGGAGCGACGTCGTCGGGGCCATCTTCGGACAGACCGAGGGCCTACTCGGCGACGAGTTGGACCTCAGAGACCTCCAGCAGGCGTCGAAGGTGGGACGAATCGACGTCGAAATCGACAGCGAAGGCGGGCAGTCGTTCGGTCACATCACCATCGCGACGAGCCTCGACCGCGTCGAGACGTCCATCCTCGCCGCCTCCCTCGAAACCATCACGCGGGTCGGCCCCTGCCGGTCGGAGGTCCGGGTCACCGACATCGAGGACGTCCGCGAGGC
Organism: Salinigranum sp.; assembly: GCA_041641615.1. Lineage (GTDB taxonomy): Archaea > Halobacteriota > Halobacteria > Halobacteriales > Haloferacaceae > Salinigranum. Next base: position 7,083 of record JBEPYA010000169.1, on the reverse strand, counting down.
CAAGCGGCGGGAGGTCGTCGAGCGGGCGAAAGAGCTCCTCGCGGAGTCGTTCAGCGAGTCGATCATGACCTCGACCGAGATCCTCGACGAGGTACGCGAGAGCGTCCGCGTCGAGGACATCACCGAGTACGAGGGGCTGCCCGCCGGCCCCAACGTCGCCGACTCCGACGCTATCGTCATCGTCGAGGGGCGGTCGGACGTCCTCACCCTCCTCAAGTACGGTATCAAGAACGCCATCGCCGTCGAGGGGACGAACGTCCCCGAGGCGGTCGCGGAGCTCACGCAGCGCCGCACCGTGACGGCCTTCCTCGACGGCGACCGCGGCGGCGAGCTCATCCTGCGCGAACTCGTGCAGGTGGGGAACGTCGACTACGTCGCGTTGGCCCCGGAGTCGACATCGGTCGAGGACCTCGACCGCGCGGCGGTGATGTCGGCGCTCCGTGACAAGGTCCCCTACGAGACCTTCGCGGCGGGGAGCGACGACGTGACCGACGCGGTCATCGACGCCGTTTCGGACGACTGTAAGACCGAGTCGACGGACGACCCGGGAACGGAGCCGACCGGAGACGAAAACACCGACGCGCGAGCCGGGACGGACACCGACTCCGACTCGAACGACGGGTCGGCAACGGCCGTCGCCGAGACCGACGGAGCCGGAGGGGTCATCCGATCGAGCACGGAGGGGTCGACGGCGTCGTCCGTCCCCTCCGAGATCGCTGGGTCCGAAGCGAGCGCCGACAGAGCGGACATTGTGGGTGACGAGGCGAGCACCGAGGACGACAGCGCAGACGCCGCGGGGGAGGCGTCGACCGAGGAGGCCGACGCCGACGAGGCAGACGGGACGGTCACCGAGGACGCGGACGACGTCGGTACCCTCCGGGGCGTCGCGCGCGACGTCATCGCGGCCGAGAGCGGCCGGGTCTGCCTGACCGACGACGCGTTCCGGGAGGTCGCGTCCGGGGAGGCATCGGACGCGTTCGACCTCCTGAAGGACGCCGAGGAGCCGCCCTACGCCGTGTTCGTCGACGGCGAGGTGACGCAGCGGCTGCTCGACGTGGCCGCCCAGCGCGGAACGGAACACGTCGTCGGGCGCTCGCTCGGCGAGTTCGTCAAGCGCCCGGTGAGCGTCCGCATCCGGACCGCCGAGCAGCTACTCGGTCCGCGGCCGGCGGACGAGTAAGAGACCGGGGCCGTCGTCGAAGAAGTCCGGGAGTTCTCTCGAAACCTCGAACCCGAACCGCTCGTAGAGCGTCCGCGCCGCGTCGTTGTCCGGTGCGACGGTGAGCGTCACGGTCGCCCCCGGATGGCGGGCGAAGAGCGTCGCGAGGAGCGCCGAGGCGTGGCCCTGCCGGCGGGCGGCGGGGGCGACGACGAGTTCGGCGATATGGACGGAGGTATCACCGCCGAGCGTGTCGTCGAGGGCAACTGACGACGGGGGAACGCCCCCGTCGCCCTCGACGGCGAGCAGGTAGCCGACCGGCCGGGCCGCGTTCGAGTTCGTGTCCTCGAAGCCCTCCGAGTCCGGGTCGCCGACGGCGACGAGACACTCCCCGAACGTCCCCGAGAGCGCCGCGCCGAGGAGTGCCGGGGCTCCCTCGTCGAGGTGGCTCTGCAGGTCGTGGAGACCGGATTCGTCGTCGGGCAGGGCGCGCCGAACCGCCGGGGGTGGAGGCAAAGGCATCGGTGTGGGGTCGGAGGGTCAGACGAGCAGGGCGAGCGCGACGCCGCCGCTGACGAGCGCGCCGGTGAGCGTCGCGAGGAGGTTGACGGCTTCGTTGCCGATGCGGTCGCCTTCGAGCGTCGCGCCGAGGAGACTGTCGGCGGTCATGCCCGCGACCCCGCCGGCGACGACCGTCCCGGTGACGAGCATCGCCGGCCCCGGGAGCGGCATGAGGAGGAGTGCGAGGCCGGCGACGAGCGCCGCACCGACGACGCCGGCGACCTCCCCCTGCCAGGTGACGCCGCCGTCGGTCCCAGGCGCGACCGGCTCGAGGGTCGTGATGAGCCGCGGAGAGTCGTAGAGGCCGCCGATCTCCGAGGAGAGGGTGTCGCTCATCGCGGCTGCGAGCGAGCCGGCGAAGGCGAAGCCGAACGCGGCGCTCACAGCGGTGCCGAGCGAGAGCCGCGAGGAGGCGGCGAAGCCGACGACGGCGACGAACGCGACGGCGGCGTTGCCGAGCACGTTCGAAGAGCCGCGGGCACCCTCGTTGTCCTCGGCGACGCCGCGGTCGAGCTTCTCGTCGTAGCGGAACTTCGTCGAGAGACCGCCGACGGAGAAGAAGGCGATGAGGACGACGAACCAGCCGAAGCTGCCGAGAACGACCGTGAGCATCCCGAGGAGGACGCCAGTGAGCATGCCGGTCACCGAGGCGGTCCCGAGCGCGTAGGAGGCGTAGCCGAGCGCGACAGTGACGGCGATGGCGAGTGCGATTTCGACGGCACCGACGCTCGGGACGAGCGCGCCGAAGACCCACGCGAGGATGCCCGTCGACAGGAGCACGACCGGGTCGTCGCGCTCGTACAGCGCCGAGCGGACGAGCGCAGCGACGAGCGTGACCACGGCGGCGACGAAGACGAAGTCGGGGGCCACGGCGGCGAGCGCCGACGGGTCGGCCGCGTCGGCCACGACGGCGATGATTGCCTGCCCGGCGACGGCTGCCGGGAAGCAGAGGGCGGCGAAGCCGGCGACGGTGACGAACGGGCCCTCCCGTCGGGTGGTGGCGAGCTGTCCGCCGAGGTTGCCGTAGGTGACGCCCACGACGGTCGCGACGAAGACGGAGAGCGGCATCGGCTCGCGGGGGACGGTCGCGAGGAGCGCGAGGCCGGTCACCGCGAGGGAGACGCTCGCGAGGCCGTTGAGGCGACCGTCCTCGTGGTCGCCGGGCCGGGCGAAGAGCTCGAACAGCGGCCCGTCGGTGATGACGAAGGCGGCGAGGAGCGCGATGGCCGCGAACGGGGCGGCCGCGGCCACGCCGAGGGCGGGTGCTGCGAGCGAGAGCGTGCCCACGGCGGCGAAGCCGCCTGCCCGCCGGAGCGTCGATGTCACACCGCTTGCTTCCCCGGACGCACACTTAACGCTCCCGACACCGATTCGACAGACACGACGACGGTCCTACGGGGCATGCAGGAGCGACGGCGTTCCCGCGAACGGTGAGGGGCGCGGAGCGAGCTGCGGATCGCCCGCAACCGAAGCGAGCGGGCGGCCGTCGGGAGCGTGAACGAAGCCGACGAACCCGACGGAACCCGATGCCACCAGCGGACGGTCCTGTTCGGCTGGGGGGCCGTTCGTCTCGCCCCGCTTGCTGTCCATCGAGTCCTCTCCCGGAGAGGGGCACTCGTCGACCGACCGTCAGGATGACAATCGGCGCCGACAGACCTGAAGGCATGACGGTCGATCCCTCCGTCGGGACGCGCGTCGAGGAGGCCGAAATCGAGAACCACGACGCCACGATCATCGACGTGACCGCGATGGATCGAGACCGCGAGGCAGAGGTCCAGTCCGTGGTCGACACCCACCGCGACGCGATTCACGAGCGATTGGACATCGAGGGGGAACTCGGACCGCTCGGAGCTGACGACGCCTGGGACGACGTGACGTCGGAGCTCTTGGAGGCGGGTGAGGACGAGCTCGCGGAGAAGCTCGACGCCCTGAAGGGGCGTCTCGACCTGCCGTACCCCTCGCTCGTCCGTCTCCGAATCGAAGTCGGGGGAGCGCAGAAGAACTCCGACGACACCACGTTCGAGTACGCCCCCGGCCAGTACGCACGGATCTCCTACGACGACGAGGAGCCGCGCGTTTACTCCATCGCCAGTTCGCCCAACCGCGAGTACATCGAGCTCTGCGTCCGGCGGGTGCCGGGCGGCGAACTCACCCCGGATCTCTGCGACAGGGCCGCCGTGGGTGACGACCTGTTCGTTCGCGGTCCCTACGGTGACGAACTGCTGCTCCGCGAACCGTCAGCGCGCGACGCCGTCTTCGTCGCCACGGGGACGGGGGTCGCCCCGTTCAAGGGGATGACCGACTTCCTCTTCGAGGAGGGGCTCGACGAGTACGACGGCGAGAACCGCGACGTCTGGCTCTTTCTGGGGTCGGCGTGGGAGGACCACCTCCCCTACCGCGAGGCGTTCCGTACGCTCGCCGCCGACCACGACAACTTCCACTTCGTCCCCACGGTGAGCCGCGAACAGTACCTCACGGAGTGGGAGGGCGAGACCGACTACGTCCAGCACTGCCTCCTGAAGCATCTCGACGAGGAAGCGACCGACCTCGGCGCGCTCTCGGACGACTTCGCGAGGTACGTCGGGGCCGACGTCGAGTCCGGCGTCGACGCCCGCATCGACCCCGACCGAATGGAGGTGTACGTCTGTGGCATCGGCGCTATGTGTGATCGCGTCACGAACGTCGTCACCTCGCTCGGCATCGACGACGAGTATCTCGACGTCGAGAGCTACGGGTAGCCGAGCGGAGGGCGATCCGGGGACCGAGAGGGGACGCGGTGCGGTCCGAGTGACCGGACTCGGGACGCGGCGGACCCGAGGGGATTTAGTTCCCGGATGGAGACCACCAGTCGTGGGCCTGTACGACCGGTATCTCGCCGTCCGCCACCGACTCCACCCCGAGGACCCGCCGGCACACGTCGCGGTCATCATCACCGAGCGGGACCTGCTCGAACAGGGGGCGTACGCGACCTTGGAGGAGTTCCTCTCGTGGGCGTTCGAGTACGGGGCCGAGCGCGTCACCATCTCGGTGAGCGTCCTCGACGAGGCCGTGGTACCGACGCTCGAACGGGAGCTCTTGGAGGTCGACGCCCCGCGTCCACTGGCGGTGCGACAGCCCGGCGACACCGAGCCAGCGACGGAGCCCATCCAGGTGAGCGTCGGCCTCGGCGGGAAACACGAGTTCGCCGAGGCGGTCAGAGCGCTCGCGGAGGCGGTCGAAGACCACGACGTCGACCCGGCGCTGATCGACGAGATCGACGAGACCGACATCGAGGACCGGCTGGTGTTCCGCGACGAACCCGATCTCGTCATCAAGACCGGGGCCGAGCGGCTCTCGGACTTCATGATCTGGCAGTCCGTCTACGCCGAGCTGTACTTCACCGACGTGAACTGGCGCGACTTCCGAAGGAGGGACTACCTCCGCGCCGTCTTGGATTACCAGAACCGGAACAGGCGGTTCGGGCGCTGAGCGCCAGCGAAGCGCGGGAACCTTGGACGACGAGCGTGAGCGAGTCTTCCAGAAGTTTGGCCGGTAGGTCGAAGCACGTCGAGCGCCGCTCGACGGCGATTCGGGCGCCGAGCGCCACAAAACCGCGAACTCATCGAGCGGCGCACCGAAATCCGAAATACCCGGTCAGCACGAGTGGAACCACCACGAGGACTGTTACCGCGAAGTTGCCGTGTCCCACGAACCCGATGCCCGGGCGAAACCCACCGACAGCCCCAGGACGAACAGGGCGTCTCACATCGGCCGGCTGTGGAAGGGGTCTTTCATCTGACCTGACACGACAGGGAGGATCGCTGGCTGAGCGGTGAGTGTGTCGCCCGTCCGGAACGGGGCAATCGCAGCGGTCAGGGGGCTGTCGGTGAACGTGCGCGTCGTACTCGACACTGTTCCGGAGACCGACTGCGTGTCGACACTCGACGGTCTGTGGGGAGAGGTGAGAACGCGCGGGGCGAACGAACGCTCAGTCCGCGGAGGCCGGCTCGTCGCGTTGGCGTTCGAGCTCGGCGGTGAGTTCGCGGGCCGCGGTCGAAGAGAGCTGTTCGCGCAGTCGGGCGGAGACGGTCCGCGCTTCGACCAGTTCCGTCTCGGCGACCGCCCGAACGAGGGCAACCGCACGCTCCGTCCGGGTGTGCCGCCACGACTCCTCGCGGGACTCGTACGTCCGGATCGCGCGGAGGAAGTCCGGCTTCGAGAACTCCGGCCAGTACGGCGCGCAGAAGAACACCGCCGCCTCGTTGCCGTTGGCGTGCCACGGGAGGAAGTTCGAGGTGCGCTCGTCGCCACCGGTCCGGATGATGAGGTCGACGTCTCTCACGGGCTGGCCCGCGAGACGCGCGTCGATGGCGTCGACGTCGACGTCGCTCGCCGAGAGGTCGCCGTCGGCGACCGACCGGAGGACGTCGCGGGCGGCCCCGAGGAGTTCGGCTCGCCCCCCGTAGGCGAGCGCGACGTTGAGGTTGAACGAGTCGTACTCCTTCGTGCGCGTCTGGGCGTAGTCGACGGCCTCGCGGAGGCGGTCGGGGAGCCGGTCGATCTCGCCGACGGCGCGGATTCGCATCTCGTTGTCGTGGACGCGGTCGGCGTCGGCCAGCTCGTACAGCTTCGACTCGATGAGGTCGAACAGCGGTTCGCGCTCCTCGGGCGGGCGCGAGAAGTTCTCAGTCGAGAAGGCGTAGATAGTGAGCTCCTCGATGCCGAGCTCCTGACACCAGTTGAGCACCTGCTCCGTGGTCTCGGCACCGGCGCGGTGGCCGTCGGGCGCGTCGCTGCCCTGTTGCCGCGCGTAGCGTCGGTTGCCGTCCTGAATAATGGCGACGTGGGTGGGTCCCTCCTCGATGCCCCGGTCGAGGTGGCGGACGTACGCCTGCTGTATCTGAGTCCGGACCCAACGCAACATTGGTCGCCCTTCTCTCCGCCGATGATATGTGTCTTGTGTTCCGGAACGAATACGAGTCGGGGCGGTATCGTCACCAGTAAATGCACGTCCCGCGAGTCGAGCGTATGGCCGACGTCTACGACGAGGACCTCTACCAGCGGACGAAGGCGCTCATCGAACCCGGCGACATCGAACTCGTGGGGCTCATCGTCCACACCGACCTGGGGGGAGACGAAGACCTCGAGATGCACGAGCTCACCGTCGAACTCAACGAGATCATCGCCGACCACGCCGGCAAGGGCGAGTCGTACATCTACGCGGGGAACGATACCACGGAATTCGCGTCGAACCAGTTCCAGGGCCTCACACTCGAGGACGACGCGTTCGTCTGGGAGTGTCAGCAGCTCCTTCGCGACGGAACGTTCGACCTCGTGTTCTACTACGAGGCCGACATCGACCAGGCGGTGGTCGTCGACGCGGG
>JBEPYA010000168.1:0-9147 GCA_041641615.1 Salinigranum sp. | reverse complement strand
CTGCTGTTCGCCGTCGTTGGACTCCAGGAGGCGCTGGTACGCGCGGTAGCCGTCGGTGTCGTTCCGGCGCATCCGGGCCGAGATGCGCCGGTCGAGGTACGCGTCGTTGTACATCGACGTGGCGAAGCCCATCGACTCCTCGATGTACGCGAGGAGCCGGTCGAAGCCCCGGCCTCTGGTGGTGGACATCAGTCGATCCGTCCCCCGTCGGCGGCCACTTCGTCGTACATCCGCGAGGTGCCGCCCGTGTCGGAGCCCGCCAGCGTGCCGATGTCGATGATGGGGATGACGTTGCCGTCCCCGATGACGGCCGTCCCCGAGAGCCCCTCCGAGTTCGAGAGCGGCCCCTGCAGCGGCGTCACGACGACCTCTTCCTGTCGGGTGACGCCGTCACACCACAGCGCGACCTGGCGGTCCTCCGGGCGGATGCGGACGACCATCCCCGCCTCCGGCGGCTGCTCGACGATACCGAGCGCGTCCCGCAGGCGGATGAGCGGGTACACCCGGTCGTCGTGGACGACGACCTCGTCGCCGTTTATCGTGTCGACTCGCTCCTGGCGGGCCACTTCGTCGATGTACTTGATGGGGACGCCGAACTGCCGGTCGCCGACCAGCACGAACAGCACCTTGATGATAGCGACCGACACCGGGAGGCGGATCTCGAACGTCGTCCCGTCGCCGAGCGTCGAGGCGACCGACACCGATCCATCGAGCGCCTCGACAGTCGTCTTCACCACGTCCATGCCGACGCCGCGGCCGGAGACGTCGGTGATCTCGTCGTTGGTCGAGAAGCCCGGGTGGAAGATGTAGTCGAACACCTCCTCGTCGGGCAGCGCGGAGATGGCTTCCTCCGAGGCGACTCCCTTCGAGACGGCCTTCTCTCGGATGCGGTCGACATCGAGGCCGCCGCCGTCGTCCGACACCTCGATGACGACGGTGTCGTGCTCCCGGCGGGCCGAGAGCGTGACGGTCCCCTGCTCGGGCTTCCCGGCTTCCACCCGCTCTTCCGGCGGTTCGATGCCGTGGTCGACGGCGTTCCGGAGGACGTGCATCAGCGGGTCGGAGATCTCGTCGAGGATGGTTCGGTCGAGTTCGATGTCCTGCCCCTCGACGCGGAAGTCGACGCGCTTGTCCTCCGCGCGCGCGAGGTCGCGGACGAGCCGCGGGAACTTGTCGAACACCTTCTTCAGCGGGATGAGTCGCATGTCCATCACCGTGTTCTGGAGGTTCGAGGAGATCTTGTCCAGTTCGTCGAGCGTGTCGACGCCGTTCGCCCCCTCCTCGCCGATGGCCTGTCGGAGCTTGATGCGGGAGGTGACGAGCTGCTCGACGAGTTCGTGCAGTTCGTCGAGCTGGTCCACGTCGACGCGGACGGACTTCACCTCGGCGATGCTCCGCTCGGGCTTGTCGTCCGTCGACCCCGACGTCTCGCTCTCGCTATCGGCGTCGGCGTCGGTCGCCGCCTCAGCGCCGTCGTGTGCCCCGTCGCCGCCGAGTGAGCCGCCGGCGCGGGTGATGGCCGTCGACACGTCCGTGACAGTGCAGTCGGAGACGGCCCAGAGGCCGCCGAACGTCTCCGCGACCGCGTCGGTCTCGTCGGCGTCCGCGACGAACAGCTGGACGTTGTCGTCGAACGCACCCTCCTCGATCTCTTCGAGCGAGGGAACGGCCCCGGCGACAGTCACGTCGTCGGGGACGCCGTCGAGGAACAGGCCCGCGTCGACGCTCTTCATCTCGCCCGTCGCGAGCGTGACGTCGACGTGGTGGAGAGCGTCGTAGCCCGAGAGCTCCTCCGCCGTGATGGTCTCCCTCGCGGTGTCGATGTGCTGGGCCCGCTCGGCGGGGAGGTCCTCCCCCTCTTCGTCCACGTCGTCGACCAGGTCGCTCATGTCGCCGACGTCTTCGACACCGTCCCCGTCGCCGGTGTCCCCTTCGTCAGCGCTGCCCGTCGCGTCGTTCGCGTCCGTGTCCGCGTCGCCTGCCGCGTCGCCGTCGCCCTCGGCCGCCGCCCGGAGCGCCGTGACCGTCTCCTCGGGGTCGATGCTCGTCTCGCCGTTCTGTTCGACGTCGTGGAGGATGTCGACGATGAGGTCGACGCCCTCGAAGATGAGGTCCATCCGCTCGGGCGTGACCTCGAGCCCGCCCTGTCGGACCTCGTCGAGCAGGTCTTCGACGGCGTGAGCGACCGTCGCCGCCGCGTCGAACCCCATCGCGCCGAAGTTCCCCTTCAGGGTGTGTGCGCGCCGGAAAATGTCGTCGATGGCCTCGCTGTCCTCGGGGTTCGACTCCAAGGTGAGCAACGAGTTGTTGAGTTGCGTGATGCTCTCTTCGCTTTCAGTGATAAAGGCCTGGTAGAGTTCTTCGTCCATGTTAGTTCCTCAGTGTATTCAAGATTCCCTCGGCGATGCCGTGTGCGGGGAGGACCTCGTCGGTGTGACCGGCCTCGATCGCTCGCTTCGGCATGCCGAATATCGCCGACGTCCGCTCGTCCTGTGCGATGGTCGACCCGCCCGCGCGCTTGACCGCACCCATGCCGTCGACGCCGTCGCGGCCCATCCCAGTGAGGAGGACCGTCGTGAGCGGGCCGCGGACGACCTCGGCGGCCGACGACATGGTGTGGTCGATGGCCGGTTTGACGCCGTGGAGCCGGTCGCCGCCGCGGAGCCGCAGTCGGAGTCGATCGGCCCTGTCGTCGTCGACGAACAGGTGAGAGCCGCCGGGTGCCACCCGAACCTGTCCCGGGCCGATCCGTTCGCTGTCGCGCGCCTCGCGGACCTCGTAGCCACAGCGTCCGTCGAGTCGTGTCGCGAACCGTCCGGTGAACCCCTCCGGCATGTGTTGGACGACGAGGATTCGGAGATCGGCCTCTAGCGGGAGTGCGGCGAGGACCTCCTCGACCACGTTCGGTCCGCCCGTCGACGCGCCGATGATGACGGTTCCTCCCTCGGGGAGCGGTCCGGAGGGGCGGGCGCCCGCGGTCCCGGTCGGGGCGGACGCCGCGGGCGTCCGCGTCCGTGCGACGCTCCGCCCCCTCGCGGTGAGGTCGACGGCGGCGGCCGACTGGACCTTGTCGACCAGTTCGCGCTTCACGCGGGGCATTTCCGAGGTCACCTCGCCGCCCGGCTTCGTGACGAAGTCGACGGCACCGCGGTCGAGCGCCTCGAACGTGATGTCGGCGTTCTCGTCGGCGTGGGCCGACAGCATCAGTACGGGCGTCGGACACGCCGTCATGATCTCTTCGACCGCCTCGATGCCGTTCATCCGCGGCATCTCGATGTCCATCGTCACCACGTCGGGAGCGTGTTCGGCGACGATGTCGACGGCCACCTCCCCGTCGCTCGCGTCGGCGACGACGTCGACGCCGCCCTCTTCGAGGAGTTTCGTGATGAGCGTCCGCATGAACCGCGAGTCGTCGACGACCACGGCACGGGTCCCACCTGCCGCGCTCATCGCCACCTCCCGGTCGCACGCACAGTGTGCCGGCCGCCTCCCAGGCGAGCCCGGCGTGATGGTCCGATTCGCATCTCTGTCCGCTCTTTCGATCATACTCTACATAAACGCACCTCGGTAACAATCAGTTGTGATAACACAGGAGGTAGGTTTACGTATCGATTCGCCGACTGACCGACAACAGACGCGCCGGCGCGTCCGACACAAACTCATGCACTCGCAGAAGACCCCGGCCAACCCCCAGGCCGCGACGCCCGACCCCGAGGAGCCAGAGAGCGCGACCGAGATCCAGGTGCTCGAGTTCAAGCTCGGCTCCGAGACGTACTGTGTCGACATCGACTACGTCTCCGAGATCGTCGACAAGGGCTCGCTCACCACCGTCCCGAACGCGCCCCACTACGTCGACGGCGTGATGGACCTGCGCGGCCGGACCACCTCCATCGTCAACCCCAAGAGCCTGCTGAACATCCGCGAGGAGACCGAGGCCAAGCGTATCATCATCTTCGATTCCGGCGGGTTCGACGACGACGCCGCCATCGGCTGGGTCGTCGACGAGGTGTACCAGGTCGTCCGGGTGTCGATGAACGACGTGGAGAAGCCGCCGCTCGACAACGACCCCTCCATCGAGGGCATCATCAAGCGGGACGAGGAGCTGGTCATCTGGATCTCCCCCGTCGCGGCGCTGGGCTGACTCCCTCTCTCTCATCCGAACAACACGACCTCTATCGACTGTTCCGTGGCCCACACGAGGAGCGCCGCCGCCGCGACGAGGACGACGAGATACGCGAGGTCGACGTCGCTCGGGTGGTGCCGGGCGAGCCTCGTGCGGACGGCGGCCGCGAAGTAGCCGCCGAGCGCGACCACGAGGACGAACACCGTCGTCGGCGCGACCGACGCGAGCCCCGTCCCGGGGAGTATGACGAGTGCGACCGACGTCCCGAGCCACTGAACGACGAACGCCGTCGGGAGCGCCAGGCGGTCCGGCACGCGGGGGAGAGTGGCCGCGACCCCGTCGAACGGGGCCGTTTCGAGGATTCGGCGCGGGGCGACCGACAGCGCCGTCAGCGCCGCCGTCGCGACCATCGCCAGAACGGGGAGCGGATTCGACCCGGGTGTAGAGTGGGGGTAGAGAACGAACATCGCGGCCACGAGCGCCAGTGCCTGCGGCACGAGGACGCCCGGGGGTCGGTCGAGGCGGGCGTCGAGCCGCGGTGTCACCTCCCGTCGTCGTGACTCGACGAACGCCGGGAGCCACCGCGCCGCTCGCGTCCAGAACCTCCCAACCGTCGCCGCGTACACCAAGAGGGCGACGACGACGAACCACTCCGTGAGGACGCCCGACGGCGACAGCGAGAGCGTCGCCCCGAAAGACGCCGCTCGGCGCACGGCGGAGGCAGCGACCGCGACGGCGAGGACCGTGACGCTGACACCGAGGAGAAAGCCCGAGGTGACCAGCAGCGTCGCCGCCGTTCCCCGGAGCGAGGTGAGGAGACTCCGGACGAGCCACCCCACCCGTTCGACCCGCTTCGTCGACCGCCGCCACCGGAGTCGCCAGGTCGGGGGCAGGAGCGTGAACAGCCGGCGACCGGCGACCGCGCCGAGCCACCCCAGGACGAGCAGTTCGAGCGCGGGGAACGCGAGCGTCGGGAGTGCGGCGAGCGTGCCCGTCACGAGGACGAATCCAGCGGTGAGGAGGCCGAACAGCGCCTGGAGACTCACTCGCGTGCGCGGGTCGACCCTGGCCGTCTGGAACAGCGCGGCGACGTCGGGGAGCCGGTCGGTCGGGACGAACGACGAGAGCACCGCGAACGTGGGGCTGACGTACGGCGTCGTGAACTCCCAGCTGTTCGTCCACGACGTCGTCGCGACGGTGACGACGAGCGTCGCCACGACCAGGCCGACGAACGCGGCCGGCGACACGGTCCCCGAGACGACGAGGACGACGAGGGCTGCCGCCACCGTCGTGAGGCTCGCAACGCCGGCCCGGTACGGGAGGGCCGCCGTCAACGCGCGGGCCCGCTCGGGGTACAACTCGGGGAGCGCGAGATAGACGAGCAGCCAGACCAGAAGGTACTCGAGGCCCACCCCCAGAGACGGTCCCGCCGAGACGAGCCACTCCGGCGACAGGTTCCCGCCCGGGAGGGCCCCGACGGGGAGTCCAATATCCGCCCACGGCACGCGGGCGAGCAGCGCGCTCGCAGCGAGGAGGGCGAGTGCCAGCCCGCGCGTCGAGGTCACTACCCGACCGGAACCGTGCTCCATTAACTAGCGCGATTCGGCGGTGGATGTATCAAAGTTGTTTACTATGTAGACGAAAGTCAGTCACGTCGACATACGTATGGTACCGTCCCTCATTCGTCGCGGTACCGCCGCGCGGCGACGAGAAGGAGGTAGCCGACGAGGCCGAGTCCGAACAGCGCGGCGGGGATGAGGAACGGCCCGAACGTGGAGACGAGCGCGTCGACAACCATACCCGTGCTGTGTGGGCACGGCTAACATGTCTTCCGTCTCGTCCTGGCATGCACCGCCGCGGTCGCAGTATCACCCGTTTCGGCGGGCGCTGTCCAGCCGATGCCGTTCCCGTCGGCTCGGTCAGTACACCACGTCTCGACTGACTCTCAGAAGTCCAGCGCGACGACGGTCCCGTCGGCGTAGACGACGACGGCGTCGTCGTCACCGTCGCCGTCCACGTCGCCGAGGGTCGCCCGCCCGAAGAGGCGGTCGAAGCCGGCGTCGTGCGCCGCGGCGCTCACCGAGCGTTCGTACCGCGCCACCACGCGGCCGTCCGTCGGGTCGACTTTCGAGACGCTGCCGTCGTGGGCGGGGACGACGAGGTCCGGCGACCCGTCGCCGTCGGTGTCACAGAGCGACGGCGGCGGCATCATCTGCACCGACCCGTCGGTGACGCGCGTCGACCACTCCTCCTCGCCGGTCGCGGCGTCGAACGCGCGGACGGTCCCGCTCTTGTCGGTGACGTACACCTCGCTGTCGCCGTCCCCGTCCCCGTCGCCGAACCCGCCGACGGCAGCGAGCGACCCGACGTCGCGCGACCACTCCTCCTCGCCGGTCGCGCCGTCGACCGCGTAGACGCCGCCGTCGACCGTCGCCACCCAGAGCTCCAACGCCGGGTCGTCGTCCGCCTGTCCCGACGCGAGCCACGAGGCGCCCGGGTCGTCACCGACGTCGGTCGACCACTCGACCGTGGCGGTCGACGGCGTGTCGCCCGTCGCCCCCTTTCCCCTCTCGTGCGAGAGGAGGGTGAGCGTCCCGTCGCGCTGGGCGACGACCACCTCGCGTCCGCCGTCGCCGTCCACGTCATCGACGACCGGGCGCGCCCAGACGTAGTCGTCGAGCGCGTGTTCCCACCGCCGCTCGCCGCGCGCGTCGAACGCCGTTACGGTCCCGCGGACGTCGACGACGATCGTCTCGGGCGCGTCGCTCCCACCGAGGTCGGCGACCACCGGACGGGTGTAGCCGTAGTCGTCGAGCGCGCTGCTTCGGAGCAGTTCCCCCTCGCGGCTATAGACGCGGAGGTCCTCCTCGGTGGTGGCGACGAGCACCTCCCGCTCCCCGTCGTCGTTCGCGTCGGCCACGGCGGGGTCCGCGACGGCGTGGATGGTACACTCGTCGACGGGCGCGCGCCACACGATACCGCCGTCCGCACTGTGGAGTGCGACCAGTTCACAGCCCTCGGCGGTTCCGGGTCCGCTCAACGGGGCGTACACCCGCCCCTCGTCGATCGCCGGGGCGTGGTGGTTACCGCCGATCTCTCGCCCGGTCTCGCTCACCCACAGCGGCGTCTCCGCCGCCGGCCCGCCGGGGACGCCGAGACCGGTCGCGCCGACGACGGCGACGAGGACGCTTCCGGCGAGGAGAGCGACCGCCACCGCGCCGACGGCTCGGGCGTCTCTCGACCCGCCAACCGCCCGGCCGACCGCGACGAGTCCGACTCCCGCGAGCGCGAGACCGACCGCGACGCCGACCCAGGGGGGAATGGTCGCGAGCGGCGACGGGGCTTCGGAGACACCGCCGTGTGCGGTGACCGGGGGCGCGGCGGCGCTAAATGCGGTAATCGCGACCAGTAGCGCGCCAACGAGCCGCCCCGCCGTCGCCGAGGCTCGACCACGGTCCATAGCGGTGAGTAGGAGAGCGTCGGTAAAACGGGGTCGGTCCACTGCTCACACCCAGCCGAGGTACGACAGCGACACACCGACCTGTGCGACGCCGGCGACGATCATGACGAGCGCGGCGACGCGCTGGACGGTGTCGGTGTGTCGGGAGACCCCCCCGAGCGCGTCGCTCCCGACGGCCGAGAGGAGCGTCACGCCGAGGAGCGGGAGCGCCACCGAGACGGCGTAGACGCCGACGACAGCGACGGCCTGTTCCCTCGGGAGGGTGAGCGCCTGGGCGGCGACGCCGAAGACGACGGGGAGCACACAGCCGGCGGCGGCGACGGCGTACACGCCGCCGAAGAGGACGAACCCGGATATCGACGCCCGGCGCTCGGGGAGCAGCAGGTGGACGCCGGGTGCCCGGCCGCTCAGGAGCGCGAGACCGAAGACGACGAGACCGACGCCGACGACCGGTTCGAGGAACGCGAGGTTCGACACGACGCGCGTTCCGAGCGAGACGAGCGCGCCGCCGACGAGGCCCAGGACGGCGAGCGCACCGAGCGTCGCGGCGGTGCCGCGGACGACCGCCCCGCCGAGGCCGGCGTCCTCCCGGCTCAGGTAGTAACCGATGTAGCCCGGCAGGAGAGGATACGCACACGGGGCGAAGAACGTCGCTAACCCCGCGCTGAGTGCGAAGGCGACGGTTCCGGAGAACGCCGGGGTCGCCTGGAGAAGTGGCATTAGACGACCGCCGCGAGTTGCTCGCGGAGCTGCGACTCGCTGGCGACGCCTCTGTGGGTCCAGACGACCGTTCCCGAGCGGTCGGCGAGGGCGAGATAGGGGAGGCCACCCGCGCCGAGTTCGCTCATGAGTCGGCTCTCGGGGTCGTGTCCGACCGTCCAGCGGCCGTCGTGGTCGGCCCACCACTGTCGGATGTCGTCCATCGAGAGACCGCCGCCGACGCGCTCGTTCGTCACCGAGACGAACGCGACGCGGTCGCCGAACGACTCGTAGGCGGGGACGAGGCTTCGCATCTGTGCTTCACACGGGACACACCACGTCGCGAAGAGGTCGACGAGCGTCGGACGGCCGGGGACCGGAACTCGCTGGCGGCCGGCGGTCGACCCCGGGGCCTCGACGGTGTCGACGGTGACCGTGTCGCCACCGCTGCCGAGTCCGTTGAACGCGACGTAGCCCGCGCCGCCGGTCAGCGCGAGGCCGCCGACCGCGGCGACGACCTGTCGACGCTTCATCGGCTCGTTCTCCCGTTACAGCCCATCGTTCGTAGCTCCGTACTCTCGTGATAAAGGCCGTGCGGTGTTGTGCGCTCCGCCCGCGTTCCGGAGTCGGAGTCCAACTCAGGACTGGGCGCGCTCGACGGCCGACCGGACCGCATCGAACGTCGCGGTCACCTGCTGGCCGTTCACGAACACCGTCGGGGTGCCCTCCAGCCCCATGTCGATGCCGCGTTGGCGGTCAGCTTCGAGAACCGGTCGGTACCGGCCGTTCTCCGCGGCCGCGCGTACGTTACAGCCGTCCGCGCCGGCCTCGTTCGCCAGCGATTCGACGAGCGACATCGAGTACG
>JBEPYA010000167.1:0-9232 GCA_041641615.1 Salinigranum sp. | reverse complement strand
GAGGAGGTGCACGTCTCCGTGTCCGTACGCGAGGGCGGTGACGAGAAAGCGCGCCGCGAAGACGCCGTGGGTGTCGTCGTAGACGACGAGGGTGTCGTCCGGTTCGATTCCGGCCTCGCTCAGCACCTCCTCCCACGCCTCGACGCCGGGGAGCATCCCCTCCGCGGGGTCGCCGCCGCGGTCGACAGCGTGTTCCTCCGCCCGGAAACTGTCGAACGGGACGTTCACCGCTCCGGGGACGTGTCCGATGCCGTCGAACTCCCAGTCGTCGCGGACGTCGACGACCCGTACCTCGTCCAGATGGTCGGCCAGCCACTCGGCGGAGACCACGATGTCGGTCATGGACGGGGCTTGTCGGTCACAGGCCTTATCGGTCGTGACTTCTCGCTCCCGCCCGGCCGTCCGAGATGAGAGCAAAGATTGCCGAAAAACACCCACCAGCTTGATGCGTTCGCTCGTCGTGGTTTCGTGGTTCGGGCGCTGTCCCGGCGGACGACGATGTCCGGCGGGAGAACCCGTCAGATTTGCCCCTTCGGCGGATGGATGGCCGTCTCTGCCGTTGGTGTGGCAGTTATGAGGCTGGCTTTCGTACGCCCACGTGATGTCTGATACAGAATACGCGAACGACGTCCTCGTCTCCGCCGACTGGGTGGAGAACCACCTCGAGGACTTCCAGAGCGACGACCCCGAGTACCGACTCGTCGAAGTCGACGTCGACACCGAGGCGTACGACGAGGCGCACGCCCCCGGTGCCATCGGCTTCAACTGGGAGACACAGCTGCAGGACCAGACGACACGCGACATCCTCTCGAAGGAGGACTTCGCCGACCTGCTGGGTAGCCACGGGATAAGCGACGACTCGACGGTGGTACTGTACGGCGACAACTCCAACTGGTTCGCCGCCTACACCTACTGGCAGTTCAAGTACTACGGCCACGACGACGTCCGCCTCCTGGATGGGGGACGCGACTACTGGCTCGACAACGACTATCCGACGACGGACGAGGCCCCCGACTTCCCGGCCGTCGAGTACACCGCTCGCGGCCCGTTCGAGGACATTCGCGCCTACCGTGACGACGTCGAGAAGGCCATCGACCGCGGGATTCCGCTCGTCGACGTCCGCTCGCCCGAGGAGTTCTCCGGCGAGATCCTCGCGCCCCCCGGACTGCAGGAGACCGCCCAGCGCGGCGGCCACATCCCCGGCGCGAAGAACATCTCGTGGGCCGCCGTGACGAACGACGACGGGACGTTCAAGTCCTACGACGAACTGCAGGAGCTGTACGAGGCCGAGGGCATCACGGGCGACAACTCGGTCGTCGCCTACTGCCGCATCGGCGAGCGCTCCTCCGTGGCGTGGTTCGCGCTGCACGAACTGCTCGGCTACGACTCGGCCGTCAACTACGACGGCTCGTGGACCGAGTGGGGCAACCTCGTCGGCGCTCCCATCGAGAAGGGCGACTGAGCGCGTTCCGACGAATCCTCGACGTCGTGCGTACCGTCCCGTCGACCGACTCGACTTTCTTCGACGCCTCGCCGCTCGGTGTGCGTACCCTCGGAACACACGCGACGCGCTCCTCCACCTGTCTCTCCGGCTTCAGCTAACGTCGAACGTCGCCGACGCGTTCAGAACTATACGACTGTAAGGAAGTTCATACTTACATCTATTGGATACATTCGTGATGGTGGCCATGTCTCCCACTCGTCCAGTCCCACGACCGCCCAGTACCGACGTCCTCGCTTGGAGTGACCGATGAGCGCCGACCGCGGACAGGCGTCGACACTCTTCGCGGCCGTCCTCGCCCTGAGTGTCGTCCTCGGCCTCGCCGTCGCCGGCGCGGTCACACAGACCGGCACGACGTTCGATCTCAACCTGAACGAACACTCGAACGAGGGCACGCTGAACGTTCCGTCGATCAGCTACGCCGTGGTCTGTGTCGTCGGGAACGAACTCGGCGGCGACGACGCCCTCGACGTCGACATCACCTTCACCGACGAGGATGAACCGGGCGAGTTCTTCACTGCCGAGTTCACCTCGGATATCGAAATCGACTACTTCGTACTCAAGGGCGGCCAGCACATGGAGGAGTTCGCCCTCGGCGGGGCGGCGGCCGGCAACGCGACGTTCGGCACCGGAACCATCGTCGACCCGGCCCGACCCGACAACGCACCCTGTCGCCCCGGCGACGGCGGCATCAAGCGGAACGAAGGTGGCGCCGAGGTGATGGTCTTCTCCCCCGCCAACTGAAGTCACTGTCGCGTCTCTCGCCGCCGTTGCTCACCCCAGCACCACTGTCGCTCACCCCAGCACCGCCGCCGCCACCTGCGGCGTGACGAACGCCTCGACGAACCCGGCGACGACGAACACGACGAGCAGGCCGACGACCAGCCGCCACGTCCGCCCCAGTTCGTCGGCGAGCGCCGACTTCGACCTCGTCCCGCGCCAGACTCCCCACGCGACGTGGCCGAGTCGGAGACCGACGCCGCCGGCGACGGCGATGGCCGGGAGTTCGACGACGCCGTGCGGGCCGACGAACGCGACGAACGCCACCGGGTCGACGACGCCCGCGACGGCCCCGACGAGCGCCCCGTTGAACAGGAGCGTCCCGAGGGTCGGAAGCCCGCCGAACAGGCCCGAAAAGCCGGCTGTCGTGGCCACGAACCAGTTGTTGAGCGCGAGGTTGACGAACGGTCCGACCGGGACGGCGCCGAACACCGAAGCAGGGTCCGCGGGCGGGTCGATGCTGACTCCCGAGTCCGCCGTCGCCGTCCACCCGCTGGCGACTCCGAGGAGAAGCGTCACCGCCGAGACGACGACGTACCCCCACCCCTCTCGGAGGAACGTCCCGAGTTCGCGCATCCCCTCGACCAGCGCGCCGCGGACGGCCGCGACGAGGCCTCCGGGTTCCGCTCCCGACTTCGTCTCCGTCGCCGTCTCGTCGGCACCGAACACGAACCCGGATTCGTCCGCCGGTCTCTCGGAGCCGACTCGCTCGTCCGTCACTTCGGACGCCGACGCCTCGTCCGTCACTTCGGACGCCGACGCTCTCCCCGACTCGTCGGACTGCGTCGGCTCGCTGTCGTCCGTCCACCCGGCGTACAGCGACACCGCCACCCCGTCCAGGAACGGTGACATCAAGAACGCGGAGGTGACCGTGACCAGTCGACTCACGCCGGCGATGCCGAAGAGAGCCGCCGCGACCGCGAGGGCGACGTAACTTCCCACGACCACGACGCCGTACAGGAGGAACCCGACAGGGTGGGCGAACGGCACGCCGGCGCTCCGTCGCACGGCGGCCACGAGGTCGCGGTCGTCGACGACGGCCGCCGGACCGGCGAAGGCCAGCAGCCCGAAGACGGCCACGACCGCGAGCAGCGTGACGAGTCCGCCGACGACGGCCGCGAGGACGGCCACGACGGTTCCCTGATCCAGCGCGGTCGGGTCTGGGGTCGTTCCGAGGATCCCCAGCCCGCCGACGACGGCTGCAAGCAGCGGAACAGCGGCGGCCAGGAGGAGCCCCCACCGGACGAGGACGAGCCCCGCGAACGTCTTCCACCGTCGCATCCCCGCGACACCCGCGGCGAGCGGGCCGCGTCCGTCGAGCGCGGCGTGGACGGCCGACAGCGCCGCCGCCCGCGTCATCCCGCTGACGAGGACGCTCACGACGACCGCGAGTACGAATCCGAGGGCGAGCGGGACGATAACCGTCGGCGAGAGGACAACGGTGGCGAGGCGTTCACCGACTGCCGGCGGGAGGCCGGCTGGGCTGTCCGGCGCGAGCAACTCGGGGTTCACCGACGCGAGGTCGTCGAGCAGCGGCTCCAGGCGGCCCGTGGACGACAGCGCGACGGTCGCGACGACCACCCCGACCAGGACCGGGAGGCGAGTCACGTCCCCGGTCGCGGCGACGAGCGCGTAGTACGGGAGGACGGTACTTGCCCGCCGGCGCAACACGCCACCGGCGGAGCGGAGGGCATCGTCGACTGACACATCGCTCCCGTTTTCCCTCTATCGGCGTATTTCTTCTCCCCCTTCGGCTGTCTGCACGCTGTCTCCGGTTGTCTGCGGGATCTCTCTCCGTCTCTCTGACCGTCCTCCGCCCGACTTCACCCCTCGCTCTCGGCGTTAGGACGGGCTTCATCCCGCTGTCGGCCATCGGTTTCACCCGACGATCGGGGTTCCGACTCTCCCGACGCCCCGCCCGTCACCCCCCGTTTGTGGGTTCCTACCGTAGTCTCTCGTTAAGATTCAGGCTTTCCGGAGACTGTGGCGTGTAACTATAACTCGACGCCGAGAATCATCTCCTGGAGATGACTATCAGTTCACCCAGTCTAACCCGGGGTGTGGTCGCGTGAGCGGCCGCCGCGGGCAGGTCAGTGCGCTCCTCGCGTCGACGCTCCTCGTGAGCGCGTTCGTGGGCGCCGGCGTCGCCGCCGCGTTCACCGACGCCGGGGTGCTCACCGACGCGAACCTGAACAGCTACGGGAACGAGGGCGACGCCGTCACCGCGGCCGACTTCCTCGCGTTCTGTCCCGTCTCGCTCGACGTCGATCCCGACGAGTTCGACCCCGAGTCGGTGCAGGCACCACCGGGTGACCGGCCGCTCGAACAGGTGCTGTTCCCCACCGACCCGATGGTCCTGCCGACCGGAACGGTCCAGTGGGTCACCACCTTCCCCGGTGAGTACTACGTCGTCGTCGGCTCCGGCGACACCCTCGAACAGTTCGCCCTGTTCGAAGGTCCCGGCGCCGATCGCATCGAAGCCGGTGAGGGAGCCATCCTCACGGGCCTCTCCGCCGACCAGGCTTGCGGCCCCAACGGCTTCGGCGTGACGTACGACTTCGACTCGGAGACCTACGGCGTGCTCCTCCCGGAGACGCTCCCGCCCGAGGTCCAAGAACAGCTCCCCGGTGACGTCGAACTCGAGGACTTCGAGTCCGTCGAGGAGTTCCTCGCGTACGTCGAGGAGCTCGGTATCGTCGCCTGACCTTCGGTATCGTCGCCCGATCCCGCGGTTTCGTTTTCGCGCTCTGCCTGTTGCGACCAGCGATCGCGTTCGACGTCCCCCCTCTCGCCGACGCTGCCCTCGTGGCGTCTCGGGGCCGTCGGACCGTCACGCGAGATGGCCCGATCCGACACACAGGCTCGCGGTAAGTGCCCCCTATCCCGTCGTATCGGGCGTTAGTGACTGACGACTTATCCCCCACCCGGCGGTGTACCCGAGTGATGCAGGACACCTCCGCCTCGACGCCGTCCGACGCGCGCGGACGGCTCGGGGCCGCGCTCTCGCACGTCCGCGCCCGCCCGGTCGTCGTGAGCCTCGCTGCCGTCCTCCTCGTCGCCCTGCTGGCGCGGTCGTACATCTACGGCGCCGTCTTCCGCGACGAGGCGGTCGTCCTCCTCGCCAACGACCCCTACTACTACCGCTTCGTCGTCGAGCGACACGTCGCGAGCGCCGGCGGCGACCTCGGAGCGCTCCTGCGCTACGAGGGACGCGACCCGTTCTTGGTTGTCGCGCTCGCGCTGTGCGTCTCGCTCCTCGGCGGCGTCGAGACGGCCCCGCTCGTCCTCGCGTGGTACCCGGTCGCCGTCGGCGTCGCTACCGTCGCGCTCGTCTACCTGCTCGCCCTCCTCGTCTCGTCGTCGCGACTCGTCGGTGTCGTCGCCGCCGTCGCGCTGGCGCTCACACCCGCCCACGTCGTCCGAACGGCGCTCGGTTTCTCCGATCACCACGCCGCGGACTTCCTCTGGCTCGTCGTCGCCGCGACGCTCCTCCTCCTCCTCTGGCGGACCTCCTCGTCCCGGCGTCGACTCGGCCTCGCCGCGGCGCTCGCGGTCGTCCTCGCCGTCCAGGTGTCGTCGTGGGAGGCGGGCGTCATGCTCGTCCTCCCCGCGGCGCTCGCCGTCGTTTTCGGCTCCACCCTCGATGTCGCCGCCGACCGGCCCCCCCGGGCAGGACTCGCGGCTGCGGCGTCGTTCGTCGGCGCGGCGCTCCTCGTCGCCGTCGCCTTTGCACTCCTCGGCTGGCAGACCGTCGGCATCGTCCTCGCGTTCGCCCTACTCGCGGCGTCTGTCGTGCTGAGCGTCGTCGCCCTTACCGGAGTCGGTGCCGTCGGCCGCTCCGCGCGGCCCGCGCTCGGCATCGTCGCGGTTCCCGTGGCGGTCGGGCTCGTCGTCGCCGCTGCCGCGCTCGACGATCGGTTCGCCCCCGTCCGGTCGCTCTTCACCGCCGGGGCCGCGTTCCTCGAAGGGTCGCGCGATACCGGCATCGCGGAGACCGTCTCGCTCGTCGGCGGACCCCTCGGCCCGCTCACGGGCCCGCTCTCGCTGTTCGGTCTCCTCCTGTTCGTCGCGCTCCCCGCGCTCGTCGCCGTCTCGCTGAGGGCGCTCCGAACGCGAGACGTCGCCGGCACGGTCGTCGCGACGTACGCGTGGTACTTCCTCGCGTCGGCGCTCGTCCAGCGGCGCTTCGCCGGTGAGCTCTCGCCGTTCGTCGCCGTCTTCGCCGGCCTCGCGCTCGTCGCGCTCGCCCGCCGAACGGGGGTCCTTTCGTCCTCCGCGGCTCCCGTCACCCCCGCCGACTCCGCCCCCACGTCGACGTCGAGTGTCGTCCGCCGCTACGGTCCGGCGGCCTTTTCGGTGCTCCTCGCGCTGCTCGTCGTCACGAGCTCCGGCGTGCTCGCGGTCAAACTCAATCAGTCGGTCGCGACCGACGGGGAGTACGGCGCGGCCACGGCCATTCGCGCGTACACCGTCGACCACGACCTCTCGTACCCCCGAAGCTACGTCCTGAGCCCGCTCGGGACCAACCGCCTGTTCAACTACGAGGTGAACGCCGACAGCGTCCCCGAGCTCTCCTACCGCTACGCCGAGGCCCACTACGCGACGTTCGTCCACAGTGACTCGCCGGAGCGGCAGTACTGGCGACACCACGAGCGTGTCGGCTTCGTCGTCACGAGCGACGACGTGAGCGCCGCCGCCTCGCCCGCCTCGAACTGGGTCCGCCTCCACCAGCGTCTCGGGAGCCTCGCCGACGGGGTCGAGGGGACGGGCCACTACCGGCTCGTCTACGCCAGTGCCGACGACTCGGTCAAGGCGTTCGCGCTCGTCCCCGGCGCTGTCGTCGTCGGCACCGCAGACCCCGGCGAGCGCGTCTCGCTCTCCCTTCCGGTGACGGTCGGCGACCGCTCGTTCGTCTACAGCCGCGAGACGACGACCACCGACGTCGGCTGGTACGCCGTCACGGTTCCCTACCCCGGTACCTACGTCGTCGACGGCCGGGCGGTCACGGTCACCGAGGACGACGTCCTCGACGGCCGGTTCGTCTCTTCTGCCAGTCGCTCGCCATCGAGCGCTCACTGGTCGCTCGACGCGGGTCAGGGCGACGTCGCGTTCGACCCCGTCGGCGGCTTCCACGGCCGCGTCCTCGGCCCGACGTGGACCGACGGCGGCCTCTCGTTCGGCGGGACCGGTAGCGTCGTCGTCCCCGCGGGGCCGACGCCGACCGCCGAAACGGGGCTGGCGCTCACGGTCCGGTTCACGGGGGTCGAGGACCTGAGCCGCGAGTCGCCCGAACCCGCCCGGTTCCAGCGCGTCTTCTCCACCGCCCCCGCCAGCCGGTACACGACGACCGACGGCTACCAGGTCGGCCTCGTCGACGGACGCATCGTCGGTGCCGTCGGCGACGGCGACGGGGCGGTCGACGTCCGCGGACCCGCGGTCGACGACGGCGCGCCGCACACGGTGAGCCTCCTGTGGGACGGGCGAGTGGTCCGGCTCGTCGTCGACGGCGAGCTCGTCGACGAAGCCCCCTACGCGGGAGGCGTCACGCCGACGGAAACGCTCGTCATCGGCGACACCACGGACGACCGCTACCCCTTCCGCGGCGTCGTCACGGACGTCCGACTCGACCTCGTTCGCGCGAGCGCTCCACCCGAAGACCACGAGGCGTGAGCACCGGCCGTCCCGGACGGTCGCAACCCTCTGCCTCTGTCGACGCTTTCTAACGCCGCCGCGTCGTATCCCCGCGCATGAACGCATCGGAGTTCACCGAGTCGGTCCGAAGCGCCCACGAGACGCCGCTGTCGCGACTGGGCTCCTCGAAATGGGTGTACGCGCTCACCGGCGGCGAGATGGAGGCCGACGCCGTCGAGGCCGCGTGGGCCGCCGAGGCGAGCGCCGCGCGCGAGACGTTCGAGGCGTGGACCGAGAGCGAGGAACGCGAGACGGCGGCGAACGTCTTCGCCGACGCCGCCAGCTTCGCCGACGAGAACGGCGGTGACGGAGAGGCGGAACTCTCCCCGACGTACGAGGCGCTCGAATCGCTCGACGAGACAGCCGCTCGCGCCGGCGGTCTCCTCGCGTGGACGCTCGTCGCGGAGAAGACGCTCGCACAGGTGGTCGGCTTCTTCGTCGGCGACGCGGACCCGTCGACGGCGAACACCTTCCGCGAACGAAAGAGCGCTCTCGGGGAGCTCCAGGAGGTGACCGAGTCGCTCCTCGACGAGGTCTGCGGGGACGACGACGCGTGGCAGGCCGCTCGCGCCGGGGCCGACGAGGTCGTCGAGGCGGCGTACGCCGACTACGTCGAGACGCTGGAGTCGATGGGGATCAAGCCGAAGAACGTCTGCTGACCGGCCCCACCACCGTTCGTCAGTCACAGTCCCCTCACCGTTCGCCAGCCACAGTCCTCCTCGCCGATCATCGGTCACAGTCTCGCCATCGGCCAGCAGTTACCGTCTTCCCGCCGCCCCGGTCGAAATGCAGCACGTGAACGCTCGTGTCCAGCCAACGCTCTTCGTCCGTCGAATTCTCCCCAAACTCCTCGTCCGTCTTCCAAACCATGACGGTGCGATTGTTGCTCGCCCCGGGCGCTCGGCTCATGCCGACGTACAACTCTGCCGGCGCCAAGTCGCCCTGCGCCAGAGTCACCGCCTGGACGACCTTCGACTCCACGTCCGCCATGTACTCCGGCGAAATGGCGCCCCACTGGCGGAAGAAGCGGAAGGTGGGCATCGAATGGGTGTGCGTCGCGCAGAGCCGCACGTTCTCCTCGGGAATGCCGAGCTTTCGGGCGACCCGTGACTGAACGCGAGCGGTCATCTCCCGCGAAACTCCGCAGATGTCGAGCGATACGATCGCGGCCTGCGTCTCGCCCACGCGGAGCACGAGCGCCCGTGCCGCGGCGGGGCGGCGGATGCCCACGATCCGACGTTCCTTCCCGGGAGGCCGGTG
>JBEPYA010000166.1:0-9274 GCA_041641615.1 Salinigranum sp. | reverse complement strand
GATGGCGAAGTCGGCGTCGCCGGTCCACGAGTAGTAGCCGACGCCGCCGCCGTACACGCCGCGCGGTTCGCGTTCGAGGTCGTCGATGATCTCCATCGCCCGGACCTTCGGCGCGCCCGTGAGCGTTCCCGCGGGGAACGCCGCCCGGGTGGCGTCGAACGCGTCCTTCTCACTCGCGAGCGTCCCCGTCACCGTCGACTCGATGTGCTGGACGTGCGAGTACTTGAGGACGCTCATGAACTCCTCGACCTTTACCGAGCCTGGCTCGGCGACCCTCCGAACGTCGTTGCGCGCGAGGTCGACGAGCATCGTGTGCTCGGCGCGTTCCTTCCCGTCGGCGAGCATCTCCCCCGCGAGTCGGCGGTCCTCGACCGGCGAACTCCCCCGCGGACAGGTGCCCGCGATGGGGTTCGAGACGATCCTCCGGCCCTGCACGGAGACGAGCGTCTCGGGCGACGCGCCGACGATGGAACGGTCCCCGTGCCGGAGCAGGTACATGTACGGCGAGGGGTTCACCTCGCGGAGCGCGCGGTAGAACCCGCGCGGGTCGACCTCGCCGTGGAGCTCTCGCTTGCGGGAGATGACGCCCTGGTAGATGTCGCCGTCGAGGACGTGCTCTTTCGCGCGGCGCACGGCGTCTTCGTACGCCTCGCGCGGCCCGGCGCGCTCGGAGCGACGGACGAAGCCGTCCGGTTCCGACACCCGGTTCGAGGCGAGCGCCTCGGCGACCGATTCGGCTTCGGCGACGAGATCCGAGTACACTGACTCCCCCTCCGCGGCGCTCACGACGGGCGTGAACACGAGCGAGACGGTGTCGGCGGCGTGGTCGAAGACGAGCGTCCGCGTCGTCAGGACGAACTGCGCGTCCGGGACGATGGGGTCGGGCCGCTCGACTCCCACCTCGTCGAGCCAGAGGTCGTAGACGGCGTCGTAGGCGAGAAAACCCACGAGGCCGCCGTCGAGTTGCTGGCGCTCGCGCGGGGGGAATCCCACTCGAGGAAGGTCCGGCAGCGCCTCCCGAAGGGAGTCGAGCGTGTCGCCGCCGTTCGGCGTCACGTACTTCGCGGCGGTCCCGCCGAGGTCTTCGACTTCTGTTCCGTGGGGCCAGACGGAGACGACCGCGTCGGGGTCGTAGCCCACGAACGAGTAGCGGGCGTGACGGTCGCCCGCGCCGTCCGGTTCGAACGCGCCGTCGGGGTCCGACGACGGCGTCTTCTCGGCGGATTCGAGGAGGAAGCCGTAGTCGCTCTCGCCCGAGAGCGCCGCGTACGCCGCGAGCGGCTCGACACTGACGTCGAGCGTCGCCTCCAGACGGGCGACGACCGGCCCCTCGTCGGCCTCGTCGCAGCCGTCGAGGAGCGCCGCGAACTCCGCGGCCGAGCGGTCGAACGAGACGCCGCTCACGCGACCACCTCGTCCTCGTCCTCGGCGTCGGCCTGCCGGACCGCGCGGACGAACCCGCGGACTGCGGCCGGGTCCTTCGTCCCGCCCTCGGATTCGACGCCACTGGCGACGTCGACCCCGTACGGCGCTGCCGTCCTGACGGCCTCGGTGACGTTCTCCGGGGTGAGCCCGCCGGCGAGGACGACCGGCGAGTCGAGGCCGGCGGCGAGGTCGCGGGTGGCCTCCCAGTCGTGGGTCTCGCCCGTCCCGCCCGCGCCCTCCTCGGTCGTGGAGTCGACGAGCAGCGCGTCGACGACGTCGTCGAGGTCGCGCGCCCGGTCACCCTCGGTCGCGTCGACGGTGACGACGACCTTCGTCGACGACTCCGCCCGGACGAACTGCAGCTCCTCGCGGTCGAAATCACAGTGGAGCTGGAGCACGTCCGGCTGGATGGTCCGCGCGAGCGTGACCGCGTGGCTCGGCGACTCGGGCATGAGGACGAGCGTCGTCGTCACGAACGGGGGTGCCGCGGCGACGAGGTCGGCTGCCGTCCCGGAGTCGACCTCCCGCGGCGTCTCTACCGGAACGTCGGCGATGACGCCCACCGCGTCGGCACCGGCGTCCACCGCGAGCGAGAGGTCCGCCTCGGAGGTCACCCCGCAGACTTTCACACGCGTCATCGGGGGTTACGCCCCCGAGGCCGGTTCGGCCTCGTCGGTCCGCGCGCAGAGGTCGTCGAGTTTCGCCGCCGCGTGGCCGCCCTCGATCGACGCGCGGGCCTCCTCGACACCCTCCTCGATGGACTCTGCGAGGCCGGCAATGTACACCGCCGCGCCCGCGTTCGCGAGGATGATGTCGCGCTTCGCCCCCTCGACCTCGCCGGTGACGATACCGCGGAGGTCCGCGGCGTTCTCTTCTGGACTCCCTCCCGCCACGGCGTCGACGGGTGCCGACTCCAGCCCGATGTCCTCCGGGACCAGGGTGTACTCCTCGATCTCCTCGCCGTCGACCTCGGCGACGCACGTCTCGCCGTGGAGGCCGATCTCGTCCATGCCCGCGCCGTGGACGACCAGCGCGCGCTCGACCGGCATGTGCGCGAGCGCGCGGGCGATAACAGGTACCAGCTCCTCGTCGTAGACGCCGAGCACCTGCGCCTCCGCGCCCGCGGGGTTCGTGAGCGGACCGAGGACGTTGAACAGCGTCCGCATTCCGAGCTCCTTCCGCGGGCCGATGACGGCCTTCATCGCGGGGTGGAACACCGGCGCGAGCATGAAGCCGATGCCGTCGCGCTCGATTGCCTCCTCGACCAGCGGCGGCTCGGCGTCGACGTCGACGCCGGCGACCTCCAGGACGTCGGCGCTCCCCGAGGACGAGGAGACGGAGTAGTTGCCGTGTTTGGCGACAGCCACACCCGCGCCGGCGGCGACGATGGCGCTCGTCGTCGAGACGTTGATGGTGCTGTAGTCGTCTCCGCCCGTCCCGCAGGTGTCGACGAGGGGACGCCGGTCGGGGTCGATGGTGCGGGCGGCGTCGCGCATCCCCTGTGCGAACCCGGCGATCTCGGCTTCGGTCTCCCCCTTCGCCCGGAGCGCCGCCAGCAGCGCGCCGATCTGTGCCTCCGTCGCCTCCTCGAAGACGAGGCGCGCCGCCTCCCGTGCCTCCTCGACTCCGAGGTCCTCTCCGTCGGCCACACGTCTGATGTACTCCTGCATTGGTAGTCACCGATGTATGTATTCGGGTTGTGATGAACAAATCAGTACATCTGCTTAAGACTGTCGGGTTCGCCGTTCCTCGCAGACGCACGCGGCCGGGTGTCGACCCATACCGAAGAGTATCGGCATTAGAGTTATTCCGTTCAGTAGCGTCTCTTTGAACGTCCTTCAGAGAGGTGACTGTCGACAGGGGGGTCGAATCGGGTGTCACACCTCACGGGGGACCAACGGGGGACCAACGGGGGACCAACAAGGGGGAGGGGGAGAGGACGCCAGTTGGCCCGGGCGATTCGGTCCTCGTGTCCTGGCCTTTCAAAGCGACCGACCCACCGGTCCGTCGGTCGAACTCGCCGGCGTCCCACGCAACTCGATTTTCGCCTTGTTCCGCCGTCAGACGCAGCTCCGCGGTGGGCCGATCGGACTCATTTCTGATATTCGGAGCCGAGACTTGATGACGTCGCTCCGCGACCGCCACGCATGTCTCGAAGGTCACCGGCGGTCTCACGAACGCTCCCGTACGCGTTCTCTGGCGGGGGGGACGACGCGTGCCCGTAGCGCGGCGGGGCGACCGGGCCCAGGCGAACGTCCTCGGGTTCGCCCTGCTCGTCGGACTCGTCGTGGTGAGTGTGACGGGCATCGTCGTGATGGGGGCGCAGGGAATCGGCGCGCTCCAGGACGAGGCCTCCGGAAAGCAGGTCCAGCACGCGTTCACCCAGCTTGACTCGGTCGGCGCGGAGGTGGCCCTCGGCCAGTCGGAAGCCCGCGTGGTTCGACTCGGCGTCCGTGACGGTTCCGTCCGCACGGTGCCGACCGGTGAGTTGCGGCTCGCGTACGAGGACGGCCCGACCATCCACACGCAGACGCTCGGCGCGGTCGTCTACCGCCACGACGACACCGTCGTCGCCTACCAGGGAGGTGGTGTCTGGCGCGGCACCGGCACCGAGACCCGGATGGTCTCGCCCCCGGAGATCCACTTCCGCGACGGGACGCTGACCATGCCGCTGGTCGTGGTCAGGCCCGGTGGCACGGGCTCGGGTGACGAGCTGGTCGTCCGACGGCTCTCCCAGCAGCCGAACCTCGGCCCCGGAACCGTCCGGAACGACGTGATCATCCTCTCGATCACGAGCGACTACTACGCGGGCTGGGCGCAGTACTTCGAGACCCGCGTCGACGACGCCCACGTCTCGGTCGACCACGGGACGGAGACGGTCACCGTCGAACTCGGTCGCCTCGAGTTCGACACGACGTTCGAGGACGCCATCCGGGCCCACGGCGGGGCCGTCGAGGTGTCGACCGGGAACGCCGAGATCAACGGTCCCGTCTCGGCCGAGGGAGCGATCTCGACTGCGCAGGCGGGGAGCATCACCGGCGAGACGGCCGCCCACCAGTCGCTGTCGACGCCGGCCATCGACCGGGTGGTTCGACAGCGAATCGCCGACGCCTCTGGCGACCCCGACGTGACGACGCAGGACATCGCCGCGGGGCAGACGCTCACGAGCGGGGAGTACTACGACGGCGACGGCTTCTCGTTGAGTGGGACGACGACGGTCGACCTCTCCGGGGGGAACGTCACGCTGCTCGTCGACGGCGACGTGACCGTCGACGGTGGCGAACTGCGCGTCGTGAACGCCGGTGCGAACCACCGCTTGCGGATGTTCACGACGGGTGACCTCACCATCAAGGGGGGAAACGTCTACGTCGCGCCGAGAGACCCCGGCGACCCCGCTGACGTCGACGCCGACCGGCTGATCGTCTACGGCGAGTCGGACATGCAGGTGGCGATGGTCAACGGCGGGGCGTACTTCGAGGGCGTCATCTACGCGCCGCGCGCCGCGGACGCCCCCGGCGTCAACGACGCGATGCCCACCGCCCAGACCCAGTGTGAACTCGCCGACGGGAGCTACGCCGACACGTGTCTCGGCACCGGGAACTTCGTCGTCGACGGCGCCATCGTCGGCGGGCCGACCGCAGTGCGACAGTCGACGGAGGTGAACTACGACGCCGACCTCGCCAGCCTGACGATCACCGTCACCGCCGACGAGGTGCTCGCGCCCGACCTGACGTATCTGCACCTCTCCGTAAACGAGATCTCCATCGAGGGAGGCAGCGCCGCGGGGGGGACGCCCACCGCGACACCGACCGCCACACCGACCGCGACTGCGACTCCCGGACCGACCGCGACTGCGACGCCGGTCCCGACCGCGACTGCAACGCCGACGCCGGTTCCCGGCGACGGGTCGCCCGAGGCCGACATCGACGCCGTCGACGTCGCTCGCTACGACACCCAGCCCGGTCCGAACACGAAGTACAAGGACGACGTGACGGTCGACTGGGACGTCTCGGACGAGGACGGCGACCTCACCGGTGTGGAGATCACCGTCGAAGACGTCGACGGCTCCTGTGGGATACAGACGCTCACGCCCGGCGCGAGCGGTGGCTCTGCCGCGGGCGTGGAGACGGTCACCGTCGGGAGCTACACGGGCCCGTCGCAGTGTACCCCCGGCGGCGAGTACGAGGTAACCATCACGGCTACGGACGGGAACGGGAACACCGACAGCGAGACCGAGTCGGCGACCGTCTGACCGCCGTCCGGGAGGAGAGCGCCGGACGGCTCCCCCGACGCGCGCCGCGGAATCGCTTGCCGACTCCTGACTTCGCAACCCTTAATTAGGTCCCCGGGATACGGAGTAATGCGTTCGAGACGAACGCCGCACGCAGCCAGACGGGTTGGTGGTCTAGTCTGGTTATGACACCTCCTTGACATGGAGGAGGCCGGCAGTTCAAATCTGCCCCAACCCATCCTCTTATACCGTTTTACCCTACAGATGTAGGCTCTTCATCTGCGAATCTGTCACACAATCGGAGTAGTTGAAGGTGGTTGCAGTGACCGTGCAACTGGAACGGCTAGAACCCGGCGACGCTGATCCACGCCTCGTCGGCACAGCGCGGACAGTGGTCCTCCTCACGATCAACCAGGCATGCTCGATGACACCAGATGTGGCAGTGCTCGCACTTCACCATCTCGTCGTCCCGCTTGAAGGCCTCACCGCAGATGTAACATCGCTTCAAACCGACCATACCCGGGTAGACGACGAGGTACGAGAAAAGTATTCAGTGACGACGAGCGGAGCGAGGGCTCGTTCGACCGAGATTCTCCCCGTTCACGACCCGGGACGCCGAGGACGTATGCTCCCCAAGAATACGGTCACCTCGTCACGGTCGGTCGGAGAGTCGCTTCGCCGGGCGTAGAACTGCCCCGAAGGTGCTACGAAGGGTCGACTGCGTCGGCGTCGCCGGTGTCCTCTCCCTGGCTGACGCTTTCGACCTCGTCCGCGCCTTCGCACTCGCGACAGAAGAAGTTCATTCGCCGTATCTGACCCTCCTCCGAACGCACGTCCGCGACGACCTCTTCCGAGCCGCAGTACGGGCATTTGGCCCACGGCTCGGGGGTCACACGTACCGAAAACGTCTGGCGTTCCATACGGTACCGTGTCACCGCTCCCGGTGAAAAGGGTGGTGCCTGCCTCTGACACTCACTCGAACGGGGTCAGGGGGCACCTCCAGCACACCTCGTCGGCTCGTCTTCGGCCGCAGGTCGTGACCTGATCTCGACGACCCGTCGGTCGCGGACCGGCTGCGTCGAGACCGACCGTGGTAGCCTCGGGCCGCGAGGGACCGGATCGCCGTTCGCCGCGGTCAGTATGTATCAGATTTATCAAGATACAGCCCGAAGCTACTGTCGATCCCTGACGACGTGCTCCCCTCCACAGTCGCTCGACCGATTCGTCAGCGGCAGCGTCCGACGGACGGGCGATGTCGGCGAGCGTCGAGCGCGAGCACGGACGTCCAGGTGTCCTCCACATCACACGTATGATCGAAGACATCACCACCCTGGTCCCCGGCGACCTCGTCAAGGTCCCCGTAGAGAACCAGACGAACAAGCGACTCCTCATCGTCGACGACCGGACTCCCGACCGCGACGGTGCCGTCCCGCTCCTCGGCGAGCGGGGCGGCCGGTACCACCTGGAGCAGACGAAGGACGTCGTCCACCTGAACCACCTCACGCCGCGCCGTGGCGACTGGGTCGGCATGGAGACGTTCACGGTCGACCGGATCGAGGTCAACCCCGACACCGAAGTCGAGGCCTGACCGGCGCGCTCGCTTCCGAGTCTCCGGTTCTCGGCGACGCGCCATCCGGCCGAGAGGTTCTCCCGTCGTCAGTAGTCGCCCAGCACGCCGAGGCGC
The DNA here is from genome assembly GCA_041641615.1 of Salinigranum sp. Classification (GTDB taxonomy): domain Archaea; phylum Halobacteriota; class Halobacteria; order Halobacteriales; family Haloferacaceae; genus Salinigranum. The sequence continues at coordinate 1,934 of JBEPYA010000166.1, read as the reverse complement.
CGCGCCCGATGGGTCGCGCGCTGAAACACCACGTAGCCACAGAGCAGATAGCCGACGGCCACGACACAGAGCACGGCGAGGTCCCCGAGCGAGAACTCCCACAGTCGGGTGCCGTCGACCATCGCCCGCTGGAGCAGCGCGCTCCCCTGCGCGAGCGGGAGGAACCGGGCCCAGCCGAGGTCGAACGCCGGCGCCGAGATGAGCACGATGAACCCGAACTGCAGGAGATTGAGCCAGTTGCCGATGCGCTTGTAGAGGATGGCGATTCCACCGGCGGCGAGGCCCAGACCCAGGACGGAGACGATGGCGAGCGTCGCCACGGGAACTACGGTCACGAGGTTCAACTGGAGGTTGGTCCCGCTCACGAGGAGCATCGCCGCGAGGATGATCGAGGAGGTGACGAACGTCCGGACGACCTTCGCCACACCCTTGAAGAGGACGACGGGAGCGAATCCGAACGGGGTCATGAGATGTCGTTCCAGCGTGCCCCACTGCACCTCGCTCGCGATGTCGTTCGAGATGGCGCTGTACGCCCCCACCGAGAGGGTCCACAGGAAGTAGCCGACGATGATGCCCTCTAGGGAATCGGTGAGCGCCTGTCCGGCGACCATCCGTCCCCCGTAGAAGAGGAGGCCGAAGAAGAACAGCGAGATGACGATACCGCCGATAGCGTTCGCCGGGTAGCGGACGAAGATGAGATACTCGCGGGTGAGGACGGCCCGCGCGAGGTGACGGTATCCCGCCGGACGCGGCGTCTCGGTGCCGCCGTCGACGGTTCCGTTGCCCTCGCGCTCGAGACCGTCTTCGGCCTCGCCGTCGACAGTCGCGCGCGTTCGGGTCACCGGCTCCGCCCCCTCTCTCTGTCGTTCCCCTCCGTTCGGTCGGTGAGTTCGACGAACACCGATTCGAGGTCGCGCGCGAGGGTCGTGACCGACTCGATCGTCACCCGGTTCTCGCGGAGGGTGTCGACGAGGCGGTAGAAGCCGTCGCTGTCGACCCGAACCTGGACGTGGGTTCGGCCGTCGCGCCGCTCGACGCCCGTCACGTCGAACCGCGCTTCGAGCGCGTCGATCACCCCCTCGTCGAGGTCGGGGCTGGTGACGCGGTACGTTCCCGTCCCCGACCGCCGGAGGAGGTTCGACACGGTGTCGTCGGCGACGACCCGCCCCTCGCTCATGATGATCACCCGGTCGCAGACGTCCTCGATGACGTCCATGTCGTGACTGGAGAGGACGACCGTGAGGTCGCGCGCTTCGACGATGCGTCGGAGTTCCCGGCGGAGGGTGAGCGAACTCTCGACGTCGAGCCCGAGCGTCGGCTCGTCGAGGAAGACGACGTCCGACTCGGTGGCGAGGACGCTCGCGAGCGACACCTTCTGTTTCATCCCGCGGGAGAGCTTTCGCACCGGTTCATCCGCCTTGTCGGCGAGGTCGAGCTGGTCGAGGAGGCGGTCGTGTCGTCCGGCCACGGAGTCGGGGTCGACGCCGCTGATGGTCGCGAAGTACCGGAGGTTCTCGCGGACGGTCAGACGCCAGTAGTCGTTGCGAGCGCCTTCGAGCATCGCGTCGACGTGGGCGTACGCTTTCCGAGGCGCGGCGGACACGTTGTGGCCGTAGATGGAAATCGACCCCTCGTCGGGGAGCACCATCCCGAGGATACACTTGATGAGCGTGGTCTTGCCGGCCCCGTTGGGGCCGAGCAGGCCGACGACCGACCCTCGCTCGATGGCGAAGGAGACGTCGTCGACGGCCGTCACCGCCTCGGAACCGCTCCCGAACCGCTTTCGGACGCCGTCGACGACGACGGCCGACCGGGCGTCGGTCTCCCGCGCCTCGGTCGGTTCGCTCCGCTCGCCGTCACGAGTTCGGGGAGGCTCCGAGAGGGTCATCACCCGTAGCAAGTGGTTGAGACGGATAAGTTACCGCCCGGCCGAA
>JBEPYA010000165.1:0-9293 GCA_041641615.1 Salinigranum sp. | reverse complement strand
CGCGTCGTCAGCGTGCTCGACGACCACGGGCCCTGCGACGTCTGGACCGTCTCGGCGCATCTCTTCGGGGAATTGAAAGAAATCCATATCCTGCACGGACCCGGCGAGGCGTGGGCCCACCTCGACCACCTCGCACACGCTGGCGTCGTCGAGCGTAACGGACACCGGTACCGCCTCGTCGACGCCGAGGTGGACGTCGCATCGCTGTTTCCCACGGTGTGAGCGGTCGGTGTGAGCGGAGTCACGCAACCACCGCGAGCAGTGCGACCCGACACGAAACGTTGAAACGCGTCACCGGAAAACGGGAGGGTATGGAACTGCGGGTCATCGATAAGACGGACGACCAACTCCGCCTCGAGATCGCCGGCGAGGACCACACGTTCATGAACGTCCTCAAGGGCAGTCTCCTGGAGACGCCGGGTGTCGCCGCGGCGACCTACGACGTCAACCCCGAGCAGTCCGGCGGGCAGACCGAACCGATCCTCACGCTGAAGACCGAGCCGGGCGGCGACCCGCTCGACGCGCTCGCCGACGCGGCCGGCCGCGTCCAGGAGATGACGACTGACTTCCGCGACGCGTTCGAGGCGGCGCTCTGAGTTCGGTCGATCCGGTTCGATTCCGTTCGTTCGATCGGTGCGACAGAAGGGGAAACGACTGACTCGCGCTCGCAGGCCGTCGGTTTAACCGTGGTGGCGCTGAAGCTTGACTCGTCAGCGGCGAGACCGCTCTCTCGGTCCTCGTTATCTGGTCTATCATGTCGGAAACGAACCCAGCACCCGCGTCCACACCGGAGACCACGAGCGATCCGAACGCCTCCGTCGACCGGCGAACGCTGGCGAAAGCCGGCGTCGGCCTCCTCGCCGCCCTGGTCCTCATCTACCTCTTCTGAACGGTCATCGGGTTGGGGGAGATCACGTCAGCCCTCGCCGAGGCCGACCTCTGGTGGGTCGCCCCCGCGTGTCTCTCCTCACTGGTCTGCCTGCTGGTCTGGGCGAAGTCGTGGGACGTCATCCTCGGCGTCCTCGGCGTCGACATCCCGCTCCGTTCGCTCGTCCCGACCTACCTGGCCGCGACGTTCGCCGACTACGTCACCCCGTTCGGGAAGGCCGGCGGCGGCCCGTTCATCGCGTACGTGCTCTCGACGGACGACCGCGCGTCGTACCAGGAGAGCCTCGCGGGCGTCGTCACGGCCGACTTGCTCAACCTCCTCCCGTTCTTCACGTTCGCGGGCGTCGGCTTCGTCGCGCTGGCGGTCACCGGTTCGATCCCGTCGCGCGCCGACCCACTCGTCCTCGGACTCGCCGTCCTGGCGTTCGTGCTGCCGGGACTGATCTACCTGAGCTGGCGGAAGGAGGCGCTCGTACAGCGGACGGTCGTCCGCGTCCTCTCGCCCCTCGCCGCCCGGACCGACCGCATCTCGGTCGACTCCGTTCGCCACCGCGTCGCCGACTTCTACGACCGTATCGACGTCATCGCAGAGCACCCACGGACCCTCGCGTACACACTCGTCTTCGCGTACACCGGCTGGGTATTCTTCGCCGCGCCGCTGTATCTCGCCGGCAAGGCGTTGGGCGTCCCGCTGGACCCGCTGCTGGTACTGTTCATCGTCCCGGCGAGTACGCTCGCCGGCGTGACGCCCACGCCGGGCGGTCTCGGTGGCGTCGAGGCGGCCGTCGTCGCCCTCCTCGTCGCGCTCACGCCGACGGCACCCTCGACAGCCGCCGCCGTCGCACTCCTCTACCGCATCGCGAGCTACTGGTTCGTCGTGGCCGTGGGCGGCCTCGCGGCGCTGTACGAGGTCTACACCCACTGACCGACTCCCCGACCCCAGCCCGGACCTACGCCGTGAGGCGGACCGGGACGTCGCGCTCGGCGAGGTACTCTTTGACCTCGCGGATGGTGTACTCGTCGAAGTGGAAGATGGACGCCGCGAGCGCCGCGTCGGCGTTCGCCTCTGTGAACACCTCGTAGGCGTGTTCGGGACCACCACAGCCCGAGGAGGCGATGACGGGTGTCGAGACGGTGTCGCAGACGGCCCGGGTGAGCGGGATGTCGTAGCCGTCTTTCGTGCCGTCGGTGTCGATGCTGTTGACGAACAGTTCGCCCGCACCTCTGGACTCGGCCTCCTTCGCCCACTCGACGACGTCGACGCCGGTCCCCTCGCGGCCGCCCTTCACGGTGCACTCGAACCAGCACGACTCGCCGTCGACCTCCTCGTAGTACTCGCCCGCCTCGTCGTACCGGCGGCGGGCATCTACCGAAATAACGATACACTGTGAGCCGAACGCGCGCGCGCCCTCGTCGATGAGGTCCGGATTTTCGAGGGCGGCGGTGTTGATCGACACCTTGTCCGCGCCCGCCCGGAGCGTCTCCTTGATGTCCTCTCTGGTCCGGATGCCGCCGCCGACCGTGAGCGGGATGAACACCTCGTCGGCGACCTGCGACACCGTGTCGAGCATCGTCTCCCTCCCTTCGGCGGAGGCGGTGATGTCGAGGAAGACGAACTCGTCCGCGCCCGCCTCGTTGTACCGCTTCGCCATCTCGACGGGGTCGCCCGTGTACTTGAGGTCCTCGAAGTTGACGCCCGTGTAGACGGCCGCGTTCCCCTCGTCGTCGAGGTCGACGTCGATACAGGGGATGATTCGCTTCGTGAGCATCTCTTACCCGAGGTTCGCCGGGGCCGGGTTTCACCGTTTCGTCTGCGGTGAGTCTTCGGACGGCGGAGTGCCGCGCGCCGCCAGGGCACTGCGGTGGCGTGGCCGGGGCGACTCCGGTCGTCCCGTCGCGCGAGGGATGAGGGCCGAGTGACCGGAGGGAGCGAGGTCCGAATCGGCTGGGGAGGACCGTGGCTTCACCGCCCTGGCGACCGCGCGGTTTTCGTGCTCACTATCTCGAATGCCGCTCCGACGCCTCGAGTGCCGCTCCGAAGCCTCGAATGCCGCTTCGCCACGTCGACACCCGCTCCGACGCGAACGTTCAAATACCAGCCCGGGACCAATGCCGCTCACCACGAGAGATGAGAACCTGACCACCGACCACGGCGCGACATGTGGAGCGCGGCCCACCGCGTCGTGACCCCGAGCGAGAACGGAACCGAGGCCGCCGTGTTCGCCCCCACCTTCCGCTCATCCGGCTACGCCAGCCGGTACACTCGCGCCTCCCACGGCCGGAGCGTCTCCCGCTTGACGCGCGTCGAGTCGACATCGTAGTTCGAGATGACGACCTCCTCGGCCCGCCCAGCCACGCTCGCCGGCGGATCGAATTCGGTCTCCGTGTCTCCGAAGTTCAACACCGTCAGGGTCTGCTCCTCGATCTCCCCCGCCTCGTCCGTCAGCGTCCGCGTGTAGACCCACAGGCGGTCGTGGTCGGGGAGATGGAGGTCGTAGGAGCCGTAGACGAGGACGTCCTCCTCGTGACGCAGCGAGATGAGGTCCCGGTAGTAGTGCCAGACTGACGCGGGGTCCGCTCGCTCGGTCTCGACGTTCACCTCCTCGTGGTTGGGGTTGACCGGAATCCACGGCTCGTCGTCGGTGAACCCCGCGTGGTCGCTCGAATCCCACTGCATCGGCGTCCGCGCGTTGTCTCTGGACCGATACCGGACGAGGTCGAGGAGGTCGTCGTCGCTCGTGAACCGCCCCTCGCGTTCGAGAGTGGCGACGTTTCTGAGCGTGTCGACGTCGCGCACCTCTTCGAGCGAGGTGAACGGGTAGTTCGTCATCCCGATCTCCTCACCCTGATAGATGAACGGCGTGCCCTGCAGCGTGTACAGAAGCGTCGCGAGCAGCATCGCCGACCGCCGCCGATACTGCTCGCTGCCGAACCGCGAGACCATCCGCGGCTCGTCGTGGTTGTTGAGGTACAGCGAGTTCCACCCCTCGCCGTCGAGCCCTTCCTGCCAGCGCGTGATGGTCGCTTTCAGCTCCGGGACGCTCCAGTCGGCCTTCGACCATCGGCTCCCGTTGGGACCGAAGTCGAGACGCATGTGGTCGAAGTTGAACGCCATGCTCATGCCGTCGCCGTCGTCGCCGAGAAACTGCCTCGCGTCCTCGACGTCCATCTCGACCATCTCGCCGACGGTCATCGCGTCGTCGGGGACGGCCTCGTCGTGGATCTGTCGAACGTACTCGTGGATGCGCGGACCGTTGACGAACTTGTCCGCGCCGCGGACGAGGGCCGTCTCGTCCTCGCCGTCCGGGAGCCCCTCGGGCTTGGAGATGAGGTTGATGACGTCCATACGAAAGCCGTCGATGCCCTTGTCGAACCACCACTCCATCATGTCGAACACCTCCTCTCGGACCCGAGGGTTGTCCCAGTTGAGGTCCGGCTGGCGCTCGTCGAAGATGTGGAGGTACCACTGCTCGCGTTCCTCGTCGAAGGTCCACGCCGACCCGCCGAAGAACGACTCCCAGTCGTTCGGCGGGCGCTCGCGGACGTCCCGCGGCAGGCCGTAGTCGGCGGGGTCGTACATCCCCTCCTCGTACTCGGTCTCGGGCACGGCCTCGCCGTCGCGCCAGAAGTAGAAATCGCCATACCCTTCCTCTTCGGCGCACGACTTCCGGAACCACTCGTGTTCGTCGGAGGTGTGGTTCACCACGAGGTCCATGATGAGCCGCATCCCCCGGTCGTGCAGCCCCTCCAGCAGCTCTTCCCAGTCGGCCATCGTCCCGAACGTGTCGAGAATCGCCCGGTAGTCGGAGACGTCGTAGCCGTTGTCGACGTTGGGCGACTCGTAGACGGGACTGAGCCAGACGACGTCGACGCCGAGCGCGTCGAGGTAGTCGAGTTTCTCGACGACTCCCTGCAGATCGCCGATACCGTCGCCGTTGCTGTCGTTGAAGCTCCGGGGGTAGATCTGGTAGACGACGGACTCCTTCCACCACGCTCGGTCGTCGTCAGGGACGGTCATTGGACAAACTCAATAACGAGTACTCTTTTCTCCATCGGTCCGTGTGGCGTGTGAGGTTCGTGTGCACGTTCGTCGGCGTCGTGAGTCGATTAGCGTTCGTGGTGGTAGACCCGCGCCTCCCACGGCCGGAGACGGAGATCGCCCGCTGCGAGTTCCCCCTCGACGTCGACGTCGGTAGCCGCGTCACCGTCGCCGTCGTATCTGTAGTTCCCGATGAGGAGTGTGGCGTCGTCGCTCGTGACGTCCTCCGGAAGGCCGACCGCGACTTCGCCGTCGGAGAAGTTCAGGGCGACCAGGAGCTGTTCGTCGCTCTCCTCGTCCGTGAGCGTCCGGGTGTACGCCCACACCGTGTCGTCGTCGGGGAACAGCGGGTCGTACTCGCCGTAGACGACGACGTCGTACTCGTCGCGAAGGCTGATGAGGTCGCGGTAGTAGTGCCAGACGGAGTCGTCGTCCCGGCGTTCGGCCTCGACGTTGACCGACTCGTAGTTCGGATTGACGCCGATCCACGGCTCGCCGTCGGTGAAGCCGGCGTGCGGTTCGGACGACCACTGCATCGGCGTCCGCGCGTTGTCGCGGCTGTTCGCGCGAACCGCCTCCTTCACCGCGTCGAACGACTCCACCTCGCCGTCCTCGATGGCGTTTCGGAGGGGATTGAGCGTGTCCACGTCGCGGAACTCGTCGAGGGAGTCGAACGGGTAGTTCGTCATCCCCAGCTCCTCGCCCTGGTAGATGTACGGCGTGCCCCGAAGCGTGTGCAAGAGCGTCCCGAGGAGCTTCGCCGACTCCCGCCGGTACTCGCCGTCGTTCCCGAACCGCGAGACCATCCGCGGCTGGTCGTGGTTGTTGAGATACAGCGAATTCCACCCCACCTCTCGGAGGCCCTCGTCCCAGCGGTTGAACACCGCCTTGAGATCCGAGAGCGCCCACTCGTCGCGCTCCCAGATACCGTCGCCCCGGTCGAGCAGCATGTGCTCGAAGTGAAAGAGCATCGAGAGGCCGTCCTCGTCGGGGTCGAGATAGCGACGGGCGTGCTCCATCGGCATCTCCGGGCCGAGCATCTCCCCGACTGTGAGGTGCTCGCGGTCGAGGACCCGGTCGCTCATCTCCGAGAGGAACTCGTGGATGCGCGGGCCGTTCGTCGACTGCGTCATCGCCCCGCCGAACGGGTCGTCGGGGTCGTTCGGCAGCCCCTCGGGCTTGGAGACGAGGTTGATGACGTCCATCCGGAAGCCGTCGATACCCTTGTCGAACCACCACTCCATCATGTCGAACACCTCCTCTCGCACCTGGGGGTTCTCCCAGTTGAGGTCGGGCTGTTTGACGTCGAAGAGGTGGAGATACCACTCCTCCCGGCCGTCGTCGTACGCCCAGGCGGGGCCGCCGAAGAACGACTTCCAGGCGTTCGGCGGGGCCTCTCCCTCGGGTCCCGCCTTCGCAGACCACGACACCTCGTCGGCGTCGCGGCCCTCGCGCCACCAGTAGAAGTCCTCGTACCCGTTCTCTTCGGCTCGCGATCTGACGAACCACTCGTGTTCGTCGGAGGTGTGGTTCACCACGAGGTCCATGATGAGCTTGATATCGTGGTCGTGGAGCTCTTCGAGCAACGTTTCCCAGTCGGCCATCGTGCCGAACTCGTCCATGATGGTCCGGTAGTCGCGGATGTCGTAGCCGTTGTCCGCGTTGGGCGAGTCGTACACCGGACAGAGCCAGACGACGTCGACACCGAGGTCGTCGAGGTACTCGACCTTCTCGACGACACCCGGGATGTCGCCGACACCGTCTCCGTCCGCGTCGTTGAAGCTCCGGGGGTAGACCTGGTAGACGACCGCCTCCTTCCACCATCGTCGCTCGATGTCGCGCTCGGTCATCGTTCGTACACGCACGAGTCTACGGCTTTGTTCCATCGGTTCGTCCTCCGACGAACCGACTCCCCTCGGCGGCGGTGGCCGCCTCTCCCTCTCACGACCGTGAGCGGTCCCGTGTTCGCGTCGGCGTCCGTCTCGACGTCGTCGGCCTTCGACTCGACGCTCTCGTCAACCGCGGACGCTGTCGAGGACACGACGAGCCGTCGGAGATCGAGGAGGGACGTCTCGTCGGCGAGAGACGGGAGACGCCCTCTCACCCTGTGGCGGTTCGACGAGATTCCCCCCTCGTTTTTGTACTTCGGGTCGTTGCCCTCTGTATGGACGAACGAGAGAACGAGACTCACGCGGGCGAAGGCCACGAGGACCACCGAGGACAGGGCCACGGCGAGGACGTCAGCCACGGCGACTTCCACGGTGCGAACGAGGACCACCGGACCACCTCGCCGATGCAGGGGTTCAGCACCTCACAGGTCGGCATCGGCCTTGCCGTCCTCGTCGTCGGCCTCGTCGTCGTGTTCGGGATTCCGCTGCTCGCGACCTGAACCGACGCCGCCGTTCGCGTTCTCGTCGGATCTCGCTCTCGTGACTCGTCGGTCCGTTCGCTCGCCGCCGACTCGCCTCCTCTCTGAGACGCCTGCTGCGATGAGAGTCGTGCCCGCCTCCGACGCGGGCGACGACTCCTCGGTCGTTACTCCAGCTCCCGGAGTAGTACGTCTCGTAGCTCCCGCAATTCCTCGTAGCCGTACGCGAGCGTCTCGCCGTCGACGTCGAGCGTCAGTGTTCCGTCGCTGGTCGCCTCACCCACCTCGGCGACCGGCGCGACGCCCTCGAAGCGTTCCCGCACCCGCTCGGGAGCGGTCGTCTCGACCACCGCGCGGCCGGGCGTCTCCTCGAACAGCGGGGCGACCGAGTCGACGGCGGCGGCGACGCCCACGTCGCTGCCGACCATCTCCGCGAGCGTCACCGCGAGGCCGCCGTGGCTCACGTCGTGGACCGCGAGCGTCGACTCCTGACCCGCGACGTCGGCGAGGGCGTCGACGATCGCCGCGGGTGCGTCGGGGAGCGTCGGGAAGCGGTCGCTGCCGCCGACCCGCACGAGGAGTTCTGAACCTCCGAGCCGTCCACTGGTGTTCCCGACGACGAGAAGCGTTCCCTCCCCGGCGACCCGGGCGGGAGGGGCGTCGTAGGTGTCGGAGACGCCGACCATCGCCAGCGTGGGCGTCGGCGGGATGGGACCGGAGACGGAGTCGTTGTACAGCGAGACGTTGCCACCGACGACAGGGACAGAGAGCGTCCGGCACATGTCGGCGAGGCCGTCGACGATGCCCTTGAAGCCGCCGTACACGTCCGGCTTCTCGGGGTTACCGCCGTTGAGACAGTCGACGGCGGCGAGGGGTCGTGCCCCCTTCGCCGCGAGGTTCGTCGCGTTCTCGAACGCGACGGCGCGTGCGCCCTCGTACGGTGCGGCGCTCGTCCAGTTGGGGTCCGCTCCGGCCGAGACGGCGAGGGCCTTCCCGGCCTCCCTGATAGCCACGAGCGCGGCGTCGTCACCCGGAAGGACGGAGGTCCGGTTACCGACCTCGTGGTCGTACTGGCGGTAGACCCACCGCTTCGACGCCGTGTTCGGGCTCCCCACCACCGACTCGAACGCCTCCTCCGGACCGACGTTCGGGCGGTCGATTTCGGGCGCTTCGGGTCCGACCGAGTCGAGGTCGTTCATCGGCGCGCCGTCCGCGAGGAACTCGGCGGGGACGTCGACGACGGGGTCGTCTCCGAAGGTGCAAACGTAGTTGCCCTCGGTCACCTCGCCGATGACGGAGCAACCGAGGTCGAACCGCTCCGCGAGTTCGCCGACGCGCTCGACGTTCTCGGGCGCGACCTCGTAGCACATCCGCTCCTGGGACTCCGCGAGGAGAATCTCCAGGGCGCTCATGTTCGGTTCGCGCTGGTGGACGCGGTCGAGTTCGATGCGCGCGCCCAGGCCGCCCTTGGCGACGAGTTCGGAGGAGGCCCCGCCCAGCCCCGCGGCACCGAGGTCTCGCGCGGCGAGCACGAGGCCCTCGTCGATGAGCGCCTCGTTGCACTCGATGAGGAGCTTCTCGGCGTAGGGGTCGCCCACCTGCACCGCCGGGCGGTCCTCCGTCTCGGCGTCCTCGCTCAGGTCCTCGCTGGCGAAGGAGGCGCCGCCGAGACCGTCTCGACCGGTGGCGTTCCCGACGAGGACGAGCTTGTTTCCGGGCGACTGCGCCTCCGCGGTGATCAGCCGCTCCGGGGAGAGCAGCCCCACACACGCGACGTTCACGAGCGGGTTCCCCTCGTAGTCGGGGTGGAAGCAGACGCTTCCCCCGACGGTGGGCACGCCGATGCAGTTCCCGTAGTGGCTGATACCCTCCACGACGCCCTCCAGGAGGTACCGCGAGTGTTCGTTCTCGAAGGGACCGAAGTACAGCGAGTCGGTCAGGGCGATGGGATACGCGCCCATCGACAGCGTGTCGCGGACGATGCCGCCGACGCCCGTC
>JBEPYA010000164.1:0-9443 GCA_041641615.1 Salinigranum sp. | reverse complement strand
GATGCTCTCGACGGTCGCGCGGACGTCCGTCGCCTCCTGGGTGGCGGTCGTCTCCGTCCAGTACTCTCGGATGGCGTCGCGCCCGGCGAGCGGCTCGGTGAACGGCGTCTCGTGGTAGGTCGCGTCGGGAGCGAACAGCGCCGCGGCCGCGTCCGCGTCGCCGGTCTCCCACGCGGTCGCGTACTCGTCGAGCCAGGCACGGAACGTCCCGTGGTCGAGCGGAACCATGGTGGCAGTACACCGACCAGGCACAAAAGCCTCTACCAGGTCACCCTCCGGGGGTGCCCGACTCACTCGTCGTCGATGCGCCGGAGCGACTCGTGTGTCCCGACGACCATCGCTGGGACGACGAGCATGAAGATGTGCTCCTCGATCGGGATGCCCAAGAACTCGACGCCCGTCCGGAGCGGGATTGCGAACACACCTACTTCGAGGGTGTACCAGTCCCAGAGGTACGCGAACGGGTAGAGGACGAGCGTCGTCCGGGCCGCCGCGCGGAAGGCGTCGGCGTACCACAGCAGACAGAGCGCGACACAGCCCCAGAGCACCTCCGTCGCCAGGTACGTGTACGGGCCGAAGACACCGATGTCTGGAAGCATATCAGCTGACCTCCACGAGCGGCCGGAACCAGACGGCGACCACGAGCACCGCGAGGAACAGATACGACGCCCGGACGAGCAGCATCGTCGCGAGGCGGTCGTCGTCGCCAGCGCGGCGGGCGATCCACGCGACAGCACCGAACGCGACCACCGCACCGACCGAGGAGGGCGGGAAGACGCCGACGAAGGCGAAGACGACCACGCCGACGAGACCGACGAGCATCAGTCCGTACGCGACCTGCCGTGCCCGAGTGCAGCCGAGGACGACGGCGACGGTTCGCTTGCCGATAGAGCGGTCGTACGCGTAGTCCGTCGCGTCGTCGACCACCTTGATGCCGGCGAGGATGAGGACGAAGACGGCGGCGAACGCCATCACGGTGACCGGGAGCGACCGCGCCTGGACGTAGTGGCCGCCGAGCAGCGCGAACCCGATACCGACGGGGTAACCGAGGGTCGCGGTCACCGGATTGGTATCGAGTTGTGGGGCGTGGAGGTAGCCGACGAGCCACCCCGGCAGACAGAGCGCGACGGCAGTGACGTCGACTGCGAGGCCGAGGACGGCGGTGCCGACGGCGAACCCGAGCGTCGAGAGAGCGAGCGCGAGCCGACAGCCGCGTCCGGTGAGCGGGTGGTCGTCGTCTTCGCCTCGCACGTGGAAGTCGACGTAGCCGTCCTTCACGTGAGCCGTGTACAGCCCACAGAAGACGACGAACAGGTGAACCAGGGCGAGTTCGCCGATCCCTTCTCGGGCGAGCACCGCGCCGAACGCGCTCGCGGCCAGCGGCGGGAGCATGAACACGGGGTGGATCTGGGAGGCGAGTCCCCGTAGAACCGCGTTCGGTTCGGAGCCGTGTCGAGCGAGAGACATATCGATGGTAGGGAGACGTCACTGATAGTCGTTTGCCACGCGAGCGACAGACCGGCGCACGGACCGGCCGCCGGCAGCCGACAGTTTATATGTGCCCGCGTGGCGAACGGACGGTATGGACTGTCCCGAGTGTGGAGCGCCGCTCGTGACGTACCGCCTCGGCGACCGCGAGGCGCCCGTCTGTGAGCGGTGTGGGCACGTCGGCATCGAGGCCGAACACCGCGCCGCGCGGGAACGCGTCGAGTCGTGGTCGGACGCGCTCAGGCGCTTCTACGGGACGGAGGCGGCCGACGGGGACCTGACCGTCCCCGTGCGTGCGGGCGGCGGGGACGACCCCGCCCCTCGTCGGCGTGTCGAGACGTGGACCGAGGCGCTCGAGCGGTTCTACGGTCGCAGGAGCGGGACGGAGGCGAACGGCGCCAGGGGGACGGAGAGCGACGAGAAGCGGGAAACGCCGACGCCGGTGGCGTTCGACGGGACACCCGCGGTGCGCCGCGCGGAGTCGAAGTCGGGGGAGGACGAGTGAGCGCCGCCGCTTCAGGGTACGACATCGAAAGAATCGAACGCTGGTGAGCCGAACGGCTCAGTCTTCGCTCGGGGCGGCCGCTGTCTGCTGTTCCTCCTCGGAGCGGGCAGCGACGAGCGCGCCGCGGGCGACGCTGTAGAGCGGCTCCTCGGGCGACCGAACGTCGCTGATCGAAAAGGGAATCGGCGCGTCGCGGAGGTGGTCCTCGAAGAGCTTCTCGAATCCGTCCGGCGAGGAGGTGCCGCCGGTGACGACCACGGGAACGTCCAGACCCTCCTCGACGTCCTCCTCGTCGACCTCCCGCGAGATGTTCTTGATGACGTAGTCGAGGAGGTTCTCGTAGTAGATGGCGAGCGCGCCCTCGACGCCGCCGACGTCGGTCGTGAAGTCGAGTTCGAAGTCGTCTTCTTTGATCGAGGTGACCTTGTCCACCGGCGTTCCGGTCGCGTTGGCGGTCTGTTCGTCGATCCAGTCGCCGCCGCGGGCGATGGAGAACTTCATCACGGGAACCGCGTAGTACGCCAGGCAGACGTTCGTCATGCCCGCGCCGAACGAGACGCCGAGGCCGGTGAAGTTGTGGTCGGCGAGTTCCGAGTAGATGACCGCCATCCCCTCGTTGATCGGTTCGGGGTCGTAGCCGATGTCGCCGAGCATCGCCTCGAGCGTCTTCTCGTGGTACAGCGTGTTGAGCTTCGAATCGATGGGGTCCGCGGGCGACGAGAAGAACAGGCGCTCGCCGGGGTGGCTGGGCTGGCCGACGACCTGTTCGGTGATGAGTTTGATCATCGGAATCGCCGAGGACTCGTCCGACGAGAGGATGCCCTGGCTCATCGGACGCCGCGTCTCGCGGTTGAAGATGTTCGCGAAGTTCAACGCGTCGTCGCCGACGACGTACACCTGGTCACCCTTGCGGATGTGGAGGACGTCGCTCCGCGAGAGCATCTGCTCCGCCATGTCACTGTACTCGATCTCCACGAAGGAGTTGCGCTGCTGAACGAACACCGTCTCCGCGTCGTCCTGCTGACCGGAGATGATGTTCATCGTGCCGACGTCAAGGCCCTTTGCCATATGAGCACACTTTCACGGAATAATGATAAACTGTTCCCCTCGAATATCACTCGTGAAAACGTTAGACGGCATCGGATTGATAAACCACGTATAAAAGACAGTTAAAAGCACGCTCTCGAACGTGGGGACCGAGAGGCATGTCGAGATGTCGAGCGGTCGATGGGAGAGCGGGCGGGTTCAGAAGCGAGAGCGAGCGGACAGTGTCCGTCCGAAGGGTCAGGAGAAGATGTTCCGCAGGCGGTCGACGACGCCTTCGTCGCCGGCCGCGAGTTCCTCGGCGGCCTGCTTCTCGCGGAGCGCGCGGAGTGCAGCCGTCTGGTCGTCGGTCGTCTGGGTGCTGCGTGCCTCCTTCGCCTCGCCGCCGCGGAGACCCTTCATCGCGCTGACAGCGTCGTCGACGTTCCGTCCGGAGCTGCGGACGGTCCTCGCCTCGACCTCGGCGACGTTCGAGCTGTCGATGTCGTCGAAGGCGTCCGTGTTCAGCTTCAGGCGCTTCGTCTGCATTTTGTCGACGCCACCCCACGACAGTTCGGAGTCGGCCATCGCCTCGTCGATGTCGCGCCGAACCTGTTCGTCCGTGACCGTCTCTCCCCCCTCCCTCTCGCCGCCCGACCCGACGACCTCGCGTTCCACGATGCGCTCCGTCTTCGAGGCGCGGTGGATGTGGTGACCGACTAGGGCGGCACCCGTCGCGCCGATGACGACGACGATACCGAGCGCGTAAACCGCCACGACCTGCCCGCTCCGGTCGGAGCCGACGACGTTCCACGCGTACGGGTACGACGCCGAGAACAGCGCGACGCCGGTGAGACAGACGGCGGTGCCGGCCGCCGCTGCGTAGAGCGCCTTGCGGTCGACCGGAAGGAGCACCGTCGCGCCGAGCAACAGCGCCGGCAACCCGACGGCACCAGCGATACCGGCGAGTTCGCGCAGCGTGTACCGGAAGAGGTCGTCCGGCGGCACCGTCGCGCTCGCGAGGAAGACCACGATTCCGATGAGCGCCAGGGCGATGCCACCGAAGAACAGTCCGAACCCTCCGTAGACGGTGCGCTCGGCCTCCGGCGGTCCGACGTACCGCCGGTACAACCCGAGGAGGAGGTTTTCGTCGGCCTTGTTCGCGTCCATGGGCCCGTTACAGACTCCTCCCACAATACTGTTAGCCTTCGACTATCACAGTTCGTAATGAGAGAGATAATACGACGTCTGCATCCGATACAGGAGAATCACAGCTGGTACGAGCGCGTCCGTTCCGAGCGGAGCAGGCGACTCACGCGGGATGAGAAGGCTTACAACTCGATGCGCAGAGGGCGTGATACGAGATGACCCGCTCGACTCGAACGGCCAACCTCCTCCTCCTGGCGGCTTGTGTCGTCCTCGTCGTCCCGCTGGGCGCGAGCGCCGTGACGGCCCCGACCATCGGAGCCACCGACACCGCCTCGGAGCGCGACGGCCCGCCGCAGACACTCGTCGGCTCACAGGGCGGCGGCCCCGGGCTCCACGAGGACGGCAGCGTCTACCTGCTCTCGGGCTCCGACGTCGTCTGGCGCGAGGGCTCGGCCGACTCGTACTTCGACGTAACGAAGGTCTCAGACGAGCGCGTCCTCGCGGGGTTCATGCACTCGGGCTACACGGAGTGTGGTCCCTACGAGTCGCCCTGTACCCACACCGGCTACCGCGTCATCGACCCCTCGGGCACCGAGCCCACCGTGGAGTCGGAGTACTCGTTCCCCGTCCGAACGCGGGTGAACAGCGAGGTCCACGACGTCGAGCCGCTCCCCTCCGGCGAGCTCGTCATGAGCGACATGGAGCACGAGCGGATCTTCACCGTCAACGAGGCGGGCGAGGAGACCTGGGAGTGGCGCGCGAGCAGCTTCTACGACGCGCCCGACGACCCCACCCGGCGCGACTGGCTCCACATTAACGACGTCGACTATCTGGGAGACGACCGGTTTCTGGTATCGGTCCGCAACGCGAACCAGCTCGTCGTCGTCGAACGCGGGTCGGGTGTCGTGGAGGTCGTCAACGAAGACCGAGACCGAAGTGACGACGACGACTGCACCCAGTTCGACCAGCTGCAGGACACCGACGGCGACGACGACGTCCGCTGTGGCGACCCCGAACTCCTGGACCACCAGCACAACCCCCAGTGGCTCGGCGAGGGTGCCGTCTTAGTGGCGGATTCGGAGAACAACCGCATCGTCGAGCTTCACCGGACCGAGTCGGGCGAGTGGGAGGAGGCGTGGGTCCTCCGGCAGGCCGAGGGCGTGGCGTTCTCCTGGCCGCGCGACGCCGACCGCCTCTCGAACGGGAACACGCTCGTCACCGACTCCGCGAACCAGCGGATCGTCGAGGTGAACGAGTCGGGCGAGACGGTGTGGAGCTACCGGACGCCGCTCATCCCCTACGAGGCCGAGCGCCTCCCCGAGGGCGAGACCGTCGGTGCCCAGCTGTACGGAACTCCTGGCGACACGAGTGCGGCGAACGAGGTACCGGTGCTCACCTCCCTCCTTCAGATCATCCGGACGAGCGTCCCCATCCCGTTCTGGATCTCCGAACTCCACGTCGCGACGACGCTTCTCGGTCTCCTGCTCGGTCTCGCCGGTGGCGGCGTCCACCTGTGGACGTGGGTCGCGAGCCGCCGGACCCGGGGCTGACGCCGTCCCCACTCGAGAGGGACACGCCTTTGCCGACGCCTGCCTCCCACCGAGTATGGACCGCGAGAGCCACGACGACGCGGCGGCCGACGCCGGCGACCTCGCGTGGGAGCTGCTGGACTCGTCGATCGACTACTCCTGTCCGGGCTTCGACGTCCGCCGCGACGACGTCCGCCTCCCCGACGGCACCGAGACGGACTACCACTACGTCGACGAGCCGCCGGCGGTGGTCGTCCTCCCGTTCGTCGCGAACGAGGAGGACGAGGAGTGCGAGGGGGGCGAGGAGCGCGAAGAACTGGTCGTCATCGAGGAGTGGCGGCAGGCGGTCGGACGGGCGAGTCGCGGCCTCCCCGCCGGAACCACGGAGCCGGACGACGACGACCTCGCCGACGCCGCCCGCCGCGAACTCACAGAGGAGACCGGGTACGAGGCGGGGCGGCTCGAACCGCTTCTCAGTTCCGAGCCGATAAACGGCGTCGCCAACGCCGTCCACCACTACTTCGTCGCCCACGACTGCACGCCGACGGGCGCGCAGGAGCTCGACTTCAACGAGAGCATCCGCGTCTCGACGGCACCGTACGACGACCTCCTCGCGCAGGCGCTGGACGGGCGTGTCAGGGACGGCCGGACGCTGCTGGGCCTGTTCGCGTACGAACTCCGCGGTCGCGACGGGTGACGGTCACGGCCGACCGCGACACGCTCGACGCACCGCGAGCGCCAGCGCCGCGACTGCGGCGACGACCGGGAGGACTCCGAACCCTGGCGTCGTGACCGGCGTCGTGGTCTCTACCGTCGACTCGTCCGCCGTCACGGTCGGCGGGGGCACGTCGGTGAGCGGCCGGGGGCTCTGCCCGGGAGTCGACGGTGTCGACGCCGCGGTGGTCGACTCGTCCGCCGGTGTGGAACGCTCGGGAGGCGTCGCAGTCGGCATGGCTGTGACCGCCGTCCGGGTCAGTGTCGCCGTCCGCGTCGGTGTCGATGTCTGCGTCGGTGTCGCCGTCGTGTTCGGGACGCCGACGACCGGTGGTGCCGCCGTTGTGGTCGGCTTCGATGGCTCCTCCCGCGAGTCGTCCGAGTCTCGCTCCCGCGGGTCCAGCACGCAGGAGAGGTTGTCCGAGACGCGGAGCACGCGTCGACCGTACTCGTCGATGACGACCTCGTCGCCGTCGTCGACCTCGCAGGGGTCGTCGGCGTCGGTGTCGGTCCCGTCGACGACGTGAACGGACGTGCCGGGAGCCGCCGCGGTGCCGACGAGGTCGACGGTCACGACGTCGGTGTGGTTCGCCCGGTCGAACACCAGCGTCGCGTGCGCGATACCCGGCGATTCGGGGACGAACGCGATGGTGACGCGGTGTGACGCTCCTGGTCGAATCCGCATCGAATGGGGGGCTTCCGGCGACTGTAACGCTCCCTTCGACGCCGTCGTCTCGGACGCTCCCTTCGACGCCGTCGGGGTCGGCGTGGGAGCGGGAGTGGGCTGTGGCGTCGTCGTCGCAGTCTGCTCCGCCGTTCGCGCTCCGAGGCCGCCGTCGACAACCGAGAACCGGCTCGCGTTCGGCCCGCGGACGGTCACGTTCGCGAGGGGAAACGCCTCGGTCCCGGTGTTGCGGAACGTGACGTCGAGCGTCGTCTCGTTCCCGACAGTCGTCGACAGCACGTCCGCCGATCGGGCGGTCACGAGTCGCGGTTCGGCCGCACCGAGCGCGACGACGGTCGCCGAACCGTCGTCGGGCGAGAGCGTCGCGACGAGACGGCCGTCGGTTCGCGTCGTCCGGAGTTCCGACCAGTTCCCGTCGTACCGCCAGACGGAGAGCGTCGTGTTCGGCGTCCCCGGCGGCGCTCTGGCGGGGAGTTCGACGGTCACGGTCGCGTTCGCGCCCGCCTTCGAAACGGCGAGCGCCGGGCCGGCGCGCGTGTGGTTCGGCGGGGGGCGCGGGACGTCCACGGCCTCGTCGACCGTGACGTTCCGCCCGGCGAAGTCGACCGCCCGCTTTCGAGAGAGGGAGACGTTCGACGCCTCGACGCGCGTCCCTCCGTCGAAGACGAGTCTCCCACCCGTGACGTTCCGGAGTCGGACGGTCCCGGCGTCGTGGAACGCGCCGCCGGTCGACGCGGTCAGTCGCGTATCCTCGACCGTGACCGCCGAGAGGTTCTCGGCCACGACGCTGCGCGCCGTCGTGCCGACCGTGGCGTTCTCGACGCGGAGCGTGCTCGCGTTTGCGACGGCGATGCCGGTCTGCCACTGCGAGAGCGCGAGGTCGGAGACTACGAGCGAGTCGACCGAGTCGTTCGTCGCCTCGACGCCGGTTCCGACACTCACCCACGACCCCGAGAGTCGTCGGCCGGCGCCGTCGACGGTGACGGCCGGCGCACGGACGTCGACCCCGGGGGCACCGACGCCCGTCCGGTCCTCTCGAAAGGTGAGGGTTCCGTTCTCCGCGACGACGCCCTCCGGTGCGGTCAACGTCGATGTCGGCGATGCGGTCGGCGTCGGCGTGGGAGTCGACGGCGGTGACGCGGTCGGCGTCGGCGTGGGAGTCGACGGCGGTGTCGGGGACGGAGTCGCGGTCGACGGGGATTTCGTCCGCGCCGGCGTCTCGGTCTCCGTCGCGGTCACCGTTATGGTCGGCGTCGACGAGGGAGTCGATGTCTCCATCGCGGTCTGGGTTTCCGTGGCGGTCGCTGTGGTCGTCGTGGTCACCGTGACTGCCGTCGTCGTCGTTGTGGTGGTCGTGACCGGCGCGGTC
Source organism: Salinigranum sp. (assembly GCA_041641615.1). GTDB lineage: Archaea > Halobacteriota > Halobacteria > Halobacteriales > Haloferacaceae > Salinigranum. Next base: position 981 of record JBEPYA010000164.1, on the reverse strand, counting down.
GACGTGGGAGTCGCGGTCGGCGTCGAGGCTACCGTCGCGCTGTCGGCTCCGCTGACACCCCCGACTCCGACGCTCCCGATGACGACAAGCAGGCACGCGAGGACGGCGAACGGCGTCCGGTTCATCCGCTGACCCTCCCGCGGCCCGGGGGCGCGCGAGACCGACCGCTCCGTTCGCCGCGCGCGACGGGTCGGGCGCGACCGTCACGAGCGAGAGCGCGGCGACCGTGTAGGGGCGGGCGGAGCTCACACGCGCACGCGACTCGCTGACGAGGCATCCAGTGGTCGTTCGTCCCATTCGATGTCGACAGTATGACTGTTTCGCACTCGGGCGGAGACGGGGTGGTTCGGCGACCAGTCGTGTTTTGTCCACAGAGCCCGGACGAGGGGTATGTCCGTCTCCCTCGGAGAGGCGTCGTCCCCGTTGCGTTCCGTTGCCGTGGCGGTGGCCGTCGCTATCGTCGGAATCGTCGCCGGGACCGCGCTGGTGTTCGGCTCCATCACCGCAGTACAGGCCAGCGGTGTCCGAATCACGCCGCTCGGGTTCATCGTCGCCTCGCTCGTCCTCCTGCAGGGTGTCGCCTTCGGCGGGGTCGCCGTCGGCTACCTCCGGTATCGTGGCCTCACGACGGACTACCTCGGCGTTCGGATCCCCTCCCTGCCCGAGGTCGGCGCGGTCGTCGTCGGCTACGTCACCGCCATCGGCGTCGCCATCACCGGTGCCATCGTCGTCACCGCCGCCGGCATCCAGGCCGGGTCGAACCAGGCCGCCGAGCTCGGTGCGGAGAACCCCGAGGTGCTTCTCCTCCTCATCCCCGCCTCGATACTCATCATCGGCCCGGGCGAGGAACTCCTGTTCAGAGGGGTGGTCCAGAACCGCCTGCGGGAGACGTTCGACGCCGTCCCGGGCATCGTTATCGCCAGCGCCATCTTCGCCGCCATCCACTTCGTCGCGCTCTCGGGTGGCACCGGCGCTCGTCTC
>JBEPYA010000163.1:0-9448 GCA_041641615.1 Salinigranum sp. | reverse complement strand
ACGAGACCGTCGTCGTCCCCGGCAAGGTGCTGGGCAGTGGTGTGCTGCAGAAGAACGTCACCGTCGCCGCCGTCGACTTCTCGTCGACCGCTCGCACGAAGATCGAGCAGGTCGGCGACGCCGTGACACTGGAACAGCTAGCCGAACAGAACCCCGACGGGTCGAACGTACGGGTGATTCGATGAGCGTGGCCGAGTTCGACGCGGACGTCGTCGTCGACGCCCGCGACTGCATCCTCGGTCGCGTCGCCAGCGAGGTGGCGCAGAAGGCGCTCGCCGGCGAGTCGGTCGCCATCGTCAACGCCGAGCACGCGGTCATCACCGGCTCCGAGGAGGACGTCATGAGCGTCTACCGCAAGCGCGTCGACGTCGGCTCCGACCGGGGGCCGTACTACCCCAAGCGTCCCGACCGCCTGTTCAAACGCGCCGTCCGCGGCATGCTCCCGTACAAGAAGCCGCGTGGCCGCGAGGCGCTCGAACGCGTCCGTGTCTACGTCGGCAACCCGTACGACGAGGACGGCGAAGTGCTCGAAGGGACCTCGCTGGACCGCCTGTCGAATATCAAGTTCATCTCGCTCGGCGAAGTGAGCGAGAAGCTGGGGGCGAACGTCACATGGTAACCAACACGTCTGGCAAGAAGAAGACGGCCGTCGCCCGTGCGACGGTCAGAGACGGTGAGGGTCGCGTGCGCATCAACTCCCGACCGGTCGAACTGGTCGAGCCGGAGATGGCCCGCCTGAAGATGCTGGAGCCGTTCCGCATCGCCGGTGACGACCTCCGTTCACAGGTCGACCTCGACATCAGTGTGTCGGGAGGCGGTGTGAGCGGACAGGCCGACGCCGTCCGCACCGCCATCGCGCGAGGCATCGTCCAGCACCTCAACGACGCCGAACTCCGCGACGCGTTCATGGAGTTCGACCGCTCGCTGCTGGTGAACGACGTCCGCCAGTCCGAGCCCAAGAAGTGGGGCGGACCGGGCGCGCGAGCACGCTACCAGAAGTCCTACCGCTAGGTGACCGAACCATGATGATTCCCGTCCGGTGTTTCACGTGCGGCAACGTCGTGGGTGAACACTGGGACGACTTCAAGCGGCGCACGGAGGCGGGCGAAGACCCCGCCGAGGTCCTCGACGACCTCGGGGTCACCCGTCACTGCTGCCGTCGCATGATCGTCTCGCACAAGGACCTCGTCGACGTGGTGGCTCCCTACCAATGAAGCAGCGCTACAACCGCTACGAGAAGGCACGCATCTTGGGCGCGCGAGCCCTGCAGGTGTCGTACGGCGCGCCGGTGCTCATCGATTCCGAGCAGTCCGAGCCCATCCTCATCGCCGCCGAGGAGTACGACGCGGGCGTGCTTCCGTTCACGGTCAAACGGGAGGGCAACTAACATGTCGCTGCCCATCGCAGGTGGAGGTGACGCATGACGCTCATCAGCTCCGTCTCGCTCCGCCGTGTGCTCGACTCGCGTGGAAACCCGACCGTCGAGGCCGACGTCCTCACCGAATCCGGCGGGTTCGGCCGTGCCGCCGCCCCCTCGGGGGCGAGTACCGGCGAGTACGAGGCCATCGAGCTTCCGCCCTCGGAGGCCATCGCGGCCGCCCGCCGCTTGGCCATCCCCCGCCTCGAAGGAGAGGTGCACACCGGCGACCAGCGCGCGGTCGACACGACGCTCCGGGTCGCCGACGGTACGGAGAACTTCTCGGAGATCGGCGCTAATTCGGCAGTCGCCATCTCGATGGCCGCGGCGAAGGCCGGTGCCGACACCCTCGGCCTGCCGCTGTATCAACACCTGGGAGGGGCGTTCCGCGGCGACAACTTCCCCATCCCCCTCGGCAACGTCGTCGGGGGCGGCGAGCACGCCAAGGAGGCGACCCAGATCCAAGAGTTCCTCGCTGCGCCCGTCGGCGCACCATCGGTGGCGGAGGCCGTCTTCGCCAACGCGAAGGTCCACGGCCGCGCCTCGGAACTCCTCGACGAGCGGGACGTCCCCGCCGCGAAGGGTGACGAGGGCGCGTGGGCCCCGCCCATCTCGGACGCGGAGGCGTTCGAGGTGATGGAGGAAGCGGTGGCTGACGTCGCGGACGACCTCGGCTTCGAGATCAAGTTCGGCCTCGACGTCGCCGCGAGCGAACTCTACGACGAGGAGGGGTACGACTTCGGCGACGAGGTCAAGTCGACCGAGGAGATGATCACCTACATCGCCGAGATGGTCGACGAGTACGACCTCGCCTACGTCGAGGACCCTCTCGACGAGAACGACTACGAGGGCTTCGCCGAGCTGACCGAGCAGGTGGGCGACCGGACGCTCATCTGCGGCGACGACCTGTTCGTCACGAACACGTCGCGCCTCCAGGATGGGATCGACGCCGGCGCCGGCAACTCCATCCTCATCAAGCCGAACCAGATCGGTTCCCTGACCGACGCCTTCGACGCCATCGAACTCGCGACCGAGAACGGGTACGACTCGGTCATCTCCCACCGCTCGGGCGAGACCGAGGACACCACCATCGCACACCTCGCCGTCGCCACCGACGCGCCGTTCATCAAGACCGGCACGGTGCAGGGCGAGCGAACCGCCAAGCTGAACGAACTCATCAGAATCGCAGACGACGCAGTATAACGAATGAGCGACAACGACAACGACGTGGTCGAGGTCGTCGACGACGAGGAGGCCACCGAGGCTCCCGACGTCGAGGCCGAGGCCGAAAACGACACCGAAGAAGCCGCCGAGGCCCCCAGCGAGGAGGCCGAGGTCGAAGAGACAGCCGCGGCCGACGAGGCCGCCACAGCGACCGAGGCGGACGAAGACGTCGAGGAGGCTGAAGAGGCCGAAGTCGCTGAAGAGGCCGAGGAGGAGCCGACCTTCGACGAGGACGTCATGCCGGACGAGGAGGCCGACCTCCTCATCCCGGTCGAGGATTACCTCTCCGCTGGGGTCCACATCGGTACCCAGCAGAAGACGAAAGACATGGAGCGGTTCATCCACCGCGTCCGCGACGACGGCCTCTACGTCCTCGACGTGAGCCAGACCGACGCTCGGATCCGGACGGCCGCCGACTTCCTCGCGAACTACGCGCCCGAGCAGATTCTGGTCACCTCCTCGCGGCAGTACGGACGGTTCCCGGCGAAGAAGTTCGCCGACGCCGTCGGTGCGCGCGCCCGGACTGGGAGATTCATCCCGGGGACGCTGACGAACCCCGACTACGCCGGCTACATCGAACCCGACGTCGTCGTGGTGACCGACCCCATCGGCGACGCACAGGCCGTCAAGGAGGCAATCACCGTCGGCATCCCGGTCATCGCGATGTGCGACTCGAACAACCAGACGTCGAACGTCGACCTCGTCGTCCCGACGAACAACAAGGGTCGACGCGCCCTGAGTGTCGTCTACTGGCTGCTCGCCAACGAGACGCTCGACCGCCGCGGCACCGACCAGGTGTACGCTCTCGACGAGTTCGAGGAAGTCTAGGGTCTTTTCGGGGTTTCGTTTCGTTCCGTCCGCTCACCAACCCGGGAGCTCCGCCCACGTCCCACGAAATACCGACCCGCGGCGTGTTCAGAGCAGCCCGAGTTGCCCGATCATCGCCAGCGAGTTGGTCGCGTTCCACGCCTGGACGACCTCCCCGTCTTCGAACCGGTACGAGACGAGCCCGTGCGTCTCGAACGACTCACCGTTCGGCTCGAAACCGCGGAAGGGTCCCTCCATGGTCCCACCGAAGGTGTAGCGAGCGACGACAGTATCTCCCTCCGCGATCCACTGGTCGGCCTCGATGTGGAAGTCGGGGAACGCCGTCCAGATCATCTCCATGTACTCTTTGTGCGATTCGATGTCGTGGACCTCGCCCATCGCGTCGGTGACCGTCGCGTCGGCGGCGTAGAGGTCCTCGACGGCGTCCGCGTCCTGTTCGTTCCAGATGTCGAGGTCACGCTGGGCCAGTTGCTTCAGCGTAGCCTCCGTCTTCGAACTCATGTTCTCTCCCCCACCACACTCCGTGAGTGTGGTAAACACACAATTGTGTCGTTTAAACAAGAGTCTTTCGGCCGTCCCCGCAGACTAGTTCTGGCTGAGACGAACTCGGAGACGGCTCCCACCGGTGTCCTTGACGCAGACCCGTCTCGATGCGACGAGAGACCAACACACGATGTTGTTCATGGTCGTCGAACGCTTCGAGGGACAGAACGCCGAGGCGGTGTACCGCCGCTCGACGCCGAGGGACGTCACCTCCCGGAGGGGCTCACGTACGTCGGGAGCTGGGTCACCGCTGACCTGGGACGGTGTTTCCAACTGATGGAGACCGGGAACGTCGCACTCGTTCAGGAGTGGGTGGACGAGTGGCGTGACCTGGTAGAGTTCGAGGTCGTCCCGGTCGTCGACGGCTCGACGACCGCGGCGGTGTTCGACTCGGATTCGAATACGGAGTAGCGGCCTCACTCGACGATTCCGACGCGTCCTCTGAGGAGGTCGTGGTCGAACCACGCCAGGCGACGGTCGCCCCACTCGACGGTCGGCGTGAGTTCGTACGCGGTGCGCGCCGCACCGAGGTCGTCGGTCCCGAGGAGGACGGCGACGGGGCGCGCGCCGAGGCGGTCGAGGCGCGACTCGCTCGCCGGGACGAACGCGACCGGTGCGCCGGGGACGACCCTCGCGTCCCCATCGACGGCTCCGGTGTCGATAGGCGTCGGCCCAGCCGTCCGATACCGGCGGTCGAACAGCGCCGCCGCGTCGTCGATGGTCCTGACGCCGAGGACGACCGTATCCAGGCCGGTGAGCGCGGTCACGTCGGCGGTCTCCGCGACGCGCCAGCGGCGGGGGGTCCGGTCGACGATAGGGAACGGCAGGAGCCATCGGTCCGGCGAATCGACGCGTTCGAACACCTGGTCCCACTCGACGCGGCGACCGTCTGGACGGTCCCGTCCGCCGTGAACGGGGCCTTCGATGCAGAGCCCGGCGTCGATGGCGCGCTTGGCCTCGCGGACGATGTCGTCGACGCGGACGCACCACGCGGCCGGTCCCGCCCTCGCGGCGAGTGCCTCGGGCCAGAAGCCCGCGTCGAGAGGGTCGGTTCCCTCGGTCGGGGCGATGTATTCGAGGTACGAGCCGTCCGCGAACCCCGTGAGCGCCATGTGCGTCGTCCCATCGGCGTGGGTCCCGCCGTGGTCGAACGGGAGGCCGACGTGGTCGAGCGCGTCACGGACCGTGGCGAGGTCGTCCCACCCGAAGGCGACGTGGTCGAGCTGCATACGAGAGGGTGAACACCGGTCGGCAAAAGCCACGCGCCTCCGTCCGCGACCCTCGACGACACGGACCGGGCGGCGCGAGCCGTTCGGCGACTCCGTGCCCCGGGGGCGTAACGGACGTGTCGGGTTTCCGTTCCGCTTCGGTCGACTCCTCCCCGAGTGAGTATCCGGGTGAGGCGGACCGGCCCGGTCCGAAGGGTTTTGTCGGTACCTCACCCACTATGTGGTATGAACCTGTACCGGAGCGTCCGGGCGGTCGCCGAGTCCACCGGCGACGGCTCCGGAGCGATCGACTGGGACGCGGTCGCCGAGGCGGCACAAGCCTCCGTCGAACCGGGGTCGCTCGCTTTGACACCGGAGGAGCGTGAGGGGTACGCCGCCGACGTGCGGGACGCCCGGCGACGGCTCCGCTCGGTCGGCGAGGTCGAGTTCGAGGTCCCGCCGACCATCGAGATACAGAACCGCCACCACTGGATCGACGCCAACATCGAGACGTTCCAGCGGGTGATGCGCCCAATCGAGGAGCACGGAACGACGGTGTTGCCCGGGGTGACCCGCGTCGTCAACACCGGGACGATGGCGTTCGTCCTCTCGTTCCTCGCGAAGCACGTCCTCGGGCAGTACGACCCGCTTCTCCTCGCCGACGGCGACGACGACCACGGGCTGTACTTCGTCCACCCGAACATCGTCCGCGTTTCGGGTGTCTTAGACGTCGACTACCCCCGCTTCCGCCGGTGGATCGCGTTCCACGAGGTGGCCCACGCCGCCGAATTCGGTGCCGCCCCGTGGCTCTCCGAGCACCTCGAGAGCCGGATGGAACGCGGTCTGGACGCCCTCGCCGCGGGCGACCTCGACCGGGAGGCGTTCTCGGACCTCGACGTGGCGATGACCGCCGTCGAGGGGTACGCCGAACTCCTGATGGACCGGGCGTTCGACGACGAGTACGCGGACCTCCGCGCGAAGCTCGACGCCCGAAGGCGGGGCGGCGGCCCGCTGGCCCGACTGGTCCGTCGGCTCCTCGGGCTCGGCCTGAAGCGCCGACAGTACGAACGCGGTGCCCGGTTCTTCCGCGTAGTCGCCGACGCTCGGGGCGTCGGGGCCGCCAGCCGGGTGTGGGACCGCCCCGAGAACCTCCCGACCAGCGCCGAACTCGACGACCCTGCCCGGTGGCTCCGCCGGGTCGACCCGTAGCGTAGTTTTACGAGCCCTCGGACCCGCCTTCGCCTTCCAACGCCTCACCCACGTCGAGGTACGGAATCGTCGCCCGCTCGGTCTCCGAGTACGCCAGCGCCTCGGCCTGTGTGACGTCCGGCGGCGTCACGAGGTCGATGACGTTCGGGTCCTGCGTGTCGTCGCGGCCGCCGCCGAACGCCGATTCGCTGGCGTCGGCGGCGACGTGGCGGACGCTCCCCGTGTCGAAGCCGTCCTGACCGAAGAGCAGCGGGACGAGCTGCATCTCGTCGAGGCGGCCGTCGAACGCGGACTTGGGCACCTCGAACACGATCGTGTCGAGCGGGCCGAGCGCGGTCTGTGAGAGGTCGGTCGTCACCGTCTCGCCGCCGGCGGTTTCGACCACCGGCTGCGCGAATCCCTGGACGAGCACCCGGTAGTGGTACGGTTCCGCGAAGGTGGCGTAGACGCCCTCGCGGGCGTCCGTCGACCCGTCCGACTGGGAGGGGTCGCGCACGTACAGCTGGACGAACTGGAGCGAGATGGCGTTCCCACCCCAGGGGTTCGTCAGCGGGCCGGCGAGTTCGACGAGGAACTGATAGCGGTCGTCGGTCTCGTATATCTCGAACGACGCGATGTCGAAGACGCCGTCCTCGTAGACGCTCCCCGTCGGGTACGTGTACGAGCCCGGCCCGTGGTCGTCACCCGTCGGGTCGTCCCACGAGTCGACCGGGTCGCCCAGGTCGACGAACGCGATGGACTCGCGAGCGAGCGTCGTCCCGACCGTCTCGACGTCACCCTCCGTCGCCGCGACCACCGTCAGCTGTGAGTCCCCCTCGCTGACGTCGACGTCGACCTCGAACGACTCGCCGGAGACGGCCGTCCGTACCGTCTCGGCTCCCGTCTTGACGACCACCTCCGCGGCGTCCGTCTCACCCGAGACCCTGACGACCGGGTCGTACACCACCCTCGGCGGGAAGTCCACGTCGAGCGACGGGCCCTCGACGCGGTCGCCCTCGACGTAGCGGTCGTAGACGAGCCCCGGCGTCTCGACGGGTTCGCCCTCGTCGAGCGCGTGGGCGAGGCGGACGAACTGCGCCATCGACCACGACAGCGGCGTCGCACTTCCCGTTCCCTCGCCGAACTCCCAGCCGAACGCGGTCGGCTCCTCGCGATCCCACACCTGTTCGGGGATCATCCGCCCGTCGTTGGCGAACCGCTGCATCGTCCGCAGGAGGGTCGCGGGCTCGACGTCGCCCGAGGTGGTTCCCGCGCGGAGTTCGTACTCGGCGCGCTCGCCCGTGAAGATGGGCCACAGGCGGCCTCGGCCGCCGTAATCCTCCTCGGCTCCCCACGGGGCACCCGGCGGGAGGTCGTCGGCGTCGTCCCGTCCCTGCTCGCCGTACCCGTCCTCGGTGTAACGGTACCAGGCAGGACCGTTCGGCGTTTCGACGCGGATCGTCTCGTCGACCAGCGCCAGCGAGTTCCGAACCACCCGGTCGTCCCAGGGCTTGACGCCGAGGCGGACGAGTTCGAGGAAGCCCGCGTCGACGACGGCGCGCTCGTCCAGCGCGGGACCGCCGTTGTTGATATCGAGCGGCGTCCCGTCTGCGGTGTCGCGGTCGTCGTTGATGCGGAAGTAGTACGGCGTCTCGAACGTCGTGTAGTCGACGTCGTACTCCTCGCCGATGTCGTCCGGTTCCTCCAACTCCGGCGGCTCCTCGGTCGCCATCCACGTCTCCAGGTTCGCCTGCCAGTGGTCCGCGAGGGCGAGATAGACCAGCGCGTCCGCCCGCTCGTCCTCGCCGTCGGCGAGTCCGGCCGCGCCGACGAGCCCCGCGATCTCCGCAGCGGTCGTCGACGGCGAGTAGCCGCCCTCCTCCTCCCAGCGCTCCTGTCCCGTGGCGGGGCCGTTGGCGACGACGTAGTCGGCCGAGCGGCGGACGTTCTCGTAGTCGTAGTCGACGTCGTCGAACCCGACTCCGTGGCGCTCGTTCAGCTGGTACGCCATCAGTTGGGGGAAGGAGACGTTGTCCATCTGCTCGCCGCCCCAGCGGGTCCGCCCGTCGAGGAACGTGTTCTGCGGGATGAACCCCGTCTCGCGCTGCTGGTAGCCGTAGATGTACTCGACGGCCTCCGTCGCGCTCTCGACGTCGCCCATCGCCTCCAGCGCCGTGTACGCCTGGTAGAGGTCGCGTGCCCAGACGTAGTTGTAGCCGTAGTCCGAGGGCGCGTTCGCGACGACCGCGTCGCCCCACGGGATCGAGGGGGAAGCGATGCCGCCGCCGGGGAACCGCTTCGAGTCGGCCGCCTTCAGCACCATCGCTGCCGTCTTGAACTGGGCGTGGAGGTCGGTGTCGCCCGCGACCGAATCCGGAACCGACAGCGAGCCGAGATAGCGCCGCCAGCTCGCGGCGTACGCGCCGCGCGTGGCCTCGAACGGTCTGTCGAGCGCGCCGCGGGCCTCCTCGAACGCGGCGTCCTCGTCGGCGTCCTCGGCGAACCCGAGCGCGACGGTCTCTGCCGCGTCGGTCGTTCCGGCCGCGAGTCGCCCCACGAGGATCACGTTCCCCGACGCTTCGTCGTAGCCCGAGGGCGGGACCGACCCGTTGAAGATCCGCGACAGGGGATCGTCGACGTGGAGGCCGACCGACGCCCAGTCGAAGCCCGACGCCGCGACGACGCCGAGCGCCACGTTGTACGGGTTCCCTTCGGGGTCGAGGATGACCGCGTCGCCGTCGTTGCTCCCGTCGTCGGCGGCGGTCAGGGCCGCTGACGTCCGACTGTTCCCGCGGTTGTTGTCGTTGCCGCTGTTCCCCCGGTTACCGGCGTTGCCGCTGGACCCCGGTCCCGTTCGATACGACCGCACGGCGGCCGTGTCTGCCATCCCGCTGTTGGACAGCGAGGGGTTGACCACGAGATAGACATCGTACGTGTACGAGTCGTCCGCGGAGAACTCGACGTCCGCGAGCACCGCGTCCCGCTCCGGGTGAACGGTGTACTCGGCGGTCACCGTCCAGTCACGGTCGCCCGCCGTTTC
>JBEPYA010000162.1:0-9458 GCA_041641615.1 Salinigranum sp. | reverse complement strand
GATCTGACCGGGCGTCGGTCTCCCGCGCCTCGGTCGGTTCGCTCCGCTCGCCGTCACGAGTTCGGGGAGGCTCCGAGAGGGTCATCACCCGTAGCAAGTGGTTGAGACGGATAAGTTACCGCCCGGCCGAAGTCGGTGACGGCCGACCGGTTCACGACGACGTTTCAACGGCGACCGCGGTCGGGCGACGGCCGGTAACACGCTGCATCCATCGAGTCGTCACTGGAGGTCGCGGACGCGAACGCCGGGGATCGTATCGAGCCCCCGGCGTCCCGCGGCGCCGACCTCCAGTTCGATCCGGTACACTTCTGGACTCCCGTGGACCACGCTCATTCGGTAGAGCCCGTCCTAGACCGACTCCTGGTTCAGGGGGCCGCCATCGCGTCGCGTGAGTTCGCTGCGGCGGCGTTCGTCGGTCTCTGACATACCTCCGCGTAGTCGCCGCCGAAGACAACTGATGTCGGTAATGGATAGTATCTGGGATGAACGAGGGCCGTCGACCTGCGGGGGTCTGTCGCGGTCGTCGATGTGGTTCGAGCGGCGGGATCGGTCGTCGAGTCCTTACTCTAGGATCTCCTCGGCCTCGTCGATCTTCGCGAACCCGAGCTCCCGGAACGCGAGTAACACCGGAGTGAGCGAGGTGGCGTCGGCGGCGTTCCCCCGCAGGGAATCGGCCGACTTCCGCGCACTACGGAGCGTGTTCCGCGACTCCTTCGCGGCCTCGCGGGCTTTCTGGACGTTCCTGTCGTCCCCCTCGATGTACGCTTTCGCCCGTCGGAGCCACTTCACCCCGTCGGCGAACTCGCGGACGATGGCGTCGAGGTCGTGGTAGATGCCGATGTCAGCCTCGAACTGTGCGACCTTTCCCTCGTACTCCTCGGCGGAGATGGAACTGACGGCCCCGGTGTCGTCGACGGACGAGACCGCGTGGATGTCGGACAGGCCGCGGTCGGCCGCCGTGAGTATCGTCTGGATCTCGTCCGCTGCGGCGACTCCGCCCTCGTAGTAGTCGCGTTCGAAGTCGGCGAGGGCGCTCGCGAGCTGTTCGTGAGCCTCGACGACGGCGACCTGTGTCTTCGTCGCGTGTCGGAGGAACTGCCAGCACGCGATCAGCCCCTCGGCTCTCGCCTCCTGTTCGGCGTTTGCGGCCCGCTTCGAGGCCTTGGTGTAGTCCTTCTGTGCTGCCGCCAGCGCGAGTCCGACGTCGTACTCCGAGGTGAGGAAGCCGACGCTCGACGCCGTGACGTCGGTGAGTTCCGTCCCGTATCCGTCGGTGAACGCCCTGACGACGGCCGTGATCTTCCGGTCGGCGTTCTGCAGCGTTTCGAGCCCGCGGATCTCGCGATCGGTGAGTTCACGCTCGACGGCCGGTTCGCTCTCGTCGACGATCTCCTCTTCGACCGGGTTCGGGACCTCGGGCTCCGGTTCGGGTTCCGGTTCCGGCTCCGGTTCGGGTTCCGGCTCCGGTTCCGCGGTGGGTGTCGCGGGCGACGCCGGGGTCGTCGCGTTGGCGACGTTCACGTTCGAGACCGGTCCCGGCGTGCGAACTGACCCCGTCGGCTCGCTCTGTCCGTCCTGCAGGGGAAGACGGGCAGAACAGCCCGTGAACAGGGCGAGAAGCCCGACGAACCCTCTTCGATTCATACGTAGCAGGGTTGTCAACTGCGGGCAAAGCTATTCTCCGCGTAACGGCGCGTTCGGACGGGCGTAACCGGCCACCGCGGCGTACTGATCACCCGCCCGTCCCCGGCGAGATGTTCACACCCGGGCGAACGGCGTTCGACAGGCGATTAAGCAGTCGATGTGGTCGTCACGCCGACGGGTAGGAGAGGCTTAACACCCCTCTTCGTGGGGCCGCAGGCGGTCGATTCGACGGGGAGGGATCGCCCGCGCCGAGCGCGTCAGAGCTCGTGTCCGCACGCGCAGTTGCCGATGCAGTAGGTCGTCTCGCTCTCGTGGAACGAGACGCCCATCGTCGCCAGCGCGGTGACGATGTCGTTCGTCGTCTCGAACCGCGGGCGGACGTTGGTGGCCGTCGCGCCGTAGGGCCGTGCGCCGACCGGCACCGTCGCCGTGACCGCTCCCGAGGCGTGGTCGACGACCGCCACCTCGTCGGCCGTCTGGACCGGGACGTACAGCTTCTCGTGGGCCGGCTCCCACGTGCCGACGAACGCCGACCCGCCGAGATCGATGCGCCCGCTCACCTCGCCGGCGACGAGGTCGACGACGGTGATGTCGTTCGACCCCGGCGTGAACACGTATCCCGTCTCCGAATCGGGTCCGATCTCGCTCGTCAGCGGTCGGCCGCCGAGGCCGTCGTCGGCCGTGAGACGGACGCGTTCTTCGGGTGCCGCGGGGTCGGAGACGTCCCAGATGCTCTCCGTCCCCCCGCCCTCGTTGTGCTCGACGAGGAGCGTCTCGCCGTCGGGGGCGACCGTCGCCATCCAGGGGCGCGACTGCGCGCCCACGACCGGTTCGACGTCGACCTGCGTGGCGATCTCGAACGCCTCGACGTCGATGACGGTGAGGGTGTCGCCGAAGAGGTCCGGGACGTACGCGTAAGCGCCGTCGGGGTGGATCGTCACGTCACACGGTCCCGGTCCCTCGTTGTCCCCGGTCCCGCCCTCGCTTCGACGGTCGAGCTCGCCCGTGACCTCGCCGAACCCGCCCGAGGAGGGGTCGGCGTCGAGGCGGAACTGCCTGTGTGCGGGCTCGCGCGCGCTGACGACGAGGTGTCTCCCGTCGGGCGTCTGTTCCAGCCAGTTCGCGCCGGAGCCGGTCTCGAACGCGACCCGTTCGGCGAGCGACCCGGCGCGGAGGCCGCGCACACCACGGCCGACGTTGAGCCAGAGCGTGTCGTCCGCGCTGTCGGTCAGCGTCGGGGTGTACTGGTTCGACGGAAACGACGAGGTCAGGCCGAGGTGCTGGGTGGTGAGTACCTCGTCCGTCGCCGGGTCGATGACGCTGACGGTGCTGTCGCCGGTGTTGAACACGAGGACGGTCGGTTGGTCGCGCCCGTCGTCTCCGGCCGATCCGCTCCCCGAACAGCCCGCGGTGGCCGTCATCCCCGCCGCGACCGACCCCGCGAGGAGCCGGCGTCGGGAGACGCCGAGACGGCGTCGACTCCCCTCGGCGTTCGGGTACAGCACCGGGTCTCGACGCGGAACGGTCATTGTCGAACGCAGTGCCCACGTCCTCTTAAGCGCTCGTTTCGGTGGCCGACCGCGCGCACAACCTCTCGATGACGGATCACGCTCGTGATGACCGTTCACACGACTTCGAGGTGGAAGCACACGACTTCAGATTCGAACCAGATACTCTCGTCAGTCGTGATGCTTCTCCTCGTCGAATCCGCTTCCGTACCGACACACACTGTCGAGTGTCGTGCTCCTCGCTCTCTGATATTATCTATTTTGATTCTCAGCCCGGTTGTTGTAAGTAGCAGTCGGCGAAAGCACGAGCAGTGATGTCGCGTGGATGGACACCGCCCCTACTCGTGAGACGCATCGCCGGCCTGCGAGGCGGGCGGCCATGAGTAACAGACACGACCGTCGGAACGGCACCCCACAGTCGACGCCGACGGCGTTCCCGAGCGACGGACGCTCTGGTGACGTCGGGCACCGCCGAGATGCCCGCGTGGTCGGCGGCCTCCCCCGTCTGAACCGCCGCGAGCTGGCGACCGTCTGGTCCGTCCCCCTCGTCTTGCTGGTCGTTCACTTCCTGGTCCAGCCCGCCTTCGACGCGTGGGTTCGGCTCAGGTACACGCGCTACGCGGTGGCGCAGACGGCGTCGCCCCAGCGGCTCGCACCGGAGCCGCTCGCCCCGTACGCGTGGGCCTGGCACGAGTTCACGCGGGTCGCGCACGTGCTGATTCACGCCCCCAGCGCGTACCACACGCACGTCCTCGGGAACGTCGCACTCATCGTCGTCGCCGCCTGGGCGCTCCTCGTCGCACTCACCGCGCTCGGACAGCGTCGGTGGTTCGTCTTCTGCTACTGGGAACTCGTCGTGGTCGCGCCCGTCGTCGGCTCCTTCGCGTTCGACCTCTTCGGGACGACGGCGACCGGGTACGGCGCTTCGACCGTCGGCTTCGCGTTCCTCGGCGTCGTCGCCGTCGTGAGCCTCCTGGCGCTTTCGAGCGCTCTCCGCCGGCGACTCGACGAGCGCGTCGGGTCGGGGCGACCGGTCCGTCTCGACGGCGGTCACGCGGTGAGCCCGCTCGTCGTCGCCGGCATCTTCGTTTTCGTCGTGGCCGTCGTCGTCGTCGACCTCCTCGCCGCGTCGCCCGCGATGCCCGTCCACCAGGCCGGCACGGGTTTCGGGATGCTCGTCGGGGCGGCCGTCGTTCCGCTCACGCGTCGATTCTGAGGGCCGGGGTTCGACCGAACCGGTTCTGCGCCGTCGCGTAGCTCGATACTTGCGAGAGAGAACAGCGGAACCCGGGCGACTCGACCGACCCGTTCGCCGGTCAGTGCTGTCGGCGCCGCCGGCTGAGCAGCAGGGCGAGGACGCCTGCGACGAGCGTCGCGGTGACGCCGAGCCCGGGGAACTCCGTGTCGGTCGATGTCGGCTCCGCCGCCCGGTCGGACTGGATCGTCGCCGTCCCCGTCTGGGTCTGCAGCGGCTCCGCGGTCGGCGTCGCCGTCGCCGTCGGTTCATCGGTCGGCTCGTCGATCGTCGTCGTCGCGCTCGCAGTCGGCTCCACCGTCGAGACGAGGAACGTCCCGAACGTCGAGACGTCGGCGCTGAGCGTCACCGTCTCGTCGTCCGCCGCGACGACGTCGGTGGCGAGCGTCCGCCAGGTGCCGTTCTCCTCGTCGTACTGCTGGATCCGGAGACCGTCCGCCGAGACGCCGACGGCGTCGACCGCTGGGCGCTTGAGCACGAACGTGACGGTCCCAGGTCGGTCTGCGACCTGGTTCGGCGGCGTCGTGTCGACCACCGTCAGGACGGTGTCGTAGTTCCGCGGGTAGTCCGTGTCGGCTCGCGGGCGGTCGCGCTCGCCGACCGCGGTCTGACCGGCGGTCTCCTCGGAGAACGTCAGCGAGACGCGGTGGAGCGTTTCGCTCGACTGGTCGACGTCGAAGTCGATGGACGTTCCGCCGTAGAGGAGCTTCGTCACCGAGAACAGGGTGCGCGACCCCGTCGAGACGCCACCGCCACCGCCGCTCCCGCTGCTGACGCTGGGTCCGCTGTCGGAGTCGTCCTCGTCTGGCTCCGGTGTGACGGTTCCGGTCGGCTCCGACCCCTGGGCGATGGCGAACGGCGAGAAGCCGCTCGTCGTGGCGACGTACGTCACGTGCGTCGCGTTCTGCGACCGGATGCGCGTGTCGAGTTCCGTCCAGCGGCCCTCGGTGTAGTGCCACAGCGACACCTCGTCGGGAGCGAGGCCGGCGAGACTCGACTTCCGGACCGTCACGTCGATGGTCGACTGACGGTTTCGAAGTTCCTCCGGAACCTCGATATCGAGGTAGAGGGGGTCCTCCTTGTCCTCCTGTGCCTTCACCGACCGGATGCCGTTTCCGGGCGACGAGCGCTGGGCGATCTCGACGTTCCCGCTCGCCCCCTCTCCGAAGTCGATGGTGAGACTCGGCACGTCGTCTGAGAGCCGCGCGATGGAGACGCGGCCGTCCTCGACGCTGCCCGACTTACTCCGGGCGGGCGTGATCGTCAGGTCGCCCCGGGTGGTCGTGAGCTCCCGGGAGTTCTCGCCGGTCGCCACGTACAGATAGCCGTACTGGCCGGTCGACCAGTTCTCGAACGTCTCGACCGTCACTTCCTCCGTGTCGCCGCCGTCGACGACGGTGACGCTCGCGTCGAGCGTCACGGCGTCGCTCGTCGTCCCGTTGAGCGGCGCGTCCGACCCGGCCTGCTCGGCGACGAAGTCGACGAGGCGCGCGCCCGAGATGAGCCCCGAGACCTGCCCGTCCCGGAGGTTGCCGAGGCCGAACACGCCGGGCGAGCCCGACACCGTCGCCACGCCGTTGACGTCCTCGATCTCCCGTTCGATACTGACGTCGTCGTCGCTGAGCTGGTTCAGGTCGCCGTCGACCGTGACCGTGACGTCCGTGTTGTCGAACTGCCGCCGGTTGTAGACGACGACGGCGTGAGTGACGTCGCCGTCGCCCTGCTTGGCGTCGACGTCGAACGTGAGGTCGTCACCCGCGGTGTAGGTGGTACGTTCGAGGCTCGCTTCCGCAGGCCGTTGGTGGACGGTCGCGACGTCGACGCCGAGGACGCGACTCGCGTTCTCGACTGCGAGTTCACCGTTCGACTCCTCGAACCCCCGGTCCGTGACGCCCCAGGCGTTTCCGCCCCGGTGGTCCTGCACGAGGAAGAGGACGTAGAAGCCCGCCCCGCGGTCCTCGTCGGCGAGGTCGTACGTCCCCGTTATCTCGCCGCTCCCGTCGAGCGTCCCGTAGTCCTCGACGAGGTCGAAGTGGACGTCGTCGTTGACGTCGCTCCCCGTGAGGAGGTCGAGCGCGCGCGTCGTCGTCAGCGCCGAACTCGACGAGAGGAGCTGTCGGGCCGCCTGGGTGTCCTCCTCGACGTGGGCGGCGACCAGCTGGACGTCCTCTCCCGCGAACGCGCTCGTCCCGTAGCCGGTGCCGCCGCGGAACCGCAGCTGTATCTCGGCCTCGTCGTCGTAGACGGCGACCCTGTCCTTGTCGAGTCGGACCTTCCCCGGGCTGATCGCGGGGACCTCGACGAAGGGGTCGACGTTCTTGATGACCGTGTCGCCGTCGTTCGGGTTCGTCCGAAGCGGCAACGCCGCCCGGCTCCACACTTCGACGTCATCCGAGGCGTCGACGAACTCCGACCCCGAGGTGGCCGCTCGCGGTTCGGTCGGTTCCCCCGTGAACGCGCCGGCCGTGACGACCGGCACCGTCCCGGTCACGACCAGGAGGGCGACGACCACGACGAAAAAGCGTCCAGATGATCTGTCTCGCATACGTGAATTTCTCTACCTCCGCCACATATGTGTTGTGTTCTACCGAACATTATCTATTTGGAGAACGAACGCCGGGGGAAACTGTCGCTGTCGTCGACCCGTGTCAGCGAGTGAGTCGGTTCCTGAAACATCCCAACCATAACCGGTTTGATGAACGATATATTCACAATCGTTGCCCGTTTGCCTCTCGAAAGCTTCTTCCGAGTTGTCAGCGCAGTAGGATCCGAAATGGTATCTCGTTCGACTGTCGGTATCTGTCTCGTGATCGCTACGGTCCTCGCCGCCGGTGTGTTTCCACTCTCGGTCGGTGCAGCGACGTACGAACTCTCGTCACCGAGTGGGGTCGACACGCCCGACCGCACGGTGACGGTCGCCGGCACGGAGTTCGAGGTGAGCGAGACGGCGCGCGTCTCGAAGGGTGACCCCATCCGATTGGATACGGCCGGACCGTCGGGCACGACGTACTCCGTCGAACTCAGAGACAGTGACCGGAGGTACAAGAACGACGCCGAGGCGACCGGCAACGACCGCGTGTCGTTCTCGACATCGTCGCTCGAACCCGGGACGTACTTCGCCGTCGTCTTCGCCAACGGCAGCGTCCAGACGCTCTACCCGATCGTCGTCAAGAAGTACGAGGTCTCTTCGATGAGCGTCCCCTCGACCGCCGAGGCCGGCGCGTCGTTCGACGTCTCCGCGGAGTTGACTCAGGAGACGAGCGGACCCTCGCTGGCCGCGGTCGAAGTCGTCGTCACCGACGAGTCGGAGGACGCCGTGGTTCAGGAGGAGCTCTCCTCTGACGGCTCGGACCAGTACTCGGGGACTATCTCGGTTCCCGACGAGGGTGAGTACAAGGTCTACGTTTTCCCCCGCGGCGAGGACGAACTCGACGGTGAACGGGTGTTCCTCGGCCTCTCTGACCCCGCGTCGCTCGAAGTGGAGGCGGCGGCGGACGACAGTGACGACGGTGGAAACGGTGACCGTGGCGGCAGCGACAGTAGCGGGAGCAGCAGCGACGACGCGGACCCGACGGAGACGCCGACCGCGACACCGACGGAGACGCCGACCGCGACACCGACGGAGACGCCGACCGCGACGCCGACCGAGACGTCGATGTCGACGGAGACACCTACCGAGATGTCGACGGAGACGACCGATGACGACGGCGACAGCGCGGGCTCGACCGCCGAGTCGACAGCTGCCGACGAGTCGACGGACGAACCGGCGACGGAGACCTCCGCACCGCTCGGCGCGGTGCCGCTCCTCTTGGCCCTCCTCCTCGTGAGTGGCCTCGCGCTGCGACTCCGCCAGTAACGTCGCCATCCATCCGTTCGTTTTCGTCTGCTCACCCCGTGAGTCAATAGCGGCACGCGGGGAGGAACGGTCGCCGGAGAGCCTGGCGACTACCGGACTCGAACGGACCTACGAGAACGGGTCATCCGGTGTCGTCAACCGGCTGACGTCGTCGAACTGATCGAAATCGTCGTCGAACGAGTAGACGAACCTCACTCTCACGCGGCGCCTGTACGCGACGGTGACGCGAGCCGGACGTTCGACCTCGGACGTCCAGGAGACAGCGCCCGGCTACAGTCGAAGTCCTCCTGAGCGAGGTGGTACACAGATTCGAGGAGAAAGCCCACGACTTCAGTCGTGGATGGATGTCAAGGTGGGGAGTACCTGAACGCTGTCCCGGTCCGAGTGGCGAAGGACGCTCACCATCCCGACTTTCGTCTCTGACTCCTCGATTGTAATATCAAATACATTACTTTAATGTCCGTCGGCGGACGTCTCCGACCTCGACAGAGCGGGCCACCGTCGGGCGTCCGACGTCATCTCACGGCGAGGGCCGTCCGACGCGTTCGGTGACTTTCGACCTCGCCGCGTACTGTGTGGCGAGTGTCGTGTCACGAAGGGTGCGCGACGGGTCCACGACCGCGGGGCCGCCGAGCCTCGCGGTTCGGCCGCTCGCGGCTAGGCTCGCACCTCGTCCTCGCGCCCGAACACGAGCGGGAGGAGCACGTCGCGCACGCCGGGGTAGCCGTCGCGCGCCCAGACGACGAGGCCGACGACGGTGAGGCCGAACCCGAAGAGCACCTGGCCCGACGGTTCGAGCGTGGTGAAGAACTCGATGAAGCTCATCCCCTCGTCGCTCAGCGGCGCGGACGTCAGCGGCCAGAAGAGGTAGCCCCACTGGGCGAACGCCCCCTCGAACGTAGGGTAGACCCCGTCGGCGACGAGGTGCGAGGCGTAGCCGAGCGCGAACGCCAGCAGTTCTCGACGACGACTCCCGTCGAGGAGAACGTACAACACGCCACAGAGGATCAAAAGCGCGAACACGGAGTGACCCAGGCTCCGACCCGAGGGAAGGACGCCGAACGTCCACGCGAGCGGCTTGTCGACGAGGTCCGGGAGCTGCGTGCCGAACACGAGTGCGAGCGCCGCAAAACCGGCCGGCCGCGACTTCGTTCGCGTGGTGTAGACGTGATAGAGGAGGTACCCGAACGCGGCG
>JBEPYA010000161.1:0-9517 GCA_041641615.1 Salinigranum sp. | reverse complement strand
TGATCCACGGAGCCGGGCCGCGACGGCTCGGTCCTGCAGGGGTCGGCCGTCTCCCCCCGGCGGGGCGAGTTCGTCACCGACGCACCCACGCCGGACGCGTTCTTCGACACCGACCTCGACGATCGCCTCGACGCCGCGGGCATCACGCAGCTGGTGATCGT
Source organism: Salinigranum sp. (assembly GCA_041641615.1). GTDB lineage: Archaea > Halobacteriota > Halobacteria > Halobacteriales > Haloferacaceae > Salinigranum. The sequence continues at coordinate 9,356 of JBEPYA010000161.1, read as the reverse complement.
GGGCTTGCCCGCACAGGGGGCCGTCGCGGCGACGGCCCGTACGGCGCTCGAACGCGGGTACGACGTCGTCCTCGTCGAGGACGCGATCGCGGGGTTCGACACGACGGACGGTGAGGGGAACACCGTCGCCGGGACGGAGGCCCACTGGGTGGAGTGTACCAGTCTCGCCGCGATGGGTGCCGCACTGATAGGGGTCGGTGACCTCGAACGGGTGGTACGACGACCGAATCCCCCGCGCTGAGCACGCTGAATCCGTTCGCGCCCCGAACGGCGCTGGTCCCGAACTCTGTCGACGTCCTCCGAATGGTTCATCCCTCCGACCGTACTCCTCCCACCAATGAGCGCCTCACCCGCTCGACGTGGCCTCCTCGTCGCTCTCTTGCTCGCCTCCCTCTTCGGTCTCTGCGTCTGGTACGGCACGCACGGTGTCGCCCCCGACCTCGGCGCGTACCCGACCGAATTCGTCGTCGGTCCCACCCCCGGAGAGTACGTCGGCGACCGGGTCACGCTCGCGGGCACCGTCGTGGGGACCGACCCCGTCGAGATACGCATCGACTACGCGTCCGATCGTCACCGCACGATCACCGTCACCGACCTCTCCTCGCCGGTCCAGCGCGGCGACCAGCTCCGCGTGTTCGGGACGCTCGTCGACAGGGACACCGTCCGGGCGGCGAACGGCTTCACCGTCCCCCGGGAGAACTACCTCTACACGTACACCGCTTCGTTCGTCGCCGGACTCTGGGTACTGGGCCGCCTCGTCGGGCAGTGGCGACTCGATCCCTCGGGACTCGTCCGTCGTCACACCCCTCGTACGCTCGGGGACCTCCGGACGCGACTCACGGGAGGGGACGATGCCTGACCTGCTGGCCCACGCGCTCATCGCCTACAGCCTCGCCACGCTCCTGTCGTGGCGCTACGAGTGGCTCTCACCCGCCTACGTCACCGTCGCGATGGCCGGCGCGTTCGTCCCAGACCTGGCGAAGGCCACGCTCCTCGTGTCGACCTCGACGATGCAGTCGCTCCTCGGCGTTCCGTTCAACTGGTTCGCGCTCCACACTATCGGCGGCAGCCTCGTCTCGATCGCCATCGGCGTCGTCCTCGTCAGGCGCGCGGAACGGACGCGCGTCGCCGCGCTCCTCTGTGCAGGTGCGGTATCACATCTCCTCGCCGACGCCCTCCTGCTCAATCCGTCGGGGCGCTCGTACCCTCTCCTGTGGCCGCTGACGTACTACCATCCGCCGACGCCCGGGCTGTATCTGAGCACCGACCCGGAACCGATGCTGGTCGCCGCCGTCGTCGCCGGGGTGGTATTCGGTGTCACTCGCCTCCGGGGTCGACGGACCGACTGACGCTCCGGCGGTGTGGTCCCGGAACGACAACATACTTCTCTCCGTTGCCCGGCCGAATCGCTCACTTCTCGACACGAGCTCGCCGAGGGAGCGACCGGCCCCACCGTCGGGGTCTGCCCGCGCGGTATTTTTGTCGATGAAGCGACATTCTACCCGTATGACGCTCCAGAGGCCATCGCGGCGAACGATCGTCACCGCCGGCGCCCTCGTGTTCCTGTCGGCCGTGATAAACGTCGTGGTCGGTGCGGTCAGGTTCGTTCGGATAGACGGCGGGAGCGACTGGCAGTCCAGCGAGTCCATCCCGCTTCCGGCCCCCAGCCGCGTCGGGGACGTCTCCGTCGAAGCGGCGCTCGCGAACCGACGCTCCAGGCGCGAGTACGACGACCGCGCGCTCACCCGGCGGGAACTCGGGCAGTTGCTCTGGGCGGCACAGGGAGTGACAGAGCGCGTCTCGGGTCACCGGACCGCCCCCAGCGCCGGGGCGCTCTACCCCCTGGAAGTGTACGTCGTCGTCGGGTCGCCGGGCGTCGACGGGCTCGAACGAGGTGTCTACCGGTACCACCCCGTGCGGCACGAACTCTCGCTCGGGCGGACTGGAGACGTTCAGTCGGCGCTGCGAGCGGCCGCGGTCGACCAGGAGTTCGTCGAAGGCGGCGCGGTCGACATCGTCGTCTGTGCGGTCGACGACCGGACGACCGCGAAGTACGGACCCCGCGGGGAACGCCGGTACGTTCCGATGGAGGCGGGACACGCCGGACAGAACCTCTACTTGCAGGCCGAGGCGCTGGACCTCGCAACGGTCTCCGTCGGTGCGTTCAACGACGAACGCGTCAGGGAACTCGTCGGCGCTCCGGTCGGCCGGCGGCCCCTGTACCTCTTTCCGGTCGGGGGGCGGGTGTGAGATGGTCGAAATCGTCTTCAGTCACGTCGGACTGGCGACGACGGCTCTGATTCACGCCCTGTTGACGCTCGTGACGGGCGTCGCGCTTCTCACGCACCGGTACGGCTACCCGCCGCGGGGCCGGACGTTCCGCGTCGTTCGCGTGGCGCACACGACGTTCGGCGTGCTGATGATCGTCTACCTCGTGGCGACGTACCTCGTCGTCCCGCTCTGACGACGCGGGTCGTCGCTCGGTGACAGTCATCACCTCGACGTCTCGACCGAGACGGAGTGGAGAGCCACTCGCGTCGGGCAGCCCCCGCAGCACCACTCTCCGATGTCGGGTCCCGATGTGTCCTCTCCGCGATCCGAGACAGTCCTCCGATCGATACTGTGTATTTGGACGAAAATATTTTTATTACTGTTTCGTTTGAAACCAAGTTATGAATTCGGTCGACCCCCCGCCGAGCGGAGCTGTAGCGGAGGTGCTCGCGGTATTCGACCAGTCGAACGATCCGAGCGTGCCGCTGTCGGCGCGGGAAGTCGCAGACCGGGCGGGTTGTGCGGCCCACTCGGCGTCCGACCGGCTCGACGAACTGGTCGAGCAGGGCGCGCTGAAGACCCGGTCCATCGAGGGCCGAACCCGAGTCTGGTGGCGACCGACGCTCACCGAGGAACCGACGGCCGACGAGGGACGGACGCCCTCCTCCGCGGCATCGCTCAGTGCCTTCGTTCGAACGGTCGAGGAGTACGCCATCTTCACACTCGATCCGGACGGTCGGATCGTCAGCTGGAACGACGGCGCCGAGCGGATCAAGGGGTACACGAGCGAGGAGGTCCTGGGAGAGCACTTCTCGATGTTCTACACCGAGGCGGACCGCGAGCGGGGAGTCCCGGAACAGAACCTGGGCCACGCCGCCGACCGAGGCCGGCTCGAGACCGAGGGGCGGCGGGTGCGGAAGGACGGCTCGGAGTTCTGGGCGAGCGTCGAGATCGCCGCGGTTCGCGACGACGACGGAACGCTCCTCGGGTACACGAAGGTGACACGCGACATGACCGACTACCGGGAGCACGAACGTCAGCTCGTCCGCGAACGCGACCAGATGAGAGAGCTGATGAAGACGTCACCGGTTGCGATCTCCGTCCGGGACGCCGACGGCGAGATGGTCCTGACGAACCAGCGAGCGCGGGAACTGCTCGACCTCACCGAGGAGACGCTCGGCGGACCCGAAGACGCCGACGAGTGGCGTGTCTACGACGCCGAGGGAGAGCCCCTCTCCCCGGCGCAGAAGCCGTCATCGCGCGTCCTCGCGACCGGCGAGCCGGTGTACGACGAGGTGATCGCCATCGAGCCACCCGACGGTGAGCGCCTCTGGTTCTCGGTGAACGCGGCACCGGTGTTCGGTCCCGACGGCTCGCTGGAACGCGTCGTCACCACCGGCGAGGACATCACGGAACTCAAGAGGCAGGCCCGAGACATCAGGCGACAACGAGACGACCTCAGAGACGAACTCGCCGAGGTGTTCGACCGGGTGACCGACGCGTTCTTCGGGCTGGACGAGGCGTTCCGGTTCACCCACATCAACACGCGTGCGGAGGAACTCATCGGCCGGTCCGAAGCGGACGTGCTCGGGGAGGTGATCTGGGAGGCGGCTCCCGCAACGGACGCACTGGTCGACCCCGAGACGCTCACCGAGGCGATGGAGACGGGGGAGTCGACGACGGACGAGCGGTACTTCGACGCGCGCTCGACGTGGTTCGAGGTTCGGGTCTACCCCTCCGAGACGGGCGCGTCTGTCTACCTCACGGATATCTCGGAGCGCAAGCGCCTGGAGCGGGAACTCCGGACCGAGAAGGAACAGTTCCGGGTCGCAGTGGAGAACTCTCCGCTCGTCGCGTTCCGGCTGGATACGGACCTGCGCTACACGTGGGTCGCGAACGCCCACGACGACTTCGACGCCGACGAGGTGCTCGGGAAGCGCGACGACGACCTGCTGCCGGCTGAGGCGGCGGAGGTCATCATGGCACCGAAGCGCAAGGCACTCGAAACCGGCGAGCGCGTCCGCGAAGAGGTCACGTACGAACTGCCGAGCGGGCTCGTTTCCTACGACCTCACGGTCGAACCGCTCCGCGACGAGACGGGCGATATCGTCGGCCTGACGGCCGCGTCCTACGAGACCACCGACCGAAAGCGAGCCGAAGCAGAGCTCTCTCGGAGCGAAGAACGGCTCCGCCTCGCGCTCGAGGCGGGAGACCTGGGAGCGTGGGAACTCGATCTCGAAAGCGGCGCGTCGTCCAGACGGTCGTCCCACCACGACCGGATCTTCGGGTACGAGGAGCCACTCGACGAGTGGAACTTCGAGCGGTTCCTCGAACACGTCCACCCGGCGGACCGGACGCGCATCGAGGAGAGCTTCGAGACGGCCCTCGAAGAAGGCGAGTGGACGTTCGAGTGCCGCATCGTCCGCACCGACGGCGAGGAGCGGTGGATCGAGGCGCGCGGCGAGTTCTCCTACGACGAGGCCGGCGACCCGACCCGGGCGGTGGGCGTCGTCCAGGACGTCACCGAGCAGAAGGAGTACCAGCTCGAACTCGAACGCTACCGGCGGATCGTCGAGACGGTCGACGAGGGTATCTACATCGTCGACAGCGACGACCGGTTCACGATGGTCAACGAGGCGTACACCGAGTTGACCGGCTACGACCGCGAGGAACTCCTCGGGTCGCCGGCGTCGATGGTGGTCGAGGAGGAGACCGTCGAGACGGCCCGAGACGTCCAGCGAGAGCTGGTTTCCGGCGAGCGTGACACGGCTCGGTTCGAGGCCGATATCCGGACCGCGACCGGAGAGACGGTCAGAGCGGAGGCGACGTTCGCGGTCCTGCCGAGCGACGACAGCAGGTACGAGCGAATCGGAGTCGTCCGCGACATCACCGACCGCAAGGAGTACGAACGGCAGCTGGAGACGCGCGTCAGGCAACAGCAGACCATCACCGAACTCGGGCGGCGTGCGCTCGAGAACCCGGACCTCGACGTCCTGTTCGACGAGGCGATCGAGGCAGTCGCCGACACCCTGAACAGCGACTACTGCAAGGTGCTCGAACGCCTCCCGAACGGCGAGGAGCTACTGTTGCGCTCGGGGTGTGGCTGGAAGGACGGCTACGTCGGCGAGGCGACCGTCGAGACCGACGTCCGCTCGCAGGCGGGCTACACGCTCATCTCCGAGACGCCCGTCGTCGTCGACGACCTGGAGACCGAAGACCGGTTCGAGGGCCCGGACCTGCTCCTCGAACACGGCGTGGTCAGCGGGATCAGTACGATCATCGGTCCGTTCGACGACCCGTGGGGGGTGCTCGGCGTTCACGACACCGTCGCCCGCGAGTTCACCGTGCACGACGTGAACTTCGTCCAGGCCGTCGCGAACATCCTCTCGACCGCGATCGAGCGGAACGGGTACGAACAGCGGCTGACCGCGACGATCGACGAACTGGAGGAGTCGAACGAGCGGCTGGAACAGTTCGCCTACGTCGCCTCTCACGACCTTCAGGAGCCACTCCGGATGGTCTCGAACTACTTGCGACTGCTCGAGAACCGCTACCGGGACGAACTCGACGACGACGCCAACGATTTCATCGACTTCGCCGTCGACGGGGCGGACCGGATGCGCGAGATGATCAGCGGCCTCCTCCAGTACTCACGCGTCGAGCAGCACTCGGACGCGCTCGAACCCACGGACACGGACGTGGTCGTCGACCGGGTCCTCGACAGTCTGCAGGTCCAGATCGAGGAGCTGGACGCCGAGGTCGAGGTCGGGGCGCTCCCGACCGTCGCCGGCGACAACAGACTGCTGGAGCAACTGTTCCAGAACCTCCTCTCGAACGCCCTCAAGTACCGCGGCGACGAGCCGCCGCACGTCGAGATCGGTGCCACCCGGCGGGGCGACGAGTGGGTGTTCCGCGTGGCGGACAACGGTATCGGTATCGACCCCCAGTACACCGACCAGATATTCAAGGTGTTCAACCGGCTCCACACCCACGACGAGTACCAGGGGACGGGGATCGGCCTGACGCTCTGTCGCCGGATCGTCGACCGCCACGGCGGGGAGATCTGGGTCGAGTCGACGCCGGGGGAGGGGTCGACGTTCTTCTTCACCCTCCCGGACGAGGAGAGATGTACATGACCGCGACTGGGGACGACGGCTCGGTCGACATCCTGCTGGTCGAGGACAACCCGGGCGACGTCCGACTCACCCGGGAAGCGTTCAAAGAGCTCAACCTCACCAACGAACTGCACGTCGTCACCGACGGTGCCGAAGCGCTCGACTACATCTACCAGCGGGGAGAACACGGTTCGGCACCCCCACCGGACCTCGTCCTCCTAGACCTCAATCTGCCGAAGATCGACGGCATCGAGGTGCTCAAGCGGGTCAAATCCGACCCGGACGTGAAACGCATCCCGATAATCGTCCTGACGAGTTCGTCGGCCGAAGACGACATCGTCGAGAGCTACGAGAACTACACGAACGCGTACATCACCAAGCCGGTCGAGCCCGACCAGTTCGTGAAGGCCCTCCAGTCGCTCGAGGAGTTCTGGTTGACGATCGTCCGACGCCCCCCACCCCCGGACCTGTAGCCATACGATGAGAAGACGCACATGATAGACGAAGCCCTCCGAATCCTGTTGATAGAGGACAGCCCCGGCGACGCGCGGTACATTCGGGAGCTGTTGCGGGACGCGACCGCACTCGGCGAGCGGACGTCTATGCCCCCGAGTGCACACGCCGACCGAGACGTCGATACCGGCCCCGAGTCTGTCAAGCATACGCTGATCCACGAATCGACGCTCTCGTCCGGGCTCGATCGACTCGGTGACGGTGACAGTAACGTCGACGTCGTCCTCCTGGATCTGAACCTCCCCGACAGCCAGCGCCTGGAGACGCTCGAATCGCTGCGTCGCGTCGCGGAGACGGTTCCCGTCATCGTCCTCACCGGACTGAGAGACCGAGAGATGGGGATCGAGGCGTTCCACAAGGGCGCGGACGAGTATCTCGTGAAAGACCAGCTCACCACCGACCTGCTGATCCGCTCGATCTACCACGCGATCGCCCACCGCGAGCACGAGCGCGAACTCACGCGCCAGCGCGACGAGCTTCAGGAGAAGACCGACCGACTCGAACAGTTCGCTGGCATCGTGGCCCACGACCTTCGGAACCCCCTGTCGGTCGCGGCCGGGTCGCTCGAACTGGCACGGCGGACGGGCGACGAGGACTCCCTGGACCGGGCCGAAGACGCACTCGTTCGGATGGAGCACCTCATCGACGACCTCCTGATGCTCGCGAGCCTCGGCGAACACGTCGAGGACACACGGCCGACCGATCTGCAGACGGCGAGCCGGAACGCGTGGGCGTTCGTCCAGACGGGGGACGCGACGCTCGAAACCGGCGAACTCTCCGGAGGGTACGAGATCGTCGCGGACGCCAAGCGACTGGAACAGCTGCTGGAGAACCTGTTCAGGAACGCCGTCCAGCACGGCGGCCCGGGGGTGACGGTTCGCGTCGGGAGTCGTCCGGACGGATTCTACGTCGAGGACACCGGACCGGGCATCCCCGCGTCCGAACGACCCCTCGTCTTCGAGGCGGGACACTCGTCAGATCCCACCGGGACCGGGTTCGGGCTCTCGATCGTCCGGGACATCGCCCACGCTCACGGCTGGGAGGTCGCCGTCGCAGATGGTTCGACCGGTGGCGCACGGTTCGAGTTCACCGGCGTCGAACACGCCTGACGGCCGAGAACGAGAGCGAGTCCTCCTGCTCCGGTCGGAGCGTGTGCCGCGAGACGGAGGTCCCCGCACGGCAGCCGCTTCACAGACAAGTGGCGGGTTTTCGTCTCTCGTTCTGCACCGGACGAACTGACACCTCTCCCCCTGGTCTCCGTCGGGCCCTGTCTCCTCTTCGTCCTCTCGGGCTGTGGAGCGACCGGGTCGACGTCCACGACGCCTCCATCGAGTGTGACTGCACCGCCGACGACTGTTCCGACCGCGAGTGCGCTCCGCCACGCCTGACGGTATGGCTACACCTCACCATCGCGTGAGTTTATATTCTCTCGAAAGCTACACGATGAGCGATGGAGGACGGTTCGATTCGAGTGCTTGTCGTCGACGACGACCCGGCGCTCGCAGCACTCGTCGCCGATTTCGTCCCGCGCGAGGACGACCGCCTCGTCGTGGAGACGGCGACGAACGCACGCGAGGGGCTCGACCGACTGGCGGCGGGCGACGTCGACTGTATCGTCAGCGACTACGATATGCCCGAAATCGACGGCTTGGCGTTTCTCGAGGCCGTTCGCGAGTCGCATCCGGACCTCCCGTTCATCCTGTTCACGGGGAAAGGGAGCGAGGGAGTCGCCAGCGACGCGATCTCCGCGGGGGTCACGGACTACCTCCAGAAGGGGACCGGCACCGACCAGTACGCGCTGTTGGCGAACCGGCTCACCAACGCGGTCGAGCACGCCCGCGCCGAACAGGCCCGCGACCGGCACCTCGCGGTGATCGAGAGCGCCCGCGAGGGAGTCAGCGTCCTCGACGCCGACGGCGCGTACGTCTTCATGAACGACTCACACGCCAGCGTGTTCGGCTACCGGCCCGAAGAGCTCGTCGGCAGCAACTGGCGGCGACTGTACGACGCCGACGAGACGGCGCGACTCGAAGCGGAGGTGCTTCCGGAGCTCGAGCGGACCGGAGAGTGGCGCGGCGAGACGCTCGGTCGGACGCGCGCCGGCGGGTCGGTCCCCGTCGAGATCGCCCTCTCGCTTCTCGACGACGGGACGCTCGTCTGCACGAACCGTGACGTCACCGAGCAGAAGCAGCGCGAGTCGGAGCTACACGCGACCAGAGGGCGGTACGAGTCGCTCTTCGAGAACAACCCGCTCACCGTCTGGGAGGAGGACTTCACCGAGACCAAGGCGGCGCTGGACGACCTCCGCGAGGAGGTCGACGCCGTCGAGCAGTACCTGCTGGACCACCCGGCGGCGCTGCGGCGGATACTGGGGACGCTCGAGGTCGTGGACTGCACCATTGAGAAGAGCGGCGGTCCCGGCATTACGGTCTCAAAGCCCGCCCGGCAGGGCGAGAT
>JBEPYA010000160.1:0-9610 GCA_041641615.1 Salinigranum sp. | reverse complement strand
AGTCAATCCAGTCGCTACATCCGCTGAGGCGCGTGATTTCCGCCATGAACCAGTAGAAATCACGCCCGCCTCACTTTTCAGACTTAACTAAACACGACCGGGCGGTGTTGGGGGAGGATGATGCACCCGAAAGGACTCCCGTCGTTACTTTCGCTCTGAAGGGTATTGTCCCTGACCTTCAGTACTGAAGGTGCGAGGCGATGAAGGGTCGTCGTGACGGCGTCCCGGCCGTCGCCACCCTCGGAGGCGGGACCGTCGGAACCGACTCGCGACGGGCCGTCTCAGTCGTCCGCCGTGACCGGGTCGAGGTCGACGCCGAGGTACTCGTCGTTGACGACCCACTCGCCGTCGTCCTTGACGAGATACTCGCCGTAGTAGGGCACTCGACTGGCGACCGTGGCCTCGAACGCCTCGCGGATCTCCGCGCGGGTCATCTCGCCCATCGGCCGGAGGTCGTCGTTGCGGTTGAGACACCCCTTGAGGTATCCCTCGTGCGTGACGCGCACGCGATGGCAGTTCGCGCAGAACGACTCGTTCTCGACGGGGTCGACGATCTCGACCATGCCGCCGTCGGACCCGTCCGACGTGGCGTCGCTGTTGACGAAGTAGCGGCGGCGGCCGTGCATCTCGCGGCGCTCGACGCGGTCGGCAATGTCGGCGAGCCAGGTGTGGACGCGTTCGATGTCGATGTTCCACTCGGGCTTGCCCGTGAGTTCGGGCATGTACTCGATGAGCTGGAGCTGGAGCCCCTCGTTCTCGGCGACGTACTCGACCATCTCCTCGACGTACCCCGCCGTGTGCTCGAAGACGACCATGTTCAGCTTCACCGGTGTGAGCCCGGCGTCGACGGCGGCCCGAACCCCCTGCATTACTTTGTCGTACGCGCCCGACTTCGTGATCTCGGCGAACGCCTGGGAGTCGAGCGCGTCCTGTGAGACGTTCACCCGCGCCAGGCCCGCCTCCTTCAGTGCCTCAGCCCGCCCGGGAAGAAACGTCCCGTTCGTGGTGAGGGAGGTCTCCATCGAGTCGGGGGTCCGGCGGATGATCTCTTCGAGGTCCTGCCGGAGCATGGGCTCGCCGCCGGTGAACTTCACCTTGCGGACGCCGTACTCCTCGACGACTTCGAGGAAGCGGACGACGTCGTCGGTCGACATCTCGTCGTCGCCCGGTTCCATCGGACCTCGCGTGTCGCCCAGCCCCTCGTTGTGACAGTAGACGCAGTCGAAGTTACACCTGTCCGTCAGCGAAATCCGGACCCCTGTCACCTCCCGACCGAAGTCGTCCTCGAGCATATGGGAGAGTCGTGGGTGTGTGGAGTCTTAACTTGCCGGGTCGTTCCGGGGAGAATGTAATTGTTTGTAGTTACATCCTGCCGACGAGCGCGACCGTCCGTAATGTCTTTTTTGACATAACGGTCGGTTACCGGGTGTCGACCGTCCGTTTCACCCGAACCCGACCACGTGAGGGGAGGTGGGACGGGTTCACCCGACAAGACCATCGTTCAAACCACTCCGCACCCAGAGTGTGTTCGACGATGACAGTTGACTGAACAGTTTATGCAGTCTCGCCGCCACTCTCTGTCATGAGTGCGGCACTGGACGACATTCGGTTCCTCGCCGATTCGAGACACCGACTCGTCGCGATGGAGGCGCTGACCGACGGGCCATGCTCGCGGGCAGATATCCGATCAGAGACAGGAGCGTCCGCAGCGACGGTCGGACGGTTACTGGGTGATTTCGAGCGCCGCGAGTGGGTCACAGACGAGGGGAATCGGTACGTGTTGACGCCGCTCGGTCGGTTCGTCTCACGGGAGTTCATCACGCTCCACACTCGAATGACCGTCGCGCGTGACCTCAGGACGTTGTTGACGAGTTTCCCCGTCGAGACGGTTGGGTTCGACCTCGAATGCCTCGATGGGGCGTCTGTAGCCCGTCCAACACCTGACAACCCACTCGCGATGGCATCTCGCATCAGGGAGTACGAACTCGAATCCGAACACTCGGTGAGCCTCACGGATTTCTTTCCGGAACCGTGCCTCGACGCTCGCCACGAGGCCGTCGTCAACGGGACACAGAGGTACGAAGTCGTCTTTACCCCATCGGTGCTGGAAGCGGTGATAGCGTCTCGCACCCCCGAGAAATTCGTCGAATTGGTCGCTGCGGACCGTTGCTCCGTCTTCGTTTACGACGGCGACATCGCGCCTCCGGTCTGTCTCAACGACGGACTCGCCTGTCTCATCGTCCGGGACGAAAAGAACCACACCATCGCGATAATCGAAACCGACAACGAGTACGTCATCCAGTGGATACAGGAGCAGTTCGAGGCACACAGAGCGGACGCCACACCCATCACGACTGCCGACTTGGCGACGCTACGGGCAGAGTCGTTCTCTCCGTGAACACTGGCTCGTCGCGTCGTCTCGAAAAAACGTCTATCGCTCTTCGTCACTTCTCGTCGAGTGCCCGCTGATGAGCGAGGCGGACGACGACCTGCCAGGGGAGCGCTCCGACGGGGTGTTCGCGTTCATCGCTCGGGTTCGATTCCGGTCGTGGCACGATTTTCGTTGCCATACTTCGTCGAACGACCGACGCGAATATCACGATTCTTGGTGCTAGATCGTTCACCTGATGTCGTCGCGTTTTTCGATGTCGCGATTTTCATATGCCGCAATCTTTGCACGGGGCGACGTTCACAACCCTTATTCGCCGGACGGACGGAGGTCATCCCATGGACGAAGCGGACGTACGCGAGCTGTTGAGGGGGGTCGACGACCCGGCGCTCGGTGACGACATCGTCTCGCTGGGGCTCGTCAACGCCGTCGAACTGGACGGCGACACGGCCCGCGTGTCGCTCGCACTCGGGGCCCCGTACTCGCCACAGGAGTCGGCCGTCGCCCGCCGGGTCCGAGAGGTGCTGGCCGACGCGGGCCTCGACGCGGACCTGACGGCGAAACTCCCGGACCAGTCGGCCGACGAGGTGCTCCCCGGTGTGAAGAACATCATCGCCGTCGCCTCGGGGAAGGGCGGCGTCGGCAAGTCGACCATCGCCGTCAACCTCGCGGCGGGGCTCTCAAAACTCGGCGCTCGCGTCGGCCTGTTCGACGCCGACGTGTACGGCCCGAACGTGCCGCGGATGGTCGACGCCGACGAACACCCGCAGGCGACCGCCCAAGAGACCATCGTCCCGCCGGAGAAGTTCGGGATGAGGCTCATGAGCATGGCCTTCCTCGTTGGCGAGGACGACCCCGTCATCTGGCGCGGCCCGATGGTCCACAAGGTCCTGACGCAACTGGTCGAGGACGTCGAGTGGGGCGCGCTAGACTACATGGTGCTCGACCTCCCGCCGGGGACGGGCGACACCCAGCTCACCATCCTCCAGACGCTCCCGCTCACCGGTGCGGTCATCGTCACCACTCCTCAGGAAGTCGCGCTCGACGACGCGCGGAAGGGACTGCGGATGTTCGGGAAGCACGACACCAACGTACTAGGAATCGTCGAGAACATGGCCGGCTTCCGCTGTCCGGACTGTGGGAACCTCCACGACGTCTTCGGTGCCGGCGGCGGCCGCGCTTTCGCCGACGAGAACGAACTCCCCTTCCTCGGGTCGGTTCCCCTCGACCCGGCTATCAGAGAGGGCGGCGACAGCGGGAAGCCGATGGTCTTGGAGGAGGAAAACGAGACGGCGGACGCCCTCCGGGTGATGACCGAGAACGTCGCGAACAACGTCGGTGTCGTCCACCGTCGGCGCGTCTCGCGATGAGTTCACCCGACGAGGAGACGCTGGAGTCGTTCGACGCCGACCGGGAGCGAGTGCGACTCCTCCGCGAGGTGGCCGACGACCTCCGGGGTGAGTCGTCGGAGAGCCAGCAGATCGCCGCCGTCCTCTACCGTGTGAGCGACCTCTACGGCGAGGCCGAGGAGACGACGCCCGAGGAGATCTACCGGAACGTCCGCTTCATCCTCGACGTGAAGGAACGGGGCGGTCTGGATCGCTGACGGCTGCCGGTGGTCGGTTCTCGGATCAGTTCCACCGTTCTACCGGCGCTGTTCTCGCCGTTCGTACTCGGTTCGGGCGTTCTCGTCGTGGAATCGCTCGATTTTACGTTCACTTCGCACTGACGCCCGCGAGTCCGTAGCGGCGCGTGACGTCACGCGCGAAGTCTTCGCGAGTGAAGCGAGAAGGCGTGAAGCGACGGAGTCGCTTCAGTGGACGAGGAACGCAGGACACGAGCGAAGCGAGTGCCCGAGTACCGCAGTCGGGTGGGGAGGGTGTGGCTTCGGCGCGCCCGTATGTCGGCTGCGCGAACTCACCGCCCCGACACTCACGACGAGACCCCCGGAGGTTTTCCCCACTCGTCCCGAAAATCGGCTGTGGACGCAGAACAAGACCGCCTCCGGAACCCGTTCAACATGGACGAAGCGTGTACGAACTGCGACGTGTTGCCCGAGACGCGGACGCAGGTCGTCCACGGCTACGGCGACGTGGGCGCGGAGTTCCTCGTCGTCGGCGACTCTCCCTCCCGGGCGGCCGACCGCACGGGCGTCCCCTTCACGGGCGATGCGGCCGGCGAACGGCTCCAGGGAATCCTCGGCGAACTGGGCTTCTCGCGGTCGCCGCCCGACGCGACGGAGCCCGACCTTCAGAACGTCTTCCTCACCTACCTCGCGCGGTGTCGACACCCCGACCGACCCGCCACCGAGGCCGAGGTGACGAACTGCGACCCGTTCCTGACGGCCGAGATTCGGATGATAAACCCCCACATCATCGTACCCGTCGGCGAGCGGGCGCTCCGAACCCTCGCTGTGGAGTACACCACCCGCCCGCCCGAGAGCTTCGACATCGAGGAGGCGCACGCGACGACCATCCGCGGGAGGGGGTTCGAGTTAGTTCCGATGAGATCGCTGAGCGACCAGACCGACGCCGACACCGACGCGTTCGTCGAACACGTCGTCGAGAGCGTCTTCGGGCGCGACTACCGCCAGACCAAGGGACGCCGGAGTCGCTGATCCGCGTCGGCGATGCGGTCACGCCGTGTCCGTGCTCCACGGATATCGCTATCACGCCTGGTGTCGGTACCGCGTCCGGTGTCGACCGACGGACCGTCGTCCCGACCGTGGCTCACACCAGACGCGCAGCACACCTGCCCGTCTCGACGGCCGACCCTCCCCGTCCGAACGGCGTGCCCGCGGGGTCGCGATGCATCTGTTCGGCGATGAAAAAACGGAGAAGTCGAGGTCGTTCTGTCGGCCTTAGTTGCCGCCGCCCGAGAGCGCGCTCTCGATGACCGACGAGTACGACGACTCGCCGATGTTGAACGCGACCTGCGTCATGACCTCGCCGTCGAAGCTGTCCTCGAACACGCTGGAGAACCGGTTCGACAGCTGCTGGCCGTAGTCGTTGTTGACGTACAGCGTCGACACCGAGGAGGCACCGAGGCGCTCGGACATGACCTGCGCCATCACGCGACCCTGCAGGCGGTCCGAGGGCGCGGTCCGGAAGATGAAGTCGTTGTCTTCGAGGTTCGTCACGGACAGCGCCGTCGACGACGGCGAGCAGCCGACGATCTCGTTCGGGATGGCGACCTGCTGGGAGAACGGGACGTTCACGCCGGAGGAGGCGGTCCCACAGACGAACGGAACGCCGGCACTGGCGAGCGACTGACCGGCCGCGACGCCCGCGCTGGGCGAGGTCTGGGTGTCCTCGACCTGCGCGTTCACGGAGAGGCCGGCCGGGTTGTTCTCGTTGACGAGCATCCCCGGAATCTGTGCCGCCTGGATCATCGGCTGGCCGGTCGACGCGAGGTCGCCCGTCTCCGGCAGGAGGATTCCGAGCGAGATCTCGCGGTCGCTGCCGCCGGGACCGCTGTCGGCCGACGGGCCGTTCCCGTCGGGGTTCTCACCGGAGAACGACTGGGTCTCGAGGGTGCTCGTCGACTGCGATTCGACGCCCTCGAACTCCCAGATGGCGTAGGCCGCGGAGGCGGGGTCGCCGTTCTGGTCGAAGTTCGTCGCCGAGGAGGCACCCTGGTAGTTGATGTCCTCGCCGTTCGCCGCGGCCTCGACGCCTTCGACGAAGTTCTGGGGGCCGACCTCCATCCCGTCGGGGTTGGCGATGCGGCGCATCTGTGCTTTCACGTCGGGGCCGCTGTTCGACCCTGCGGCGGCGTTTGCGAGGATGCCGATGGCCGCGGAGTCGAACGACTGCGACGTGAACACGCCGGGTGCGGAGCCGTACTCCTCTTCGAAGAGGCTGGTGAACGCTTCCTGGTTCGGACCACCCGCGGCCGGTGCCGTCCCGGTGACGTTCTCCATCGGATTGCCCACCTGTGCGGGGAGTGCGCCGTCGCGGAGGCCGTCGGGGATGAGGATGGCGTGGCTCCCGTCGGTCTGGCTGTAGTAGTCGCGGAACAGCTGAATACCGGACTCGGGATAGCCGATGATGACGAGGCCGTCGGGACCGCTCATGCTCCCGCTCGAACTGGTGCCCTCGGTTTCGGTCTCGGTCATCTCCGAGCCACCCGACTCGGTCTCGGTCATCTCCGAGCCGCCGCCGGATTCGCCACCGCCGGACTCGCCGCCACCACCGGACTCGCCGCCACCACCGTTTCCGCCCCCGCCGATACATCCAGCGAGACCGGCAACACCGGCTGCGCCGGCGCCTTTCAGGAACTTACGTCGGTCGATATCACGGACCATATTCCGTCGATAGGTACAGCCGCTTATAAATCTACCCTTGTGAACTGAACACATATGTCTACTCTAGTGTGTCCTTTATGATTCATTCACTGTCGTTAGTTATAATATGAATGTATTCTGAATAGATAAGAACATCACCGGAGTATACACGGGCGACAGCACGTCCTCGGCGACGACGGCCGAAACCAACACGTTGAAACTGGCTGCCGGGCCCTCTCTACACCAATGGCTATCCCGTCGTTCGTCATCGGCATCGCGGGGGGCACCGGGGCCGGGAAGACGACGGTCGCGCGGCTCATCACGGAGAACGTCGGCGAAAGCGTGACCCGGATTCCGATCGACAACTACTACGATGACCTGAGCCACCTCGACTTCGAAGAACGGAAGAATCGGAACTACGACCACCCCTCCGCGTTCGAGTGGGACCTCCTCCGCGAGCAGGTGAGCGCCCTCCTGGAGGGACGGGCGATCGACATGCCCCAGTACGACTTCTCCGAACACAACCGGAAGCCCGAACGGACGACCGTCGAACCGACCGACGTCATCATTCTCGAAGGGATCCTAGCGCTACACGACGACGCGCTCAACGAGATGATGGACCTGCGGCTGTACGTCGAGACGGACGCCGACGTCCGTATCCTCCGACGCATCCAGCGCGACGTCATCGAGCGCGGGCGGGACCTCGAAGGGGTCATCGAGCAGTACCTCTCGACGGTCAAGCCCATGCACGAGCAGTTCATCGAGCCGACGAAGCGGAACGCGGACCTCGTCATCCCCGAGGGGGCCAACAGCGTCGCGGTGAACCTCCTCGAAGAGAAAGTGCGTGCGGAGGTCACCGGCAACGCGCCCCGGACGTGGGAGCGCAGTCCGGTCGAACTCGAACTCGACGCCGAGTACGACGGCCGCGACTAGGCGCGCTCGCGGACGAACTCGCCGGCGCCCTCGTAGAACCAGAGGTCGTTCGCACGCATCGCGCGGCCCAGCGCCTGGTGGAGCTCGACGAAGTCGGCGAACTCCTCCTCTTTGACACCCTCGAAGACCTCCCGGAGCGAGACGACGCGCTCGTGGTCGATCCGGACGGGGTCGTCGCCGTACTCGGAGACGAACTCGTCGCGAGAGAGCGGGAAGTCCTCCTCCTCGTCTATCTTCTTGGCGATGATCGCGTGGCCGTACTTCCGTCGGCCCTCGCTGCCCTGTTCTCCATCGGGGTCGTGTGGCCAGTCCATACCGGAGGGTTGGGAGGACACCTCAAAGCCGTTACGCTGTCTGTCGCTACCGGCTGTCGCCCGACGTGCGGGACTGGACGACCGTGAGCGACACCGTCACGTCGGCTGGGACGGCCTTCTGTGTCGACTCGGCGTCGCGCAGCGTCCGCCGCCAGCGTTCGAGGGCCGCATCGTCCGCGGACGTCTCGACGTGCAGCGTCGCCGACATCGACGTCACCGCCGTCCGGTAGCTCGGTGCCGCGTCCGCGTCCGTCGAGACGGTCCCGTCGACGACGACCCGCACGACGTCCACGCGCTCTGTGAGCAGATCGTCGAAGGTGTGGCTCGCCGCGACGAGGTAGCTCGTGAACAGTTCCAGCAGCGTCCCGGTCGCCGTCGGCGCGTCCATCGAGCGGGTGAGCCGGAAGTCGAAGGACCTGCGCCCGCGAGCCGGATCGACCGCGTCCTCACACGCGTCGCTGCGACGGATGGGCCCGTCGACGGCGTTCACCGCTTCGACCCGGTGGGTGTCCGCGGCGAGGGCCACCGGCGACGGTGCGTGCTCCGGAACCGAGGAACGGTCGGTCACGGGAAACTCACACTGCAACTTGACATTCTATCACCAAGAATACGACCGAACTATTTGAGTCTATGGGCGGGGTCGGCCTCGTCTCAGTCGTCCGTTCCATCCGGGATAGCTGCCCGGGGGGTGACGAGGAGGTCGACGCCGACGAGTCCGGAGACCATCGAGAAGGGGACGTCGTCGCCGACGAGCCGGTCGCGCCACGCAGCGAGGCAGTCGGTCGCTTCGTCGGTGTGTGCCACGACCAGCGCCCGGACGCGGTTCGGCTCGGGAGACGTGGCGCGCCAGAGGCCGTTCTCACCGAGTGATTCGACGGTGCCGCCGTCGAACCGTGCCGCTTCGCCCTCTACCTCGACGACCACGCGACTCACGTCGAGGGGGATATCGAGCGCGGCGGAGTGACGCGCGGCGGCCGCACCGAGGTAGCTCGCGAGGAGCCCGAGCGCTGGGTCGTCGAAGGTCTCGCCGTCGACGACGAAGTCGAACGCGCCCGTCTCGTCGCTCGGGACGCACTCGTTTACCGCCTCGATCCGCTTCGTGACGCGTCGGATCACCACTGCGGCGCTCTCGGCGGTGGACAACTGATTCGGGGTAGTAGGTGGTGTCATCTGACTCGTTCCACGGACGGCGGGTGGTCGCTCGTGGCGAGCGACCTCCGGTCACAGTGCATTCGTTGCACTGGATATTACTTAAAAATAGCCGGTGGGGGCGGTTCAATCGTCGTCCGGAATCGGTGGTTTAATCGATAGAACACCCGGACGGCGTCGGGTTCCCCGATTCGCCGGGAAGCGTTCGACCACGACGAGCCCATCGCGCTCGTACCGGCTTTCCTCAGTCGAGCAATCCCAGTTCGGCGACGAGCGGAGCCGTCTCCTTCGGGACGATTCGCCCGGCGTCCCGTCGCGCGGCGAGGAGTGGGAGGACGGTGTCGAGGTCGGCGGGCGTCCGGAGCACCGGTTGCATCGGGAGGAAGTCGACGTCGAGGTCGGCCGCGTCGCCCCGAGAGGCGAGCGTCGATTCACGTGCTGGCCAAGCTGGGCAAATCGCCGTCGCCTGAAGTCGAAGCGCGCGCCAAGCGCTTTGCCCAGCGCCGCATCGAAGAGCTTCAAGAAGCTCCCCACCTTGCC
>JBEPYA010000159.1:0-9619 GCA_041641615.1 Salinigranum sp. | reverse complement strand
GCGGTTCGTCGACCGACGTTTCTCACCGCATCGCCCCCGTTGGCCGCGGTTTCGTACTTAAGTTCCCGGACGTCACAAGACATATCGGCCGTACGGTCCTCGGTGAGCCCATGAGTGATGCAGACGTCGCTGCCGGTGCCGAGGTCGGTGTCGACCTCGACTTCGGCGACGACGGCCTCGTGCCGGCGGTTGCCCAGGACGTGGAGACGGGTGAGGTGTTGATGCTCGCGTATGCGACGCGCGAGGCACTCTCTCGGACGCTCGAGACCGGACGCGCTCACTACTACTCGCGAAGCCGCGACGAACTCTGGGAGAAGGGAGCGACGAGCGGACACACCCAGGTGGTCCAAGAGGTCCGCGTCGACTGCGACGGCGACGCGCTGCTGTATCTCGTCGATCAGTCCGGCGGGGCGTGTCACACCGGTTACCGCTCGTGTTTCTACCGTCGGGCCAACGGAAGCGTCGTCGGCGATCGGGTGTTCGACCCCGACGACGTCTACTGAGAGCGATGGCCGAGACCGTTCCTGCCGCCGACGTCACCGTCGACGACCTCGCGGCCGCCCGCGAGCGCCTCCGACAGGCCGAAGCGGCGGTCGACGACTACGGCGAAAGCGAGGCCCACCGGGTGGCCGAGGCGTACGAGGACGCGACCGACCTCCTGGCGACCTACGAGGATTCCGCGACGGGTAGCGGCGACTTCGCCGCCTACGTCGAGTTTCAGGAGCGGTTCGTGAACCTCGTCGAGGAACTCCCCGAGGACCTCCCGACCCGCGCGTCGTTCGAGGAGGCCAACGACCTGCTCGACCGGCGACGCCTCTCCGAGAAACACTTCGAGCAGGCACGCGACCTGCTCGCTCCCGCCCGTGAAGCCGTCGACGCGCTCGAAGAACGCGAGGCCGCCCGCGAACACCTCCGCGAGACGAGGCAGGCCGTCCGGCGGCGACTCTCGACACTCGACGAGGAGCTCGCCTACCGCGAGCGACTGCTCGACCTCGGCGCGGCCGACCTCGACGCGCCCACCGAACGACTCCGTGACCCCATCGAGGCTTACAACGCGGACGTCACAGATGCGTTCGACCGGCTCCACCGCGAGGCGCCCGCTCGCGACCTGCTCGACCTGCTCGCGACCACGACGGCGTATCCGCTCGTCGACTTCACGCGGCCGCCCGAGTCGCTCCGCGCGTATCTCGACGGGGCACCGCTCGGGACCGAGCCCCTTCCGACGCTCTTGGAGTACGCCGGGTACTCGCGGTCGAAACTCGACCACTACGTCGACGACCCCGGTCGCTTCCGAACACAGGTCGCGACGCACGAAACGTACCTCACTCGCCTCGACGCGACGCCGTTGACCGTCGGATGGCCGCCACCGGAGGCCGGCGGACTCCGACGCTTCGCCGAGGAACTGGTCGCCGTCGTCGCTCGGTTCGCCGACGAGTCGGTCGTCTCCCGTGCCCGCCAGGTCCGCGACCTCGCACTCCGCGACGACTACGAACGGCTCCGTCAGTCGGCCGTCGCCCGCGACGAACTCACCGACGCGGAGCGCGACCGCCTCGCCTCCGGCGCGGTCAGGGCGGAACTCCGCGACCTGCGCGCGGAGCGCGACAGCCTCCAGTCGGCGCTCGACGACGGAGGCGAGTGATGGTTACGCCGGTCGCGGGCGTCGCGGCGGTCGTCGGCTTCGCGACGGTGCTCGTCGGCGTCGCGTGGCTCCGCGACCCCGAACGAGTCCACCGCTTACAGGTGCAGTATCTCGGCTCCGCACCCCGTGACCAGCCGACTGTGCGCCGAGGTGCGCTCCCGCGCGGGTTCGTACTGGTCGTTCTCGGCTGTCTCTGTCTGCTGTTCGCCGTCCTGTCGGTTTAACCTTCGTCGCGGCTGCCGAGGAGTTCCCTCTCGACCTCTCCGGCCAGCGACTCGGCACGGTCGGCGTCCCGCGCCTCGGCGTAGATCCGGACGACCGGTTCGGTCCCGGAGGGGCGGACGAGCACCCACGCGTCGCCGTAATCCAGCCGGTAGCCGTCGATGGTGTTCGGCTCGACGTCGGCGGTCTCGGCGTACCTCTCGGCGGCTTCGAGCATCGCCGTCAGCTCCTCCTCCGATTCGTAGTGGAGGTTCACCCGCGCCGCGTGGTACTCCGAGAAGGGGGCGACGACCTCGCTTGCGGGTCGGTCGGCGACGAGTTCGAGGAACTTCGCACCGGTGTACGCGCCGTCGCGGACCAGCCGATAGTCGGGGAAGAAGACGCCCCCGTTGCCCTCGCCGGCGACCGGCACCGTCGCCCCCTTCGCCTGGAGCGTGCGGATGTGCGTGATGATGTTCGTCGACCCGATGGGCGTGAGTTCGAGCGTCGCGTCCGCCTCGGAGACGGCATCGACGACCCGCTGTGAGACGTTGACGGCGGAGACGAACGTGTCGCCCGCGTCGAGGTGTGCTCCTGCGAGCGCCGCGAGCGACGACTCGCCGTCGATGAACTCCCCGCGTTCGTCGACGAACACCGCGCGGTCCGCGTCGCCGTCGTGGGCGACGCCCAGGTCCGCGTCCGTCGCGCGGACCAGCCGCGAGAGACTGGTCAGGTGACTCCCGACGGGTTCGGGCTGGCGTCCCGGGAAGCGGCCGTCGGGGGTCGCGTTCACGGTCACGACCTCACAGCCCAGCCGCCGGAAGAACTCGGGGCTGGTGAGCGCGCCGGCCCCGTGGCCCGGGTCGAGCGCCACCGTCAACCCGGCCTCGGAGATGGCTTCGCGGTCGACTGACGCGAGGAGGTCGTCGACGTACGCCCGGTTCGCCGTGTCGACGCGCCGGACCTCCCCGATCTCGTCCCACGGCTTCAGGTCGAACTCCTCGCTCAGCACGTGCTCTTCCACCTGTTCGAGGACGTCGACGGTGAGTTCGACGCCGTCGTTCCCGACGAGTTTGACGCCGTTGTACTCCGGCGGGTTGTGCGAGGCGGTGATGTGGACTGCGGGGACCTCCTCGACCTCGCAGTAGCGGACGACCGCCGGCGTCGGTGTCACGCCGAGCCGGTCGATGTCGAGTCCGGCGCTCGCCAGCCCGGACGCGGCGGCGTTCGTGAACATCTCGCCGGAGGTACGGGTGTCCCGCGAGACGACGGCTCGGTCGCCGTCCCAGACGGTCCCGGCGGCCTGTGCCACCCGCAGGACGAACGCGGGAGTCAGCTCCTCGGTGACCACCCCGCGCGTCCCGCTGGACCCGAAAATCTTCATTTGTTGACCCTGTGCGGCCCGGCCCCAAAGCCGTTCCGAACGGGTTCGCCGCCACACCCCGTTCCGGCAGGCGGTTTCCGTCGCGCGTGTCGGTGCGTTTACGGCCTCGCTCCTCCTCCGCCTTCGTATGTTCTCGACGTTCGAGGTCGTCCCCGCGGTCGATATGCAGGACGGTGAGGTCGTCCAGCTCGTCCAGGGCGAGCGCGGTACTGAAACCAGATACGGCGATCCGGTCGAGGCCGCCCGTCGGTGGGTCGACGCGGGGGCGAAGACGCTCCACCTCGTCGACCTCGACGGCGCGTTCGAGGGCGAGCGGAGGAACGCCACCGCGGTCGAGGCGATCGTCGACGCCGTCGACGTACCGGTCCAACTCGGCGGCGGCATCCGGACCGCTGCGGACGCTCGAACCCTCCTCGACAGCGGCGTCGACCGCGTCATCCTCGGGACGGCCGCGGTGAACGACCCCGACATCGTCGCCGACATCTCCGAGACACACCCGGAGAGCGTCGTCGTCTCGCTTGACGCGCGGGAGGGTGAGGTGGTCATCGAGGGATGGACCGAGGGGACGGGCCTCCGCCCCGCCGAGGCCGCCGGCCGCTACGAGGATCTCGGCGCGGCGGGAATCCTGTTCACCGACGTCGACGTCGAGGGCCAACTGGAAGGGGTCAGCACCGACGCGGTCGCGGCTGTGGTCGACGCCGTCGACATCCCGGTCGTCGCCAGCGGGGGGGTCGCGACCCTCTCGGACGTCGAAGCGCTCTCCGACGCCGGCGCAGCGGCGGTCGTCGTCGGAACCGCCCTGTACGAGGGGCGGTTCACGCTGGAGGCGGCGATGGCCGCCGTCCGGTGAGCCGAGCGCGTCGCCGTCAGCCCCGCCTGTGGAGGTCCGTTTCCCCTCGAACGCTTCGGCCCTGGTCGACCTGTCTCGGTCCGCCGCTCGTCAGCCGTCCGTCTGACGACCGTCTGCCGTCTGGCGTTTCTCTCTCCCTGTCGTGCGTTCTCACCCACCACGTTCGAGCGGAAACGAAGGGGTTCGAATTTCGGGCTCGTTCCCCTTCGCTGGCACCGAATCGGACGCGCCCGTGACGAACCTTCTTTATCGGTCGCTCCCGTCGGCCGAGATATGACACGGACCGCCGCACGCTCCCGCGAGACGAGCGAGACGAGCATCGACCTCACGCTCGACGTCGACGGCGACGGTGACGCGACCGTCGACACGGGCGTCGGCTTCTTCGACCACATGCTCGAAGCATTCGCCAAGCACGGCCTGTTCGATCTGAGTATCGACTGCGACGGCGACCTCGCTGTCGACGACCACCACACCGTCGAGGACGTCGCGATCGTCCTCGGCGAGGCGTTCGCCGAGGCACTCGGCGACAAACGCGGTATCCGCCGCTTCGCCGACCGCACGGTCCCGCTGGACGAGGCCGTCGCCTCGGTGGTCGTCGACGTCTCGGGCCGTCCGCACTTCGAGTTCGACGGGGCGTTCTCACAGGCGACGGTCGGCGAGTTCACGAGCGACATGGCGCGACACTTCGCGCTCTCGCTCGCGATGAACGCCGGCCTCACCCTCCACGTCTCGGTCGAAGGTGAAAACGCTCACCACGAGGTCGAGGCGCTGTTCAAGGCGCTCGCACGGACGCTGGACGACGCGACGAGACTGGACGAACGGCGGAGCGACACGCCGAGCACGAAGGGCGACCTCTAACCTGAGCTACCCGTTCGACCTCGAATCCCCGTCGCCCTGACTCCTCGATCCGTCGCCGTCTAACGTGCCGTCGCCGTCCATCGCGCCGTCGTCGTCCACCGCGCCATCGTTCCCCTCTGACTTCGCGTCCGCCGGCCGCACCGGGCCGTCACTCTCTCCCGACTCGAAGTCGAACGTCGACGGCTCCGACTCGGCCGCTGCTGGCTGTGGTGCGGTGTACACGTAGCGGAACCCCCCGTCGAGGACCGAGTACTCCGTTCCGTCCGGTGATTCGATGACCGCGTTGTTGGTGTCGATGGCGAGGTCGACGAGGTCGGCGAGCGACGACGCCTCCGCCCGTGGTCGGTCGAACGCTTCCGCCGGGAGGGTGAACGACGTGATCCACTCGTCGAACTCCGCGCGGTCCTCCTGGTAGCCGAGCCACTCCCGCTCGGCGTCCGTGAGCTCGAACCGATGCTGCGAGCGGGCGACGACGAGTCCCGCGAGGCCGATGAGCGAGGCGAACAGGAGTACCGGCGCACCGACGCTCCTGAGCGGACCGTACGTCCGCGTCGTCGTGACCTGCCGTGTCGTCTCGAACCGGTTCGTTCCCGCCTCCGACGGCCCGACGCGGTACGTCCCGCCATCGAGCGCGACGGGGAGCGTGTGGACCTGCTGTGTGTCGACCGCCCGCCCGTTGACCGCCCCCTCGATATCGACGGTCGCCCGGACGAACGTCTCCGTGGTTCCCGTCGTTCCGCCCAGTTCCTCCTCGATCCGGTCGCGTTCCTCTGCTGCCTCGGAGACGTTGAATCCGAACCGAGCCCGTGCGGTGGTCCCCGGGGCGATGGTCGCGGTCCCGGTCTCTCTGAGGGGTCGGCTCGTCTCCCAGAGGACGGTCCGTTGCTCCTCTCCCTCGCTGATGACGTTCCGCGTGACGAGCACGATGTCGACTGACGTCGTCAACTCTCCACCCCCGCTTGCCCGGTAGCTGAAGGTGTAACTGCCGTTCAGTACGGGCGAGACGCCGGAGAAGTAGACGCTTCGGTTCTGGAGACGACTCCCCACGGCGAAGAGCGGGTTCTCCTCGGTCACCGTCGCGCTGTGGTCGAACGACCCTGACGTCTGCCACATCTCGACGACCCGTTCCTCGGTGGTCGTCCCCGGAGAGACGTGCGTCGCGTACGTGACGGCGCCGCCGACGAGTGCGAGGACTGCGAGGACGACGAGAAGCAGGTCGAACTGCTCGTTCAGCAGTCGACGGAGACGGAGCGTTCGTCGAGACACGTATGAATCACATAGTGAGTTAGGCTATATGAACATTCTGCCTATCGGATGGAACTCAGCTGGAACGGACTCAGAGGCCCAGCAGACGCCGTACTCGTCCCGAGAGAGACCGTCCCGTTCTTGTCTTTCGGGTACGCTGACGAATCCGCCCTCTCCCCAGGAGTGCGACGCTGAGGAGGTAGTACGGGACGGCGACCGTGAGGTCGACGGCGACGATAGGTGCCCACGGGTGGACGTCGTGTAGCGCGTCGACGACGGAGACCGGCAGAAGGGCGAGGTAGCGGTGTTCGACCACGAACCGGCGGTAGTAGCCGGTCTGCGGCGGCGCGGAGAGGGTCACGGAGGCGTTCCGCACCTCGCCTCGCCCGACGTAGAGCCGCTCCGGTTCGACGCTCACGCCCTCGCTGGCGGGTTCGACGTAGGCGTACACTGGAACCAGACCGCCGTTGCCGACGGGGTACGGAATCGTCTTCGACTCACCCATCGGGATGACCGTCGGTCGCTCGGATTCGAACTCGGCGCTGACGACGCCGTACTGCTGTTGGCCCGCCGGTCCGACCATCGCGGCGGTCATCCCCCCGACGAGGAGCAGTGTGAGCCCGAGCGTGATGAGACGCGGGTCGAGGCCCGAACTCCTCTCTCTTTTCCGGTCGCGACTTCTTCCCCGCTGCCCCGACGAACGGAGTTCGCCGACGAGGTAGTAGAGGCCGGTGACGGCGAAGAGGAGGTACGCGAGGCCCTGCGTGCCGAGGAGTGCGCGACTACCGACCAGCCCGGCGAGGTTTCGCTGGACGAACGCGAGGCTTCCCTGCACGGCCTGGACAACGGTCCCGAGCGCCGGGACAGCGACCACCTCGCCGCCGGGTGCCCACGCGACGGCGACGATTTGGGCTCTCTTTACGGGCGGTTCCTCGCCGTCCTGGTCGGTGAACGGGTTGGCGTCGCCCTGGGTGATGTAGCCGCGCTCGGTCTCGCCGACGACTCGATGGGTCGTGAGGCCACCGCCCTGTATCTCCTCGGCACGGAATGTGACGACGTCGCCCGCCTCGGGCGGGCCGGTGAGTTGCGCCGGGATGGCGACGAAGCCGTCGCCGGGTTCGAGTGTGGGGGCCATGCTGCCGGTCTCGACGAACGCGAGGAGGACGGGTTGGCCGAGGAACTGGCCGGCGAGGAGCGCGAAGACTACGAGGACAATGAGGAGTTAACCGCTGCGGACGACCGTTCGCGGGATGGGCATTTAGACAGATGAATGAATTGTTTGTGTAAGTGTACAAAACTACTGTGATGCTAACAGCACTCACCGGTCTCGTGCCGTCTCAGTACGTCTCTACAGGGACGCCCAAGGTCCGAAAGTCCTCGACGTTGTCCGTGACGACCGTCGCGTCGAGTTCGGCTGCTGCACCGGCGATTATCGCGTCGCCGGCGAGCGCGTTGATTCGGTCTCGGTTCACGTCGTCTGCCCGATGGAGCTGGGCCTCGATTTCCGCGATTTCCCACGCTGTCTTCGGGGTGATCGGGACGACGCGGACCCACCCGAACTGCGCGCTGATTTCGTCGGGGTCGAACGCGTCTACAAGCTTTCGACCGACCGCGATTTCCTTGAGGTTGATCGTCGTGGTGAGGAACTCGGTACTTTCGGGTTGAGATTCGAGGTACGTGCGCACCGATTCACGGCCGCCCCAGTGGTGGATCAGGAACGTCGTATCGAGCAGCTTACGAGCCATCGGGCTCGGTCTCCTCTCCGTCGGCGAACGCCTCGAACACCTCTTCCTGTCTGTCGGAGAGGCCACGGCCCGTCGACTCTCGGGACCGTACCACGGCCTGTTCGAGTTCGTTCGCCTCTTCGCTGGAGAGGCTTCCGAACGTCTCGCGCCAGTCGACGCTCGTCTCGTCGATGAGTCGGTCGATGAGGTCGGTGAAGCTCTCGTCGTCGCGCTTGCGGGCTTTCAGTCGTTCGTACACGTCTTCGCGGAGACCGATGGTCTTGGTGCCCATGGTTTGTGTTTGTGCTTGTGTACACAAAAGCTATCGTCGAGGCTTGATGCATCTTGTGCGCAGCTCTGCGTGGACCTGTTCGCGAATGATTTTATTCACTCTGAAACAATCTAAATCAGGAATCAACGATATGTCTTAATATCCCTCGAAAATGGTAGAGCTGCGTGACTTGTCTCTACAGACCGTCGCCATCCGGCGTTGCGCAGCGTAAATCCCGAGATCGTCAGGAACGTCAGCAAGGCTAGTGGATGCTCCACTTCCCAGTTCTTGAACGTCGCCGTTCAGGTAGAATCCGAAGTGAACGAAGAAGCTATCTCGGGGTCCGAGATCCTGATTGGTGACGTCCGAGCCGGGGTAGTAACTTGGGGCAGGACTAGCAGCGAAGGGGGTGTAATTCCCAACACTCGGGGAGGACAGCTCGGAGTCCGAGTAGAAGACGGCCATTGGCCCGCCAGGGAGTGTACCGATTTTGTTGGGATCAGGTTGGTCATCATCGCCGAGTTGAACTCGAATCGTGTTCGTCCCGTTGTTCGTCATCTCGAACACGTTTGAGAACAGCGTGTCTGCTCGCGCGTTCAGACCGTCACCATTCTGACCTCCGGTGCTTCCCTCGAATTTGAGGACCAGCTGGTTTCCGTCCTGCTGGGCGTAAACACTACCCGACGGGTCGAGACTGAGGTACGCACTGCTGTCTTCAGCTATACTGAAATTGATGTTACGTTCTGGACGCACAGACGAGAACGCACCTGTCCACCACTCGCTGCCCCGCCGGCAGCGAACGATCCGAGCGCCGCGAGATACTTGCGTCGTGCATAGTATTGGGGTCTCCCTTCACACACCATCGACCGACCACTGCGCGGCCCGGTCCGACAGTGCACATCTCTTCCCTGAATTGCCACCTCTGTGGTAATTAGTTGTACGTCATGCCGACATTTCTTCACAGTCACCTATCTATCCGGACTAAGTCGGTCCACAAGCGTTCCCATGCCGGACTGAATCCCCCGTTAAAACCGGCTAAACCGCCGATTATGGGCCGCAAACCCGGCTCGACCCACCTCTTCGAATCACCTCTGATTCTAAGAAATGAAATCACAGAAAGAATTATATTTCTACCTCTCTGTCACCTCATCGGAGCAAAACGTGGGGACACAGACTGACGGCACGGGGGGGCACAGCACGACGGTCAACACGGCTCAGCAGACAGAGGGTGGTGAGGAAGTGGGTGGTTCAAACACGACTGGCCGGAGCGACACCGCACGAATCACCGACGCCGACGTCTTCGAGGTACTGAGCAACCGACGCAGGCGGTACGCGCTACACTACCTCATGCAGCGACCTGGCGAGCCCGTGGCGATGGGCGACCTCTCGACGCAGCTCGCCGCGTGGGAGGAGGGCATCGATCCCGAGGCGGTGACGTACGACCAGC
>JBEPYA010000158.1:0-9718 GCA_041641615.1 Salinigranum sp. | reverse complement strand
CTCGAAGAACTCCGCGAGGAACTCAACAGCCAGTTCGAGAGCATCAAGATCGTCAGCCCGGGTCAGTACGAACTCAACCTGATGGAACTGTACGACCGCCAGGAGTACATCATCTCCCTCCAGGAAGACGGCAGATACGTCATCGAGGTCCCGGGCTCCTGGGACGACCGCGGCGACGACTGAGCGAACCCGGACTCCCTTCGCTGCGACCCGTTTTCTCCTCCGACCCGTTCCGCTTCGTCTCCGCCGCTCCGTTTGGCCCCCACCGCTCCGCTTCGGTTCCGACCCGCTCCTTCCGAGCGGCGTTCTGCTTCCGGTGGACTCACTAAACCCCTTCGCTTCGACTGGAACCCCGCGACGAGAGATTCCACGAAACCACCCCAAATCGTTACACGGTAACACCCTGATTACGACCGTTACCGCGCGAGCCGGAAGTGACACGTGTTCACGTTCCACCGGAAACGAAGGGGTGTCCGACCGGGGACACGGTCGGCGAGGTCACGGCGAGACCTGTGAGAGGCGACGGAGCGCAGTCGTGGCCGGAATTGAAGCTTTTAAGCGACCGGACCCAGACCGTGAGGACATGAGCCAAGCGACGAAGATCGTGCTCGGGACAGTCGGCCTCGCGGTCGTGTTGGTGCTGCTTCTCATCGGCGTCGCCGCGTTCGGATAGCGCCGATGTCCACGTTCGAGCGCCGGCCGCTCACGGGAGAGGTCGCGGCCGTCCGCGAGGCGTACGCGCCCGACTCGCTCGTCCTCGACGTCGGCCGGGACTTCGAGACGCTCCCGCCCGCCGTCGCCGAGGACCTGGGGCTGCTCGCCGACTCGCTCGACCCGGCGAGCTATCCGCGCGAGTGGCTCCCCGACGACGTCCCCGAGACGCTCGCACACTACGCCAGTTCCGACTTCACCATCGGGTTGCCCAGCGACGGGACCGTCGTGTGGACGCGACAGACGGTCCCCCCGACCGTCCTCGTGAAGTACCGCGCCCGCGGAACCCCCGACGACTTCCTCCACTTCCTCCTCGCGGAGGCGTTCGTCGAACTCTCGCTCGACGTCCCCGAGAGCTTCCTCTCCTTCTTCGGCGAGCGGTACGTCGCCCTCGACGCGGCGGTCGGGTCGAGTCCGGCCGACGTCTACCAGGTCGCCGCGGCGCTGTTCGACGCGTGGGTGGGCCTCCAGACCTGCGAGGTCTTCCGAGGGTGGGACGACGACTACCCCGGTCTGTACGACGCGTGGGACGACGCCGGCGACCGCCTCTCCGGGAGGCTCGCGGACCTCCCCGCCGAAGTCGCCCGCGGGAAAACCTCGTTCGCGGCTGCGACCGAGTACGCCTGTTCGGCGGTGAAACACGACCTCGACCTCCCGGCACCGTTCGCCGCGCTAGACACGCGGGCGTATCTCGACCACGGCGCCGGGTACGCGGTCCGGTGGGCCGAGAAGACGTTCGAGCAGTTGCGCGCGGACGAGTGACAACTCGTCTCGGGAGTCGTCGCTGCCGTTTCTCAGGACTCGTAGCTGACGTTCCCCTCGACGTCGAGGTCGATGACGCCGTAGAACAGTTCGCGGAACCGATCGAGCGTCTCCTCGTCGTGAACCTCCTTCGAGAGGTGAAAGAGCCCGACAGCGTCGTGTTCGTCGAGAAGCGCGAGCAGTTCCTCGGTCGCGGTGTACGCCTCGTCGACGTCGGCGTAGTACGCCATCTCCGTGACCGAGTCGACGCTCACGCGGAGTTTACCGTCGTGGGTTTCGAGGAAGGTGCGGACCTGTTCGACGATGCCCGCGAGGTCGTCCGGCGAGCGGACGTAGTGGATGTTCTCGGTTCGGCGTCGCGAGTAGCCGCGCTCGACGGAGATGGAGTCGAGGATGACCGCACGCGACTCGTCGACGTCGTAGTATTCGAGTTTCTGTTCGACCTCCCGCGCCGTCGTCCGGGTGGAGACGACGAGGAAGTGGTCGGTGTCGGTCTTCAGGAAGTCGGTGTCGATGCGGTCCGTCTCGCCGATGCTCGGATGGAGGAGGAGGAGTCCTGTCCCGCCCGGAATACTGTCGGGCGTGTTCTCGATGGCGAGGGTGTAATCCATACGCGATTGACCGACCGAATCGACTTAAGACTGCGGGATGGCGAGGGAGCGTCAGAACAGCGTGTCGGCCGTCGCCGCCCCGATGACGCTGAAGATCGCCCCCACGCTCGTCGCCTTCAGCGTGACGTCGAGGACCGCTCCGCTCAGGGTCATCCCCAGGATGTCGACCGCACCCGGGTCCGCCTGCGCGATGTCGGCGAGGAACGTCCCCGGCGCGTCGAACGCCAGCGCGAGGATAAACACCGAGAGGTACGAGACGAGGATGAGCGAGACGAACCGTGCGGGGACCCCTGCGATCTCGACCTCGCGGTCCGGATCGCGGCTGTCGGCCTTGTACAGCGTCCCGTAGCCGATAGCGAGGACGATGACGAACGTCAACAGCCCCTGCACAGCGGACATGCTCCGCGCGAGCACCCACACCTCCTCGGTGACGACGAACGGTCCCGCGAGGAGGAACCCACCGACGATCTGCTGGGCCGTGTCCGCGAGCGCGAAGCGTCGGTTCTTCCCGACCATACCCACCTATGAGCGTCAGCGGGTAAAGCCGACACGGAAGGAGGATCCGACGAAGACGGCGAATATGTGTGTCCTGGAACACGCTGGGTCTCGTCGCTGATTCGGTTGGTGAAACGCTTCGGTCGCCCGCTCCCGCGTGCCGATCGCCACAACGCGGTGCGGTGGCGCGTGACGTCACGGACGCCGGTCCGTGACTCACGCGCGAGGGGCGACCGACTGGGTGAGCGAAGCGAACCTACGAGGGAGTCGGCTGGGGAGGACGAGGCCACACGCCCTGGCGACCGCGCGGCCTTTGTCCTCCGAGACATCGCACCGGAACTGCCTGGTTTGTCTCTAATCGGTCGATTCGGCACGCGACCTGCGACCGAGGCGTTTCACGCTGCTCACGGGCCCGGCGCTGTCTCACTCACTCCGAACCCGTTTTGCCCACCGCGTCTCATCACCCCGTATGAGCGTTCGCGACGAGTTCGACGCGTGGGCGGCAGACGGCCGGGACCGCGGAATGGAACAGCGCCACTGGCACACCGCGAGACACGTCCTCTCGCGGATGCCGGTCGAATCGGGCGACGCCGTCCTCGACCTCGGCTCCGGAAGCGGGTACGCCGCCCGCGCCCTCCGCGAAGCCGGCGGTGCGGGACGGGCTGTCGGCCTCGACGGCGCGCCCGGCATGGTCGAGAACGCCCGCGAGTACACCGACGACGAGTCGGTGGAGTTCGTCGTCGGCGACTTCGACGCGCTCCCCTTCGCCGACGACACCTTCGACCACTGTTTCTCCATGGAGGCGTTCTACTACGCGCCCGACCCCCTCCACACGCTCGAAGAGCTCCGCCGGGTCATCCGGCCGGGCGGGACGTTCTACTGCGCGGTGAACTTCTACGAGGAGAACGTCCACTCCCACGAGTGGCAGGAGCGCATCTCGGTCTCGATGACGCGCTGGTCCGCGTCCGAGTACAGGGCGAAGTTCCGTGAGGCCGGCCTGTACGTCGCCGGACAGGACAACGTCCCCGACAGAGAGATCGAAATTCCACCCGCCGACGAGTTCCCCACAGAGGAGTTCGAGACGCGCGAGGAGATGGTCGAGCGCTACCGCGAACTCGGGACGCTCCTCACCGTGGGCGTCGTTCCCTGATGGCCCCGTCGTCGCCTGAAACCCTGTCGCCACCCGGCCGTCCTTCGTCTCTACCCGACGCGCACTATCTGTGCGTCCTCGGCCGCGAACGCCAGCGTCACGGTTCCCGTCAGTGATTCGCTCGCCCGCGCGCTCACCTCCCGTCCCTCCCAGTCGAGCCACACACGCGTCGTCTCGCCGAGGAACTCCGACCGGACGACCCGCGCGCGCAGGCGGTTCGGCTCCGTCGATCCGTCGACGGCCTCGCTCTCGGTGAGCGTTCGCAGCCGCTCCGGACGGACGGCGAACGTGACGTCCTCTCCAGGGCTCGGACTCTCTCCCCCTCTCACTCGTATCTCGAACACCGTTCCCCCGACGTCGACGGTGACTCGTCGGCCGTCGCGGTCGACGACGCGGCCCTCGAAGAGGTTGTTGTCCCCGACGAACGACGCGACGAACGGGCTCTCCGGTCGGTGGTAGACGTCCTGTGGCGTCCCCACCTGCTCGATCCGTCCGCCGTTCATCACGGCCACGCGGTCGGAGACGGCGAGCGCCTCCTCCTGGTCGTGGGTGACGTACAGGGTGGTCACGCCGAGTTCGCGCTGGATCTCTTTCACCTGCGCCCGGAGCCGTTCGCGCAGGCCCGCGTCGAGCGCGCTCATCGGCTCGTCGAGCAAGAGCACTCTCGGTCCGGGTGCGAGTGCTCGGGCGAGCGCAACTCGTTGCTGTTGTCCTCCCGACAACTCGGTCGGGTCGCGCTCCTCGAGGCCGTCGAGGTCGACGAGCGAGAGCAACTCGCGGACGCGCTCGCGTCTGGAGACGCCGCCCGGCGGGTCCGAGAAGCGGAGACCGTACGAGACGTTCTCGGCGACGCTCATGTGCGGGAAGAGCGCGTAACTCTGGAAGACGACACCGATCTCCCTGCCTTCGGGCGGCACCCCGCTCACGTCGCGGCCGTCGAACCGGACTGCTCCTTCGGTGGGCGATTCGAACCCGCCGACGAGCCGGAGCGTCGTGGTCTTCCCACACCCGGAGGGACCGACGAGGGTGAAGAACTCGCCGTCGTCGACGTCGAGCGAGACGTCGTCGAGCGCCGTCGTCTCGCCGTACCGCTTGGTGACGCCTGTGAGGTCGAGGGCGGTCATGTCGATGTCCTCGTGGGTCGACCGACGGTGGCCGCCCGAGTCGTCCGAAGGATGGTTCCGTGCGGTGCTAAACTGTTCCCCTCGGGAGGGCGAGCGACGGGGTCGACGATACCCCCTCTCGGCCCCCGGCAACCCCTTCGTTTCGGGTGGAACCGTCTAGATA
Source organism: Salinigranum sp. (assembly GCA_041641615.1). GTDB lineage: Archaea > Halobacteriota > Halobacteria > Halobacteriales > Haloferacaceae > Salinigranum. The sequence continues at coordinate 4,702 of JBEPYA010000158.1, read as the reverse complement.
CGAAAACACGTTCGTCCGTACGACGTTCGGGTCGGTCGGGGATAGACCCCGTTCGAATCACGAGTCCCACCTCGACGGTGAGTATCACGAGTCGCTCGCGGCCGACGCTGCTCGCAGTCACGGTTCCCACTTCGATCCGGTGGAACTCGTTCGGCCGCCGCTGAAACGGCGGCTTCGTCACGCTTCCTCCCTCACCGGTGGGATTCGCTCGTCTCGCGCGACAGAACGCGCTCGGGTCACGACTCCCACCGTCCCCCAAACCGATCGATGACCACGAAACTCGCCGCGGTGATCGCGAGGAGGACCGACCCCATCGCCGTCGCCGGCCCAAGCCGCCGACCGAGGTAGCGTTCGACGGCGACAGGCATCGTGTAGCTCCCCGACCCCGACGCGAGGATGACCGTCGAGTCGAACTCGCCGATGCTGATGGCGAAGGCGAACGCCGCGCCGGCGACGACGCCCGCCGCGACCAGCGGGAGTTCGACGTCCCACAGCGCCTGCGCCCGCGACGCGCCGAGGCTCCGTGCCGACTCGACGAGTCGCGGGTTCAGTCGGGCGAGGAGCGGCGAGACGTTCCGGGTGACGAACGGGTACGCGGCGACGGCGTGGGCCGCGACGATGGCGACGGTCCCGGTGATGACGACCTCGTGGCCGAACACACTGACCCCGAACACCAGTCCCCGGAGGAGGCCGAGACCGACGACGATACCCGACACGGCGAGCGGTCCCATCGCCAGCGTGTCGACGATTCGCCCCCTCCATCCCGACCGCGCCGAGAGCAGGCTCACCACGACGCCCATCGGGAGCGCGACGAGCACGGTGACGACGCCGAACAGCAGGGAGTTTCGGATCGCCGGCAGCGGCTTCACCTGAAACGCTGCGCCCGTCGCCTGTCGTTCGGCGAGGAACTGGTAGTGTGCGAGGGTGAAACCCTGCGGGGTTGAGACGCTCGCGAGGAGCATGCTCGCGATTGGACCGACGAACACCACGACGACCACGAGGCCGTACGCGAGAATCGAGAGCCGACTCGCGAGCGTTTTCAGGTCCATCGAACCGGGCACGAGCGACTGTCGCGGGAGGGGGTTCGCGCCCTCACCCTGCCCCGAGACTCGGCCCTCGTACCGGAGATACGCGTAGGTGAGCCCGAGCGAGAGAGTCGTCTCGACGGTCGCGAGCGCCGCTGCCTCGGCGTATTCGAGGTCGGAGACGAGCTTGAAGATCCACACCTCGACGGTCGCCAGCTGGAAGCCACCGAGCGCGAGGACGATGGGAAAGGAGGCGAACGTGAAGACGAACGTCAGCGTCGCGCCGACCGCGACTGCCGGCAGGAGCTGGGGGACGACCACGTCGCGGAACGCTCTCGTGGGCGAGGCACCGAGGCTCCGTGCCGTCTCGACGGCGCGGGCGTCGACGCTCTCCCACGCGGCGGTCACGACGCGCATCACGAGCGGCGCGTTGTAGAAGGCGTGTGCGACGACGACGGCTTCGAGGGTGAACAGCAGTTCGACCGGGCCGAAGCCCGCGAGCCCGAGTACGGAGTTGAGCGTTCCCCGTCGACCGAACATCGCGACGAAGCCGATGGCGACCATGATCGAGGGGAGGACGAACGGGAGGATGGTCACCGACCGGAGCGTCCGCCGGCCGGGGAACTCGAACCGTGCGAGCACCCACGCACCGGGGAGACCGAGCGCGACGCTGGCGACAGTCGAGAGGAGCGCTTGATAGGCGGTAAAGCCGATGATATCGACCAGGTAGAAGTCGGAGGTCAGGACCGACTGGATCGGATCGAACGTCAGCTCCCCGCTGACGACGACGCTCTCGACGAACACCGTCGCCACCGGATAGTAGAAGACGACGAGGAGAACGGCGCCCGTCACGACCGCGGCCGCCGGGAGGACCAGTTGTTCCCACCCCAGGCGGCGACCGAGCCGTCCGAGCGTGCCGCGCGGGTCGTTCACTACTCGACGGTCGCCGTCGTCGCCGTCACCGTCACTTGCTGGCGAACGCTCTGGCCCACGCGTCGGTCCACTCACTGAGCGAACCCTTCAGTTCGTCGTACGTGAAGGTGACGGCCTCCGGCGGCTCGTGAGCGTACTCGGCGAACTCCGCCGGGAGCTCCGCCGTCGTCGTCGCCGGGAACTGGACGTTCCGGACCGCGATTTCGGCCTGGACTTCGGGTCGAAGCACGAAGTCCATGAACCCGTTCGCCAGCTCCCTCTTCTCGCTCGCCGCGAACCGGGCCATTCCCTCGGGGTTCGCGTAGCCCTGATCGTTCAGGAACCTGATCTGGTGTTGTGCCATCGGTTCGTCGTACCGGTTGGCGTACACCTGGTCCGTCGAGTACGACACTACCATCGGCGCCTCGCCGTTCGAGTAGGCGTTGTACGCGTCCTCCCAGTTACCGAGGACGCGGACGTCGTTCTCCTTCAACCCCCGCCAGTAGTCGAGGTAGCCCTCTTCGCCCTTCGCCGCGACGGTGTGCAAGAGGAAGGCCTGCCCCGTCGCACTCGACGTGGGGTTCTGGACGATGAGTTCGCCCGCGTGCGCCGAATCGAGAAGCCCGTCGAACGTCTCCGGGGCGGTCGTCTCCGATTCGTTCCAGACGAGGCAGATGTAGCCCGTGTCGTACGGCACGGCCCGCCCCTTCGGGTCGAACTCCAGCGACGACTTCACCTCCTCGCGTCGCGAGAGCGCGCCCTCCTCGACCGGCGCGAAGAGGGGCTCGGAGAGCTTCTGGTCGATACGGATGAGCATGTTCGTGTCGAGGCCGACGTAGACGTCGGCGTCGATACCGGCTCCCCCGAGTTGTCGCTCGATGAAGTAGTTCAGCCCGTTTTCGGGTGTCTCCCACGTCAGCGTGGCGTCGAACTCCGACTCGTACCGCTCTTTCAGCCACGGCCCCGGCGAGGAACTCGGGGCGTCGACGAACGAACTGTACGTCCCGACCACCAGCTCCGCCGGTGCCGTCGAGCCGACCGTCGTCCCCGTTCTCTCCGATGTGCTGGCCGACCCGGCGGTCGGTTCCGCCGTCGACCCGCCGCTTTCACCGTCCTGGTCGGTCCCGCCTCCGAGACACCCCGCTACGATTCCCGCCGTCCCGGCTGCACCTGCTGTTCGCAGGAACGCTCGTCGCTCCATAACTGAGTAATTACACTGGGTGGTCTTAACCTCGGCGACACGCCCCTCGTGAACGTCGTTCGTCGTGCTTTCGGCTGCGTCCGCGCACTACGGATTTAACACGGTGACGCGTGGAGGACGCACGTGACACTCTCACGACGGTACGTGCTCGGTGGCCTCCTGGTCGCCCTGACGGTCGTCGCCGCGGCCCTGCTCTCTGACGTGATCGGGACGGTCTTCTTCGCCATCACCGTCGCCTACCTGCTGGTCCCGCTCCGAGAGGAACTGGTCGACCGCGGCCTCGACGAGCACCTGGCGACCGTCGTGGTCACGTTCACCGCGCTCGTCGGTGTCGTCGCCGTCGTCGCGCCGCTCGTCTTCCTCACCGCGAGCCGACTCACCGAGACGCTCGCCCTGCTGTCGACCCTTCCCGCGACGTACGAGGTCGAGTTCCTCGGTCGAGCGTTCACTATTCAGGTCGCCGACCTCCGGGCGTCGATGGTCGAGATCGTTCGCAGCGTCGGCGAGCAACTGCTCGTCTCGCTGCCCGTCCTCCTCGTGAAGTTCACCCTGTTCGTCTTCCTCGTCTACTCGCTCCTCCAGCAGAGCGAGGCGCTCGCGCAGTCGATTCTGGCCGTCGTCCCGCCGACGTACCGCCGGGTGGCGAAGGCGCTCAACCGCCGTGCACGGAACACCCTCTTCGGCATCTACATCCTCCAGGCGGCGACGGCGGTCGGCACGTTCGTCATCGCCCTTCCGGTGTTCTTCCTCCTCGGCTACGAGTCCGTCGTCACGCTCTCGACAGTGGCCGCCATCCTCCAGTTCATCCCCATCGTCGGACCGAGCCTCCTGCTCCTGACCATCGCGGTCATCCACGTCGCGGCCGGACAGCTCTCACAGGCCGTCTTGCTCCTCATCGTCGGCGGATTCTTCATCGCCTGGCTCCCCGACATCCTCGTCCGCCCGCGCCTCTCGAAGCGCGCGGCGAACCTCTCGGGAGGCGTCTACTTTATCGGCTTCGTCGGCGGCCTCCTCTCGATGGGTGCCATCGGCATCATCGCCGGCCCGCTCGTCGTTGCGCTCGTCGTCGAGGCGGCGAGTCTCCTCTCGGCGGAACTCAACGACGTCCCGGTCGAGGAACCGAACGAGTGAGCGCTCTCCCGACGTCAGGCGGACTCCAGCGGCGCGCCCCGCGCCTCCCACTCCGTCAGCGACCCCTCGTAGAACATGACGTCCTCGTAGCCCAGGTGTCGGAGGACGACGTACGTGTGGCTGATGCGCCGGGCCGTGTTGCAGTACAGGAGGACCCGTTTCTCGGGGCCGACCCCGTGGTCCGCGAGGATGGCCTCCAGTTCGACGTCGGACTTCAACCCCCGCGAGTCGTCGTCGACGAGTTCGCGCCAGTCGAGCTGGACCGCGCCGGGGAGGTGCCCCTCCTCCCACTCGTGCGGTTCGCGCGTGTCGAGAACGGCGACGTCGTCGTCTTCGAGCGCGGCCCGGACGGTCTCGAAGTCCACGAACGGCGACTCCTCGGCCTCGCGAGCGACGTACTCGGTCTCCGCTCGTTCGCTCTCTCCGCGTTCGA
>JBEPYA010000157.1:0-9721 GCA_041641615.1 Salinigranum sp. | reverse complement strand
GACTACTACCTCGCCTCGCGCTCGATGGGGACCGTCGTCCTCCTCTTCACGACGTTCGCGACGCTGCTGTCGGCCTTTACCTTCTTCGGCGGACCAAACCTGGCCTACGGGGCCGGCCCCGAGTGGAGTCTCGTGATGGGCCTCATGGACGGCGTCCTCTTCGCCATCCTCTGGTACGTCGTCGGCTACAAGCAGTGGCTCGTCGGCAAGGCGTTCGGCTACGTCACCCTCGGCGAGATGCTTGGCGACCGGTTCGGGTCCACGGGGTTAAGAGCGCTCGTCGCGGGCGTCTCGCTGTTCTGGCTCTTCCCGTACGTGATGCTCCAGCAGGTCGGCGGCGGACAGGCGCTCGTCGGACTCACCGACGGAGCGGTCCCATACTGGGCCGGCGCGGCGCTCATCACCGTGTTCATGATCGTCTACGTCGTCGTCGCCGGTCTCCGAGGCGTCGCGTGGACCGACACCCTCCAGGGCGTGTTCATGCTCGGCATCGTCTGGGTCGCCGCCGCGTGGGTCGTCACGAGCGTCGGTGGCCTCTCGGCGGTCGGCGCACAGGTCGCGACCGAAAAGCCCGAGTTCGTCTCCTTGGGAGGGGGGCTGTACTCGGCGCAGTGGATGATTTCGACGGCCGTCACGATCGCGTTCGGCGTGACGATGTTCCCCCAGATCAACCAGCGCTTCTTCGTCGCGAAGGACGCCCGTGTCCTGAAGCGCTCGTTCGCGCTGTGGCCCGTTTTGGTGCTTCTGCTCTTCGTCCCCGCATTCCTCCTGGGGTCGTGGGCCGCCGGCCTCGGCGTGGCGGTACCGGACGGCGGAAACGTCATTCCCGCGCTCTTGAACGAGTACACGCCCGCGTGGTTCGCGGCGCTCGTCATCGCCGGCGCGATGGCCGCGATGATGTCCTCCTCGGACTCGATGCTCCTCTCGGGGTCGTCGTACCTCACCAGGGACCTCTACCGCCCGCTCGTGAATCCCACGGCCTCGGAGACGAGAGAGGGCTGGGTCGCCCGTCTCGGCGTCGTCGCCTTCGCGCTCCTGTCGTTCGTCGCGTCGCTGTTCGTCGCCGGTGGCGGTGGCGGCGGGGGCTTCGACCTCCTGGTTAGCATCGGCGACACCGCCTTCGGGGGCTACGCCCAGCTCGCCCTGCCGGTGATGGTCGCGCTCTACTGGGCGCGGACCACCCGGTTGGGGATGGTCACCGGCGTCCTCGGCGGGCAGGCCTTCTACCTCGCACACGTCTTCGGGTCGCTCCCGGCCACCTACCTCGGCTGGGACTTCGCCCTCTACGGGATGGTCCTCTCCTTGCTCCTCACGGTGGGCGTCTCACTCGTCACGACGGCCGCGCCCGGAGAGAACGCGGCGCGCTTCACCGACAGCGACGCGCTCCAGGCGGACTGAGTCGCTCTCCCCTCCCCTCTCCTTCCCGTCACGTTCGCCCCCCGGCCGGTAACTAGAAGCTGTCACCGGGCGTGACTCTCCCATGGAGTCGATTCCGGAGGACGTCCACGATCTGTTCGAGAAGGCGACCGTCGCGCACTTCGCGACGATGACACCGACGAACTACCCGCACGTTACGCCCGTCTGGATCGACTACGACGCCGACACGGGTCACCTGCTGATCAACACCGAGCGGGGGCGACGCAAGACGAAGAACGTCGAGCGGAACCCCAGCGTGGGGGTGAGCATGGTCGACCCCGGCAACCCCTACCGATTCCTCTCCGTGTTCGGCGACGTCGACGAGATCACGACGGAGGGTGCTCGCGAGCACATCGACGTCCTGGCGAAACGGTACATGGGCGAAGACGAGTACCCGAACCCCATCCAGACCGAGCGGGTCGTCCTCAAAGTCGCCCCGGAGCGCGTCTTTACCGGCCCGTGACCGCACGTTCACCGTCACCCGGGGCGCTTCCAATACTGCCGTTTTAGAGGGTCGAAATCCAACGCGTGTCGTCAGTTTCGGTTGCTCGGTTCGAAGTGTCTTTGTCGCTCGCGACGAACTATCGAGTATGAACGAATCGGGCTTTGCGGGCCTGCTCGACCAGGAGACGCTCGCGGCGCGCGTCGACAGCGGCGACGCGCCCGACTGGGTCGCCGCCCACTGGACCTCGCTCCGCGACGGCCTCCTCGGAGAGCGGAACGGGTCACCGTTTCCCTGCTTCTTCGGCGTCGAGTCGGTCGAGAAGGGATGGCCGCTCTACTCGACCGTGGCGTCGGTCACCGACAAGGACGCGCTTCTCACCTTCCGCGACACGCTCCTCGAATATCTCGCGGTTTTCGCGGATCACTCGCCGAACGCATCGTTCGTCGTCTTCTTCAAACCGGACGGGGCCGAGACGGAGGCCGAGTACCACGAGCGCCTCTGGCACGTCCTGCAGTTCCTCCACGTCCACGACCCCGAACCGTGGCCCGCTGGTATCCCCGTCGAACCGGAGGACCCCCACTGGGAGTTCTGTTTCGGCGGCGAACCGATGTTCCCGACCTGCCGTGCGCCCTTCTACGAGCGACGCAAGAGCCGGTACTGTCCGGTCGGTCTCGAAATCACGTTCCAGCCCCGTCGACTGTTCGACGGCCTCACCCACGACACCGACGCCGGTGCGCGCGCGAGGGCGGTCATCCAGGGCCGCCTCTCCGACTACGACGGCGTCTGCCCCCACGCCGACCTCGGCGACTGGGGCGTCGAGGGCGACCGTGAGTGGGTCCAGTACATGCTCTCCGAGGACGAGTCGCAGTTCCCCGACGAGTGCCCGCTGACGGTCTCCCGCGAGCACCCGAAGGCCGTCTCGACGCCGCTCGATTCGGGACCGAAGACGGCGGCGGACTGACCCATGTCGCCCGACCTCCCGTCGGACCCGGTTCTGCTCCTCGTCGACCTCCAGACGGGCTTCGACGAACCGGGGTGGGGCGAGCGGAACAACCCTCTGGCGGAAGAAAACGCCGCACGGCTCCTCGGGGAGTGGCGCTCGCGCGGGCTCCCGGTCGTCCACGTCCGCCACGACTCCACCGAACCCCACTCACCCCTCAGAGGGGACCGCCCCGGCTTCGCGTGGAAACCCGAGTTCGAACCCCGAGCGGACGAGCGAGCGTACGTCAAGAACGTCAACAGCGCGTTCGTTGGGACCGGATTGGAGGCGTGGCTCCGCGAACACGGGCACGAGACGGTCGTCGTCGTCGGCCTTACCACCGACCACTGCGTGTCGACGACGACCCGGATGGCCGAGAACCTGGGCTTTTCGCCGCTCGTCGTCTCCGACGCGACGGCGACCCACGACCGCGAACTCGGGGACGAGGTGTTCGACGCCGAGACCGTGCACAAAACGGCGCTGGCACACCTCTCGGGGGAGTTCGCGACCGTCGTGACGACCGACGAGGTGCTGTCGGCGCTCGGTGAGACGTAAGTACCCAGCAATAGCTGGAGCGGTTGGTGTGACGCTCGCGGCTCCGTCCGCGAGCACACGCGAGGTCTTCGCGAGTGAAACGAGCGAAGGCTCGAAGCGACTCCGTCGCTTCGGTGGATGAGCGGTCGAACGAGCGAAGCGAGCGAGGGCACGAATCGGCTGGGGAGGGTTGTGGCTTCAGCGCCCTGGCGACCGTGCGTCGTTACTCCCCACGTGGTTCGTCGGTCGTCTCCGTCTCTCCGATTCGTCGGCCGTCTCTCGCTCTCGAACCGCGCACACGATGGGATTCGTGCGCAACGACGCCGTCAGCGGTCGCTCCCCGCCACGAGCGCGACGTTCCCCGACACGTCCCTGAGCGCCCCGACGAGCACGCCGTCGTCCAGGGCGACGCAGACGGTCCCGTACTGGGTCAGCGTCTCCGGAAGCGCGTCGGCCGCGACCGCCGTGACCTCGAAGTCGTCGGTATCGACATCGGCAGCGGCCACGAGTTCGGTGACGGTCGCCGTGTCGCCTCTCGCCTCCCCGTCGTCCGTCGACCTGACGGTCAGCAGCGTCGGTGTGGTCCCGTCGACTGCCGCGAATTCGCCGACGCGACGTGCGACCGACACGGCCCCCGTGTCGGGCCCGACGAGCCCCACGGGTGCTCCCACGCTCTCCCTGAGTGCGACGAGGACGACGTCACACGGTGCCGACTCGACCACCGTGTCGACCGGCGAGCCGAAGACCGGGTCGTCCCCTTCGAACGCCCCATCCCATCCCAACAGCACTTCGGCGGCCTCCTCTTCGTCGAGAACGTCGAGTATCGCCGCGCCGGTGTCGGGGGCGACGATGGCCCGCGTCCGGAGGCGGACGTCCATCTCCGCGGCGATGGCCCGGGCGTTCTCCAGCAGGTCGCGCTGGTGGTCGGCCCGGTCGGCTTCGACGTTCTGGAGGGGGGACGGATGCTCGACGTGGACGACGTTGACCGCGACGAGTTCGGGTTCGCCGGCGTCGGCGTTCGCCCGCGCGCTGGCCGCGGCGAGTCGGATCAGTCCCCGCTGTGTCTCGGGGTTCGAGATGGGGACGACCACCCGGTAGGGGTTCGCCGGCTTCGGCCGGATCGCTTCGCGGAGCAGGCCCTCGCCGACGACGCGCCCCCGGGCGTAGACGGCGTACCAGACCACGCCGAGGACGACGATACCCGACCCGACGAGGACGATGACGGGTGCCATCTGTGAAACGACGACGAGCGACGAGGCCACGCCCAGCACGGGGACGAGCGGGTACAGCGGACGCGGGAGGGTGAAGGAGGGGTCGTACTCGTCGGGGTCGGCCCGGCGGAACACGACGAGCGAGACGTGGACGAGCGAGTAGGCGACGAGGAAGCTGAAGCTCGCCGCCTCGGCGAGCAGGGAGATGATGGCGTCGACGCCGAGGCCGACCGAGACGAGGAGCGCGATCACCCCGCCGGTGACGAGAATCGCCCGGTGAGGGGTGAAAAAGCGCGGGTGGCTCGTGTTCAGCCACTCGCTCACGATACCGTCGCGCCCCATGGCGTAGACGACGCGCGAGGCGGCGAGCACGGAGGAGTTCGAGCTCGAGATAGCGGCGACGATGGCAGCGAACACGATGGCCACCGCACCGATCGGGCCCAGGTACACCGTGATGACGTCGGCGACCGGAATCGGTGAGGCAGCCAGGGCGTCGACCGGGAGCACGCCGGTGCTGACGAGCATGACGAGCACGTAGAGGCCGGTCACGAGCACGACCGAGAGGATCATCGACAGCGGGATGATGCGACTGGGGTTCTTGATCTCGCCGGCTACGGTCGCGATGATCTCGAAGCCGAGAAAGGAGATGAACACGATGCCGGTCGTCGCGACGACACCCCTCGCTCCCGTGGGGGCGAACGGTTCGAGGTTCGCTGGGTCGATGAAGAAGACGCCGACGGCGACGAAAACGAGGATGACCGCGGTTTCGGCTCCGATCATGACGTTCTGCAGCGAACTCGACTCCTCGGTCCCGTAGTAGTTGACCCCGACGAGCAGCGCCAGCCCCACCAGTCCCAGGCCGACGACGAAGACGCGCCCGTCGAGGAACGGGATCGGCTCGACGATGTACTGCCCGAAGCCGATCATGTAGAAGGCGCTCGCGAACATCAGCCCCGTCCACATTCCCCACCCGACGACGCTCCCGAAGAGGCTCCCCAGCGCGCGGTTGACGTAGTGGTAGCTCCCGCCGGCGATGGGCATCCCGGTCGCCAACTCGGACAAGGAGAGCGCCGCGAACAGCGCGACGAGCCCCGCGAGCGCGTAGGAGATGGCGCTCGCCGGTCCGGCGTTCTGCGCCGCGATGCCCGGGAGGATGAAGATACCCGCCCCGATCATCGTTCCTCCGCCCAGCGTCATCGCCTCGACGAACCCCAGCGTCCGTTCGAGTTCGCCGCCGTCGACGCTCATCGGATCGCTCCGTCCTCGGCGTAGGGGGTGTGACTCACGTGACGTCCCTCACGATGAGCGCCGGCCGGTCGACGTCGTCGACGATGCGAGACAGCACGTCGCCGATGATGCGCTCGGCCAGCGACGGCTCCGTCTCGCCGAGGACGACGAGGTCGTACTCGCTCCCCAGTGCGACGATCTCGTCCGACGGGTCGCCCGTCTTGCCCAGTCGCCAGTCCACCCGTTCCTCGTCGACGCCGTAGTCGACGAGCCGGTCGACGGCACCCCGGAGGAGGAACTCCCCCTGGCTCGCGTCCGCCCCCTCGGCGACCGAGTGAAAGAGCGTCGCCGTCGCGCCGCTCGCGTCGAGCAACCCGGCGACGACCGAGACGATGCGTTCGAGGTTCACGTCCCCCCGGATCGGGACGAGCACCCGCTCGATGGTGTCGACGCGCTCGGCCGAAAGCACCGCGTCGCAGTCGTACTGGTCGGCGACGCGGTCGATGGTCGCCTCGCGGTCGTGTGTGAAGACGAGCACCTCCGTCAGGTCCGGTCGTCCCTCCGCGATGTCGCGGAGTTTCGCCTCCGCGTCGGCCTCGTACTCGTCTTTGATGAGCGCCGGTTCCGCTTGGCGGGGAACCGGGAAGTACCCCAAGAGCACCACCCGACTCGGACCGAGCAGGTCGATGATGCCCAGTGGTGGCGTCTCTGTGCCGGAGATGTCGACCGGCACGAGGACGGTTAGCTCGTCGATCGGCGGCATGGGTCGCCCCAAGTACAGTGTCAACTGTTGTCAATGCTTCGTCGGACCGCCGTGTTTGTCGGCGGGCGACCGAGGTGCTGGCGGCGAGAGACGAGACGGGTCGTCCCGATCGTCGATGTGGTGGCGCGCTGGCGCGACTGCCTGTCGCGCCGAAACCGTGCGAGGTCTTCGCGAGTGAAACGAGCGAAGGCTCGAAGCGACTCCGTCGCTTCGGTGGATGAGCGGCCGAACGAGCGAAGCGAGTGAGGGCGCGACTCGGCTGGGGAGGCCCGTGGCGTCAGCGCCCTGGCGATCGGGCCTCGTCGCATGCCCGCTCGGGACTCGCCATCGCCTCGCGTCTCACTCCCGACCGACGCTCGAAACGACGCACGTCACTTAAGAACACATCCGAACTACTCCCCTCACATGCAGACGCACATCGTCCCGGTGGGGTTCGATTACGACCGCCTCATCGCGCCGCTCATCCGGGACCAGTTCGACGTCGACCGCGTCGTCCTCCTCGAAGGGGCCGTCGGGAGCGAGGCGAACGTCGAGTACTCGCGTCACCTCTCGAAGAAGCTCGAAAAGGACTTCAAGAACCTTCTCGGCGCCGAGACGGGGAGAGTGATCGTCGACGACGTCTACGACTACGACGCGGCGTTCGAGCAGGCGTACGACCTCATCAACGCCGAACTCGACACCGGTGCGGAGGTGTGGGTGAACGTCAGCGCCATGCCCCGTCCCGTCTCCTTCGCCTTTGCCACCGCCGCCCACTCCATCATGGTCGAGCGCCAGGAAGACCGCGACAGGATCCACACCTACTACACGGCCCCGGAGAAGTATCTCGAAACCGAACTCGCGGAGGAACTCCGCGCCGGGCGGGACCTCCTCGCCGAACTGCTCGACGCTGCGGACGCGGCCGACGCGGGCGATGGGTTCGATGCGGGCGACGCGAGCGACGCCGACGGGACCACGAGCGTCGACGTCACCGTCGACCGCGAGCGGCTCGAAGCCCGACTCGACGCCGCGTCGAACCTCCTAGAGGAGTTCGACGAGCGCGGCACGACTATCGGCGCGAAGCGCATCGGGGAGAACCACATCGTCGAGCTCCCGGTCGCGTCCTTCTCGAACGTCAAGCCGTTCGAGGAAGTCATCCTGTTCAAGCTCGGCGAGCGTGGCGTCTTCGAATCCGTCTCCGAGTTGGCCGAGGCGCTGGCGAAGGAGCTGAACGAGGAGTACACCGACTCGTTCCGGTCGAAGGTCATCTACAACGTCGACCGGCTCGGTCCCGGTGGGAAGGGCTACATCGAGCAGGAAGAACACGGGAAGTCCTACCGAACCCGACTGTCACGCATCGGCGAACTGTGGGTGCGTGCCCACACCGACCGGGCCTGATTCCTCGCTCGTCCTTCGCCTCTCTCTCTGTCCGCTTCTCAGAAGCCCAGTCCGACCGGGTCGCCGGGTTCGAGCGGGCTCGCCGGTAGCTCCTGCGGAAGCTCTGGGTCGTTGTAGACGCCCGGGGCGACGTCGTTCGGGCCCTCCGGATAGAACAGCGACGCGAGCGCCTGGATGTGTGCGCGCCCGACGTCGAGCTCGAACTGTCCGCCGCCGTACAGCTGTATCCCCTCCCGCTCGGCGTACGCGAGCGTCTCGAACAGCGACTCGACACTCCCGAACCGCGAGGGCTTGACGTTGAGCCAGTTCGGCGGGTACGGCAGCGCCTCCACGGAGTCGACGCCCGTGATGGGGTAGTCCCACGAGAGCCGTTCTTTGTGCGACTCGACGATACCCTCGGTCTCCGGCACGAGCGCCGGGTCCTCGACGACGGCGTCGGGGAAGCCCTCGAAGACGAGCCGGTAGAGCTCGGCGTCGGGTTCGGTGTCGACCTCGGTCCCCTTGTACTGCCCCTTGATGTCGAGGATGCGCACCGCGTCGACGTCCGCCAGCGCGTCGACGAGTTCGGCCGTCCACTCCGAGGTGGGGTCGAGTTTGAACTCGGCGTCGGGGACGCGATCGAGGACAGCGTCCACCCGGTCGGTCGTCGGCGGTTCACCCAGTCGGGTGGAGGCGACGAACCGAACGGGGTCGTACTCGCGGCCGAGCAGGGAGCCGAGGCTCTCGCCGGTCTGTCTGAGCGCGAGGTCGAGCCCCGCCGACTCGAGCCCCCACCGGCGGTAGTGGTGTGCGGTGTCGCGCTCGGGCTCTTTCGTCGGGAAGAGAGTGAGGTCGTCCAGCCGGTCGGAGAACGACTCGAAGGTGTACTCGCCGGCGAGGTCGAAGGCGTCGGCGAAGGCCTCCGAGTCGAGGTCCGAAAGGGCGTCGTGGTCCTCCGTGTCGTACGTCACGTCCTCGCCGCGGCCCGTCTCGCCCTCGCCCGAGAGGCGAAACGTCGTCGACTTCCGGACGAACCCACTGGAGGTGTCGCGTTCCTGCTGGGTGTAGTCGACGGATTCGACGGCGAGCGGGAGGTCGGCGACGCGTGAGAACTCCATGCCCCCCCGTAGCCCGGGTGTGGGCTTAAAACGTCAGGTAACCGTCGGGTTACCGCGCGAGACCGAAGTGACGCGGCTCCGCGAGAGCGACGCTCACCGCGCGGCTTCGAGCAGCTTCACCCGCGTCGACAGCGCGAGGAACGTCGCCGCGAGCGTCAGCACGACGGCACCGGCGGCGGCGAGTTCATGTGCCGGCGAGACGTGCTGGACCACTCCTGCCGAGATGGGTTCGGCCGGGATGAGCGTGTGGTGCGGTGTCCCGACGAGGGGAACGAAGTAGTCGACGAGGTCGTTGAAGCCGTACCAGACGACGGCGACGAGAACTGCCTTGATCGGGAAGTTCGAGAACCGGTGGATGACGAACGCCTCGACGACCATCGCGAGGTGACTCCAGAAGAGGAAGTGATACATCGCCGGATGGAGGTACGAGAAGTCCTCCATGAAGACGAGGAGCACGTACGGCGTCCACGCGCCGAGTTTGAGACAGCCGAAGAAGGCCAGCGCGCTGAAGTACTCGTTCGACCGGTCCAGATACCACAGGCCGAACGCGAGCGCGATGAAGAGGGTCGCCACCGGCGAGTCGGGGACGAACGGCCACATCACCGTCGGTTCGATGGAGAACTGGAAGCGGTAGTACCAGAAGCCGAACGCGGTCCCGACGAGGTTGGTGAGGAC
>JBEPYA010000156.1:0-9733 GCA_041641615.1 Salinigranum sp. | reverse complement strand
CCGAAGAGCCCGCCGACGGCCACGACGGCCAGGTAGTCGTAGTCGTTCCCGAGACGATCGACGAGTGCTTCGAGGGGGAGCGTCACCCCCGACACCACCGCTACACCCAGTGCCGCGGCGCCGAGGAGCCCCGCGACCTGTGCCCGCCGTCTCACGCCCACTCCCTCCGGCTGTCGCGCCCTTCGGTCGCCCTGTCGAGCCACTTCTCCGCACGATCACGGGTGGCGTCCGTCACCGAGGTGTGACCGTAGCGGGTCCGCTCGAAGAGCCCGGTGAGCGCCCGGACGCTGTCCGGTTCGGCGCCGCGCTCGATAGCCAGTTCGGCGCGTTCCCGCGGTGTGAGCTGGTGTTCGTCGGCGACCCCGAACCGGTGCATCAACTCGAACCACGCTCGACTCACGTCGTTCGACGGCGAGGGGGAACCGACCGGTCGTGAGAGCCCGGTGGACCCGTCGCCGTCGGTCGGCGACCGCTCGGGCCGTAGTCGACGGAAGACGACCACGCCGCCGACGAGGACACCCAGTACCAGAACGCCCAGCAAGAGGGGGCGTAACAGGCTGAACAGGAGGGTGAGCAGCGAGACTGTCGCCGTCTTCGACCCGCCGTCGCTCTCGTGCCCTCCGCTCGCGGCGCGCGCTTCGGAGCCGTCGCTCCCGCCTGACGTCCCGGCGTCGCCCGCCTCACCCCCGCTCGAACCCTGGGCGGTCCCCTCACCCGAGGCTGACTGTTCGTCCCGGCGGTCGCCACCGTCGGTCGACGCGTCCGCGGAGGGCGTTCCCGCGTCAGCCGGTTCCGACTGCGCGCGCTCGCGCAACTCGCTCGCCTTCTCCTTCCCGATGGGGAGTTTCTCCCAGTCCGGATCGATAGCGTCGCTCGGGTCCGTCGAGACGCTCTCGTCGAGCGTCGACGCCGTCGATGCGACCGCGAACATACAGCATACCAGTACACAGAGCGTGAGCAGTCGCGTGTGGTGTGAGTTCATCTACTCCTCTCTGGGTCGCCTTCGGGCGTCTACGGGGTTTACTATCGGCCCGATAAACGCGCCGACCCTCGAAGTCTCGCCGGCGGCAACTCCCGACGTGTCGGCTCCGGGTCCCTCCCCAGCGTTGGCCTGCACACCGGCCCACGTGTGTACACCTGCTCGGACCTGCCTCGGTCGGAGTGACGTGCTTCAACCTTTCGACCGTTTCGCTCGAAACAGTCGGTTTACGATGTGAATAACCGGTGCAACAGCGCGAACGGGGGTATCCGGTTATTGGTCACGGGGACACAGAAGGGATAGATGTCGGTCGAGACGACAGATTCCGCAGGCGACTCCGACTCCCGTGGCAGCCCCCACGAACGACCGGAGGGGACGGAGAGCGAACCGTTCGGACTGGACGACGCGTTTCACCTCCTCCAGAACCAGCGACGTCGGTGGGTCCTCCAGCACCTACATGACGTCGACGAGACGGTCGAGATGGGCGACCTCGCCGAACGGGTCGCCGCCTGGGAGCACGACACGACGGTCGAGCGGCTCACGTCGACTCAGCGCCAGCGTGTCTACATCGCACTCTACCAGCGACACTTGCCAAAGCTCGACGACATGGACGTCGTTGACTACAATCAGAGCCGCGGCCTCGTGACCTCGTGCGAACGAGTGACCCGGCTCGTCGCCTACCTCGACGGGCCTCCCGTCGACCACGAACTCGACGCCGCCGCTTCGCCCCCGGGTGACGACCGAAACCCGGAGGAGTCGAGCGACGGACCGAACGAGACCGCGAACAGAGACGGGTCCGAGGACGCCACCGAGCGGATCGACACGGGGACGCGATGGTCGAGCTATCCGTTCGCCGTGTCGGTATTCTCGGGTGCCGCGCTCGCGCTGACGTCACTCGGTGTCTCCTCGTTCGCCACCACGAGACTCGTCGCGGGCGTCTCCGCGGTCACGACGTTCCTCCTCCTCTCGCTCTGCTGGCTCCGCGGATAACTTCTCTGCTACGGGCCGACCGGGCCGCGGACTCGTCGCGTCACACCGCTTTCCACGTGAGCGAGGCTCCCGAAGAACGGTGTCGACCTCCCAGAGAACGGTGCGGGCGGATGGGAAAGACGCGAACCGACTCGCGTCGGGTGCGACCCCTCCCCTACGCCGCACGTCGCAGACGGAGAGCGGCAGATGGGCACAGGTGTGCGGGGAGTGACTCGGTGCCGAGTCGACGGAACTGGGCAGACCCCGCGGCGGTGGTTTCCTCGGGGTGAGCCCTCCCCTCCACCGTGATGGCTGGTGGGTGTGTACCCTCACACGATGATCGGTGGTGGCGTCATCGAGCGACGGTACAGTTCACACCACGCCCCGGGGCTACCTTATTATCGGGCTGATAAGCGGGGCGGGTATACGGCTGCTCTGTCGCTGCGGGCGTGATATCGCCGGAGCCGACGTTTCTCCTCGACGGGGCTCCGCGCCTGCGACGCTCGACGCGTCGCCTCCCGCACGACGAAACGGTCTCCTCGCGTGGGCCCGACCGGAGACTGAGGAGCATCGTCGACTCACCCGCCCGACGCGTCACCGGTGAGCACGTCCACGAGGTCGTCCATCCGGTCGAGGACGTACGCCGGTCGGTCGACCTCGCCCCACGTCTCCTCGTCCCACCTACCCCCGTCAGCGAACCAGGCGACGGGGAGGCCCGCACGGTGTGCGCCGACGACGTCGTACTCGACCGAGTCACCGACGTACAGCGCCGCGCTGGGTCGCACGTCGAGTGCTTCGAGTGCTTCCTCGAACGGATCGGGGTAGGGTTTGCGCCGTGGCAGGTCGCCGGCGTAGACGACGACGTCGAACGCATCCCCGATGCCGAGAGCGTCGAGTTTGACCCGCTGTCTCGACGCCGGACCGTTCGTGACCAGGCCGACGGGGCCGCGCTCGCGCGCCGCGACGAGCGCTCGTTCGGCTCCGGAGACGAACGAGACGGCGCGGTAGTCGACGGTCTCGCGGAACCCCTCCGCGAGACGGCGCGTGTCCACCCTCACGCCGTACCGGTCGGAAACCCGCGCGAAGCCGTCGGCGAGGTAGTCGGTCGGGTCGTCCGGCGGCGGGTCGCCGTCGAGCGACTCCCAGAGGTCCGAGGGGGTGCCGACCGGCTCGACCCCGGCGCGCTCGAACGCGCCGAAGTAGACGGTCTCCGCCGACTGTTCGTGGCGGCAGAGCGTGTTGTCGAGGTCGAACAGGACGGCTTCGAACGCGGGCACGACCCAGCTACGCTCGGAGCGGGCAAAAGGCAGTCGTGAACGCCGACGTCGCCACGCCGCGGGCCGTCCCGCTCGACGTGCCGACGGACGTCGGGCATACCACTATGTGGATGGCACACAAATGCACGCTCGTGATGGGGGAGCCGACGAACGGGGGGAGAGACGAGTCACCCGACGGGACGGACCGGACTCGAAACCGAGCGGAGGAGCCACGAAAGCAGGTCTACGCAGCGTTGAGCGACGCTCGCTGTCGGAGCGTCCTCTCGGTACTCGACCGCGACGGGCCGACGTCCCCGGAGGCGCTGGCGGCGGCCGTCTGCGCGGACGAACGCGACGTCGCGACCGACGCAGTCTCCGACGCCGACGCCGAGTCGGTCCTGGTCGACCTGCACCACGTTCGCCTCCCGCGACTGGAGGCGGCCGGCCTCGTCTCACGGAACGAGGACGCCACGGTCCGGGCGAACCTCGACGGACACGAGGCCGTCCCGGACGTCCGGGCGTTCCTCGAAACCGACCGGCGTCACGCCGCGGCGTCGCTTGCTCACCTCGCTGTCCCCGAGCGGCGCGCGGCTCTCGTCGTCCTTGCCGAAACGGACGACCCGGTGGACCTGTCGACGCTCGCGGCGGAGATCCGACGACTGGCCGACGCCGATCCGGGAATCGACTCCGGAGACTCGCTCCCGCTCGCGCTCCACCACGTCCACCTCCCGCGGCTCGAGGCGGCCGGGTTCGTCCGGTACGACCCCGACGCGAACGTCGTCGAGTCCAGACTGCAGGCGTCGACGGAGGAGGGAGTGGCGGGCGAGATGGAGTGACCGCCACCCGGCTCGGCTCGGCGCTCGTCCCGCCCGGTTCACGCGCGCTGCCACAGCGACATGACGGCACCGCCGCCACCGAGGCTCATCCCGACGAGCCCGTACTCGAGGCCGTCATCGACGAGCTGGTACGCCAGCGACGTCGCTAGCATCCCACCCGAGGCGCCGATCGGGTGCCCGAACGCGACGGCACCGCCGTAGGGGTTCATCTTCTCGCGCGGAATTCCGAGCCGCTGCATCACGTAGACCGACTGGGCGGCGAACGCCTCGTTGACCCAGAACGCGTCGACATCGTCGACCGCTAGCCCCGTCGTGTCGAGTAAGCGTTCGACGACGTCGCCGACGGCCTCGTTGAACTCGTCGGGCGCGCGGTAGACGAAGTCGTAGTCGACGAGCCGAGCCATCGGCTCCAGCCCCGCCTCCGCCGCGGCGTCGGCATCGGCTAACAGGACGACCCCGGCACCGTCGGAGAGTTTCGAGGCGTTCGCGGGCGTGATGGTCCCCTCGGCTCGAAACGACGGCGAGAGCCGCGCGAGGTCGTCCAGCGTCGAGTCGGGCCGCGGTCCCTCGTCGCGCTCGACGACGTCGCGTCCGGTCTCGACCGGGACCACCTCGGCGTCGAACCGCCCTTCGTCGATGGCACGGGCGGCACGCCGGTGGCTCTCTAGGGCGTACTCGTCCTGCGCCCGTCTCGAAAGGTCGTACTCGCCACCGAAGCGGTCGACGAGCCGCTCCGTGATCTCGCCCATGTGGACGTCGAGGTTCACGTCCCAGAGCGCGTCCAGTAGCATCGAGTCCTTCAGGGTGAGGTCACCGTACCGTTTCCCGTCCCGGAATCCGGGGAGGACCCAGGGCGCGCGCGTCATCGACTCGAACCCGCCAGCAATCGTGAAGGAGGCCCGCCCCGAGGCGATGCGGTCGGCGGCGAGCGTGATGGCTCGCAGCCCCGACCCCGACGCCTCGTTGACCGTCGTCGTCGGCGTCGTCTCCGGGAGGTCGGACTCGACGACGACCTGTCTTCCCGGTACCTGTCCGATGCCCGCCTGGATGGCGTTGCCGAGACAGACCCAGTCGACCGCCGCGGCGTCGAGGTCGATTCGGTCTACGAGGCCGTCGACGGCGGTCCGGCCGAGTTCGACGCTCTCGACGTCCGACAGCGAGCCGAGGAGGGTTCCGTGGGGGGTTCGCGCGCCGTCGACGAGGACGATGTCGCTCATACGGCTCCCTCGTCGACGACGTTCATCAGTGTTGCCCGAGAGCGCGCCCCGACCTCCCGAACGCTCTTGTCCGTCGGCCCGGACTCCCGCCTATGGCCGCAGCGTCGCTCCCCGAACCACAGGTACTCGCGCACGCGAAGCGGCGACTGTTCCCCGACGCCGACGAGCCGAACACCTACTCGGTCGTCGACACCCAGTTCGCGGCCGACGAGTGGCTCCCCGGCACGCCGATTCCTCCGGAGACTCGCGCGCAGTTGGCCCCGTTCAACCACGTCCGACTGGGCGGGGGCTACCCGGACCTCGTCGGGGTTCGCCGCCTCGAATCAGACCTCCTGGCCGTCGAGCGGTTCGGCGACCAGCCGCCGCTCGTCGCCGTCGAGGCGAAGGGCCACACCGCCGACGGGTCGGTCGACGTCGAACGGGGCGTCGTCCAGGCGTACGACCGGCTCCACGAGGCCAACGCGGCGTACGTCGCCGCGCCGGTGACCGCGGTCTCCCAGTCGGCGCGGACGCTCGCTCGCGAACTCAACGTCGGCGTCCTGGGCGTGGATGTCGACGGCGTCGTCGACGCGCTCGAAGTCCCCCGCGTCGTCGGCAACCGGACCTCGGACGACGCGACTGCCATCCGGTTTCAGGCGACCGCACAGGGTGTTGCCGACGCCTCCTTCGGGTTGAACCACCCGAAGAACTACCTCGCGTACCCGCTCGCACACTACCACGCGGAGCCGACCGAGACGCTCCTCGAAACGTACGTCGTCGGGGCGACCGACGACGCTCGCCGGGGGGCGGCGTTTCTCGGTCTCGTCGAGGACAGGCCCGCCAGCGTCGCTCTCACGCCGCTCGGTGAGGAGGTAGTCCGGTTTGCCCTGCACCGATACGGCTCGGCCGACGCCTCCCTCACTATCTTCGAGGGATGGAAGGGGTCGCGGAAGCGTTTCTGTGACCTCGCCCCGGAGTGGGGGCTCCTCGCCCGGCGCGTCGTCTGGGCGTATCCGGCGACGATGCTGCTCGTCGAAGAGCTCCAGACGATGCACGACGAGGGCATCGACGACCCGTCGCTCGCCGACCTCGTCGAGTGGCTCCACGTCCACCACCCGACGTTCACGGTCGAACTCTTCCTCCGTGGGAGCGACGCCGTGCGGTCGCGCGTGCTGGACGGCGACGGCGAACTCCTGCTCGGCGAACTCGCCGACGGGAACGTCTTTCACTCGCCGACGGTGTTCCAGCTGAAGACCATGCTGTATCACGCAGGTCTCCTCACCGACCGCGGACGCGAACCGCATCGGCTCGACCCGACGGCGGACACCTGGCGACTGCGAGAGCCGCTGGCGGGCGTCCGGTGATGGGCAGGCGTGGGCACGGATGCGCACTCTTAAGTGCCACAGAGATAATCCCGGAGTATGCCCAGAAGAGCACTCGAAGAGTCCTCAACGGCGCTTTCCTCGGAGGCCGGAGAGCGGACGCTCCACGTCGGCCGCGACCGGCCCATCCGGATCAGCTCCGGCCACCGGCTCCTCCACCACGACGGGAAGTGTTCGCGCCCGCACGGCCACAACTACGAGGTCTCGGTCAGCGTGACGGGGACACTCACCGAGGAGGGCTGGGTGGTCGACAAGGGCGACGTCACGAGCGTCGTCGACGAGTGGGACCACCGATTCCTCCTCGAATCGGGCGACCCGCTCGTCGAGGCGTTCGAGCAGTCGGGCGACGGTGACGCCGTGGTCGTCCTCGACCACCCCCCGACGGCGGAGGTGATGGCGGTCGTCCTCGAACGGAAGCTGCTCGAACGCTTCGGCGAGAACGTCACTGACGTCTCGGTAGCGGTCGCCGAGACGAGCGAACTCTGCGCGTCGTTCTGATGCCCGTCAACGCAGACGCGAGCGGGCTCGACACTCCCGAGGACGTCGGCGAGTCGGCGCTTCCGGTCAACGAGGTGTTCCACTCGCTGCAGGGCGAGGGAAAGCTGGCTGGCGTGCCGAGCACGTTCGTCCGGACCTCCGGATGCAACCTCCGGTGTTGGTTCTGCGACTCGTACCACACTTCGTGGGAGCCCACCCACGGCTGGTTCGACGTGACCGACGTGATCGAGCGGGTCGAGGCTCACGGCGGCGAGCACGTCGTCGTCACCGGCGGCGAGCCGATGATCCACGACGCCGTCGCGGACCTGCTCTCGGAACTGTCGGCCCGAGGCTACCACACGACGGTCGAGACCAACGGGACGGTCTTCCGGGAGGCGGCCATCGATCTCGCGTCGGTCTCACCGAAGCTCGCCACCTCGACCCCCACTACGGAGCGACCGCCGGCAGGCGGGGACGCCGACGTCGGCGTGTGGGAGGACCGCCACGAGCGGAACCGCCTCGACTACGACGCCCTCGCCTCCCTGGTCGAGGCGTACGACGTCCAGTTGAAGTTCGTCGTCACCTCCCGCGAGGACCTCACGGAGATCAAGGATGTCGTCGACGAACTTCGAGCGGTGAGCAGTGCGCGGGTTCGGGACACCGACGTCCTGTTGATGCCCGAGGGGACGACCCGCGAGCAACTGGCGGAGACCCGCGACCTCACGGCGGAACTGGCGCTCGAACACGGCTACCGGTACACGCCCCGGTTGCACGTCGACCTCTGGAACGACGCGCCGGGGACCTGATGTGAGAGACGAGAACCCGAGAGGACACGTCACGATGACAGAGAACGCAGTGATTCTGGTCAGCGGCGGGATGGACAGCGCGACGGCCGTCTACGAGGCGAGAGAGCGCGGGTACCAACCCCTCTTCTTGCACACCTCCTACGGCCAACGAACCGAGGACAAGGAGTACGAATCCGCCCGCAGGCTCGCGGAAGTCGCCGACGCCGCGGACTTCCTCCACGTCGAGACCGAGCACCTCGCCCGTATCGGCGCTTCCTCGCTCACGGACGAGGGAATCGACGTCGCGGACGCGGACCTGGAGAACGACGAGATTCCGACGTCCTACGTTCCCTTCCGAAACGCGAACCTGCTGTCGATGGCGACGTCGTACGCCGAGGCACGGGGCGCGTCGGCTATTTTCATTGGCGCGCACTCGGAGGATTTCGCAGGCTACCCCGACTGCCGGCCGGCGTTCTTCGAGGCGTTTCAGAACGTCGTCGACGTGGGAACCAAACCCGAGACCGAGATCACACTTGAGGCCCCGTTCGTCGAGTGGTCGAAGACCGACATCGCGGAGCGGGGGATCGAACTCGGCGTCCCGTACGAACACACGTGGTCGTGCTACCGGGCCGAGGAACCGGCGTGTGGGACGTGTGACTCCTGTGCCTTCCGATTACAGGCGTTCCAGCGGCTGGGGGTCGAGGACCCCATCGAGTACGAGGAACGGCCCGACTACACCGAGTGAGCGTTCGTAGTGGGCCTGACTTGTATGCCTTTCAAAGCAGTCAGTCCAGACGAGCTCTCTCCGGCGATGATCTGACGCAGGGTTCGTCACGACCGTCACGCTCTCCGAAAGTGTCTGTACGACCCGTCGCTGGTCTTCCGGGTTGGTCACGGTCGTCACCGGAACTGTTCACCCGAGTTGGGATGCTCTATCGTCAAAACGCCCTTCCGCTGGCCGGATCAGAGGTACAAATCTCAGGCGTTATATCTTCCGGGATCCGTGCAACTCGTTGAGAGCACCGCCGCCCCACGCCAGCAGCGCGAGAGTTGCGCTGGACTGCTCGTGCTACCTCGTCCCTCGTTCACAGCATGGAGGTTCTCCCAACGCGTTCCGTTATGTATCACTCTTAGTGATTTCTTGAGCAGATAGGATTCTACTCCTAGCACGGAGGAACCTCTCCGTCAGTCTGCTGACCCCCTGTCAGGCTCCTCTGTCGTCTCGCTCTGTGCCGGTAGCTCGAACAGTTCCGGGCGAGTGAGGTACAGAAGATACCCGACGGCGGTGAACCCCAGTACGACACCTGCCAGACTCCCGTGGGGGACGTCGTTACCAGCGACCAGTCGAGCGAATCCAGCCACGAACAATACTCCCGCGGCAACGAGTATCAATCTGGTATCCCGGTCACGCAGTCGCCCGTGATCGGCCCGAAGGGTTCTGACTAGTAGGTGGACGGCAGCCAGACTAATCAGGAGAAATGCCGCAACGGTGAGCGCTTGGATGACAGTCAGCAGTACACTGTCGACTATGTCCGTCTGGAGCGGAATCAGCAGTGTTTGGAGGGACATACGGCCATCCGAAAGCCCTGCGAGGACATAATCACGACTGAGGCGGGTGTCAGCGTAGCACCCAGTTACTGTGACTCGTTGGACCCATTACGCGTTGACAGGCCTCTGTGAGCGTACTGCACACATCCTCCGTGTCAGTCATGACGCTCTTGACAGCACCTGAGCAGGTAATCAGCAGGCGTGCTGACTCGATGGAAATTCTGCTATCCCAGCGGAGCGTGAACCAACTATGGGACGCAAGAGACCGAGCTGTATGCCGTGCCACAGAGCACGTGGTGCTGACT
>JBEPYA010000155.1:0-9785 GCA_041641615.1 Salinigranum sp. | reverse complement strand
GCCTCGCTCCAGTGGGTCCCGGACCTCAGACGACGGGCCGAGCGCATCGCCGACGCCCAGCGCTCGCGCGGCCTCGACACCCGGGGGTCGGTCCCGAGTC
Organism: Salinigranum sp.; assembly: GCA_041641615.1. Lineage (GTDB taxonomy): Archaea > Halobacteriota > Halobacteria > Halobacteriales > Haloferacaceae > Salinigranum. The sequence continues at coordinate 9,685 of JBEPYA010000155.1, read as the reverse complement.
GAGTGCGGGCGCTCGTCTCCCTCCTCGGTCCGCTGCTCATCGGTGCGCTCGTCTCGACACAGACCCGGTCGCTCGCGCTGGAGGCGCGCGGCTTCTCCCTCGACGGGCCCCGCACGTCGCTGTACGCGCTCTCTTCGACTCCGCTCGACTGGGCGCTCCGCGTCGGGGGCGTCCTCGGCGTCGTCGGTCTCGCGGGGTGGCGACTGCTGTGACCGAGTTCACGCTCGACGACGTCACGTTTCGGTATCGCGACGGCGGCGACGCCGCGCTCCGTGACGTCTCTCTCCGGGTCGACGAGGGTTCGTTCCTCGGGGTCACCGGCCCGGCCGACGCGGGGAAGACGACGCTCTGTCGACTCCTCGCGGGGTTCGTCCCCCACTTCTTCTCGGGCGATCTCGACGGATCGGTGACGGTCGACGGCGTCGACGTCCCGTCGGCGAGCATCGCCGCGCTCGGAGGTCGGGTCGGCTACGTCTTCGAGAACCCCTTCGACCAGTTGACCGGCGCGGCCACGACGGTGTTGGAGGAGGTCGCGTTCGGGCTCGAACAGCGGGGAGTTCCCACCGACGACCTCCGCGCGCGGTCGACGGAGGCGCTCGGGCGTGTCGACGTCGCCGACCTCGCCGACCGCGACCCGAACACCCTCTCGGGGGGACAGCTCCAGCGGGTCGCGGTGGCGAGCGTCCTCGCGCTCGACCCTCGACTCCTGATACTGGACGAGCCGACGGCGGAACTCGACCCCGACGGGACCGACGCCGTCTTCGACGTGGCGAGCCGCCTCCACCGCGAGGGATACACGGTCGTCGTCGCGAGCCAGGACCTCCAGCGGCTCGCTCCCCGAGCCGACCGGCTCCTCGTCGTCGACGCCGGCCGGGTGGCCCGGGACGGTTCCCCACGAGACGTCCTCTCCGACCGCGCGCTCGACGACCGACTCCGCGTCCCCCCGACGGTTCGTCTCGGCCGCGCACTCCGCGACGCCGGGGTCGTCCCGCCCACCCGCCCGCTCCCGCTCACGGTCGCGGAGGCCGTCGACGAACTCTGAGCGCACGCGGATGCGGCTGAGAAAGCGACGACGACACAGCCTCCGACCGACGGGGGAGACGCGGTCGGAGCGACGACCGCGGAGCCGCTGGTGCGTCTCGCCGACGTTCACCACGTGTACGACGCGTCCGAGCGGGGAAGTCGTGTCGAGGCGCTCCGCGGCGTCGACCTCGCCATGGACGGCGGCTGCGTCGCGCTCCTCGGGCCGAACGGGGCGGGCAAGACGACGCTCGTGAAGCACCTCAACGGGCTTCTCACTCCGACGACGGGTCGCGTCGTCGTCGACGGGAGGGACACGCGGGAGACGCGGGTGTCGGCCCTCGCCGCCGACGTGGGGCTGGTCTTTCAGAACCCCGACGACCAGTTGTTTCACTCGCGTGTCGCCGACGAGGTCCGGTTCGGCCCCGAGAACATCGGGGCCGGCGACGTCGACGCGCGCGTCGACCGCGCGCTGTCGCGGGTGGGACTCGACGGGATGGGCGGGGCGGACACGTACGAACTCGGTCGTGCCGCGCGGAAACGCGTCGCGCTCGCGTCCGTGCTCGCGATGGAGCCGCGGGTGGTCGTCCTCGACGAACCGACGGCCGGACAGGACGCCGCGGGCGTCGAGCGGGTCGAACGGGTCGTCGAGAACCTCGTCGCCGACGGCCGCCTGGTCGTCGTCGTCACACACGACGTGGCGTTCGCCACCGACCACGCCGACCGCGTCCTCGTCCTCTCCGGCGGCGAACTGCTCGCGGACGGGTCGCCCCGCACGGTGCTCACCGACCAAACGGTGACCGCCGAGTCGGGCGTTCAGGCGCCCGTCCCGACCCGGGTCGGTACCGCACTCGGCTTCGACGGCGTGGTGAGCGTCGACGACCTGCTCGCTCGGCTCCGGTGAGAAACCGCTCGACTCCGGTGGAAAATACGGTCGCTCGTCGCTTACAGCCTGTCCGCCGCCGCGACGTAGACGCCGGCCAGCACCAGTCCGTACACGACGTGCCACAGGAGCGAGGGAACCGCGAAGTTGGGGAACGGCGGGTTCGCGGGGGAACCGACCGCGCTCAGCCACAGCGGCATGAGCAGCGCCGCGAGCACGACCCAGGTGGCGACGCCCCACGCGAGTCCGAGTCCGAGGAGTCTCCCGGTCGAGTCGAGGTCGAACCCCCCGGCGAGGGCGGCGAAGGCGACGCCGAGGACGGCCCCGTGTGAGAGGTGGACGACGAGCCCCAGTCCCGGGTTCGGGGGTGGTGCGAGCGCGTACAGCGAGGGGATGGCGACGGCGAGCGTGGGCGGACTCATCGCGAGCACGAGCGCGCCCATCACCGCAGCGCCGACGACGCCCCCGACTGCGCCTGCCTTCCAGTTACCGGTCGATGCTCCGACGGGTTCCGACGATGTCGTGGTAGTTGTCGTAGACACGCTCGGGAGGAGTCGGCGCAGGTACAACGCTGTTGGCCGGCTGTGGGTGGCGCGCTCCCAGCGGCGGTAGGTTTATGTCGTGTGTCACCATTCACCAGGGAATCGCTCCCGGCTCCGACGGGCGAGAACGGGACGCTTTTTTCGGTCTCGCCCGAACCACGAGTACGAACCGTGGCCATCACCGACAAGGTCTACCTGAAGAACCACCGCCAGATCGTCTCCCAGCTGGACACCTCCATCCCCAAAGGCGCGTTCAAGGGGGCGACCATCGAACTGCTGTACTCGGGCGAGGGCCTCTCGAAGGTCGACGACGCGACGCGCGACCGACTCCTCGACTTCGCGGGGGACTTCCTCGACTGCGAGGACGAGGACCAACTGTACACGGGCTACCCCGAGCGGAAGTTCGTCCGCTACCTGCTCGAACTCCGCGAGCAGGGTCTGGGCCCCGACGACATCGTCCACGTGATGGGGGACGAGTACATGCTCTACGCGTACCCGGGCGACGTTCTCTCCTTTCTGGACCAGGCGGTCCGCACCCTGGAGGCGGCGGAGACGCTCGCGAAGGTCGACGGACAGCCCGAGCGCGAGCGCGAACTCGGCGCGGTGAAGCGGTCGCTGTCGGGTCGGCGGTAGCGATTCAGCGGCGCTCCATCCGGGTGTACAGAACGGCGATGGCGAGGAGATACAGCGCCATCCCCCCGACGACGGCCCAGGTGAGCGGGTTCGTCGGGTCGAAGTTCCCCCAGACGCGGACGACGCCGACGAGGACGAGTGCGAACCCGAGCAGTTGGCTCTGAACCAGGATGCGAGCCGCGCTCCAGCGCGGGTCGAGAACAGCGACGGCGTTGACGACGCCGAAGAGCGCGAACCAGCCGGCCAGGACCCGCGCCGTCAGCGGAGAGACCGCCCACGGCCACGACGCGATCATCGGCCCGGGCGCGACGAACAGTACGACGGCACTGAGCGCGAGGAGTACTCCGAGACCTCCGGCGAAGACGCGGACGGCCCGCGGGAGGCGGACCACGTTCGCGTCCCGTTTCGCGGGCGTCGTCCACCGGCGATTGAGCGCCCACACGCCGGGGACGAGGACGGGGGTCACCGCGTACAAAAGGACCCACAGGAAGAACGTGTGGTGGCCGTGATTGAAGTTCTCCCAGTGGAGGACGGTCGCGACGGCCATGAACCAGGTGAACGTCGTGATTCCGAGGAACACGGGGGCGACCGTGTGCCACTCGTCGGCGGTCGAGACGCGGTAGAAGAAGTAGACGCCGGCACCGTAGCCCGCACCCATGACGATGGGCGTCATCTCCGGTCGGATCGTCCACGCGAAGAGCGCCGTCGTCCGGTCGGGGAGGCCGTAGAGCACGAGGAACGCCGCGGCGAGAAACGGGATGATGGCGCGCGCGACCCACCGCGTGAGTGAGAGCACGCGGTCGTCGGGGACAGTGACCGCTCGCTCGCCCGAAATCGTCGGCTCCGACCCGTTCGGTGTCATCGCTCTCCTGTCCCGATTCGACGCCCGCCGACGTAGCTCTTCGCCCGATGCGCCCACCGTGAGACGGCGAAGCCGCTCCCGGGGGGAACGTCGCCCGGTCGGCTGTCCGTTCGGGCGTCCGGAGCGACGGCGACGCTCGTGCTGACGGGTTCCCGGATGTCGCGACCGAGTAGAAGTAACGCCGACGCCGTCGAACCGCCGACCGCGACTACGCCTCCGGGTCCACGTTCTGGTTCAGTCGGAAGACGTTCTCGGGGTCGTACTTCCGCTTCACCTCGACCAGTCGCTCGTAGTTGTCGCCGTAGGCGGCCCGGACCCGCTTTTCTTCCCGGCTGAGGAAGTTCACGTAGACGCCGTCGGACAGGAAGGGCGTCATCGCCTCGAAGAACTCCCGTGTCCACGCGACGTGGCGCTCGTCCTCGGCGGCCTCTTCCCACCGCGTGAAGACGTTGAAGGCGTGGCTCGCGTCCCGGTGCGCGTAGGCGGTAACGTCCGGCTTCCGTCGTGCGATTTCCCCGCCCAGATGCTCGACGACGATGGACGTATACGGCGACGTGAGGGTCTCGGCGTACCCGACGAGCGTGTCGATGGCCGCGTCGGAGAGGCCCTCGTCGACGAACCCCGACTTCCAGTAGTTCCGAAAACCCGGAGGGTAGACCGCGTCGAACAGGCCCTGGAACTCGACGTACGGCCGCGGTCCGACGAGGTCGACGAGCGGTGGGCGGAACTCGCGGAGCGGTTCGACCGCCCGCTCGCCCGCCGCGACGTCGCCCGCGTAACACAGATACGCGGTCGCGATGGGCTCCCCGTGGAGCGAGTCGGGGAGAAAGGGTGCGGCGGGCGCGGTCCGGACCGAGGCGTAACAGCAGAGTTCGTCCGGGGCCCGCGCAGTGAACTCCCGGTGGAACCGGAGGATGTCGCCGGCGACCTCGAACGGGTAGACGAGGACGCCCGCGAGCACCTCCGGCCCGACCGGGTGGAGGTCGAACTCGAAGCGGGTGACGACGCCGAAGTTGCCGCTTCCCCCCCGCAGTGCCCAGAAGAGGTCCGGGTTCTCTTTCTCGCTCGCGCGGACGAGTTCGCCGTCGGCCGTGACGACGTCGACGGATCGAAGGTTGTCGATAGAGAGGCCGTACGACCGGCTGAGCCACCCCCAGCCACCGCCCAGCGTCAGTCCGGCGAGACCGGTCGCCGAGACGATACCGCCCGGCGTCGCGAGCCCGTGTGCTTGCGTCGCCTCGTCGAACGTGCCGACGGTCACGCCCGCGTCGGCCCGAACGGTCCGCGCCTCCGGGTCCACGTCTATCGCGGTCATCGAGGTGCAGTCGATCATCAGTCCGCCGTCGCAGACGGCCGTTCCGGCGACGTTGTGCCCGCCGCCCCGCACGGCGAGTGCGAGGTCGTGCTCCCGGGCGAAGGTGACCGCACGACCGACGTCCCGTGCGGTCGCCGGGCGGACGACGAGCGCGGGCCGCCGGTCGACCATCGCGTTCCAGACCGCCCGCGCCTCGTCGTACCCCTCCTCGTCGGGACGCAGCACCGCTCCGTCGACACGGTCGCGTAACTCGACGAGCGCCTCCTCGTCGGTTTGTCTGGTGTCCCTCTCCTCGTCTCCGTTCTCCATCTCTCCCGTCTCGGACTCTCCGTGGGTCGCACAGTGAGATATACGTATCCTCCGGGTGGGCGGCTCGGCCGGACGACCTACGGCCGACTACGGACCCGAACGAGCTGTCTCGCCCGCTCGGTCGACGACTCCCTCTCGTCGGCCGCTCGCCGTGCTTCGAGGAGGTCGTTGAGTTCGTACTCGCTGAACGTGATGGCGTCACAGGTGACGCAGGTCTCCGGTCCGGTCGAGGACGCGGTCGCGTGGACGACGCCACAGTGCTGGCAGACGTGCAGGTGGTTTCTGTTTCCCATAACCGGCTTCAGAGAGGGCGCGCGGGAACATGATGATTTTTCGTGCAATTCTAGCGAGAGGTGTCGGGCTTTCACCTCGTGAAACACGGACTCGGTACGTCCACTCTCCCCGTCGCGACCACGCTCCGACCGGGCACACAGCTATTATCGGCGGTGTGGTACACCCTACCATGAACGATACGCTCGACGACATCCGTTTCCTCGGGGACTCCAAGCACCGGGCGGTGGTGCTCGACCGCCTCAGCGAGCGTCCGTGCTCCCGGGCGACCTTTCGAGAGGCGACCGGTGCGTCCTCGGCCACGGTCGGGCGTATCCTCCAGTCGTTCGAGGAGCGGGGGTGGCTCACGCGCGAGGGCTCGGCGTACCGACTCACGGCCGTCGGGACGTTCGTCGCGGGGTCGTTCGCGCGGTTCCGCCGCGACCTCGCTCTCGCGGACGAACTCACGGAACTCCTCCCACACCTGCCGCTCGACGAGATCGGTATCGGCGTCGACCGACTGGCCGACGCGTTCGTCACGCGGGCGACGCAGACGAACCCGTTCGCCGTCGTCTCGCGCGTCCGCGAACTCGAACTCGACTCCGAGACGGCGCTGAGCCTGACCGACTTCTTCCCCGAACCCTGCATCGACGGGCGGTACGAGGCCATCGTCCACGGCACGCAGACGTTCGAGGCGATGTTCGCGCCGGTCGTCGTCAGGGCGGCCATGGCGTCGGACTCGGCCGACAAGTTCGCCGCCATCGTCGCGTCGGACCGCACAGAGATTGCGGTCTACGACGGGCCCATCCCTCAACCCGTGATGTTCCACGACGGGACGGCCTGTCTCGTCGTCCGCGACGAGGAGAACATCTCCATCGGGATGATCGAGACCGACGACCCCACCGTGGTCGAGTGGGTGTTGGCGCTGTTCGAGCGCTTCCAGGCGGACGCGACGCCGCTCTCACGGGTCGACCTCGCCGAACCGCTCGAAGAGGTCCTGAGTCGGGCCTGAGCGTCGGTCCGCGCTGCCGCCGAGCGTCGCTCACGCGTCGCCCGCGCCGGTGACGATGTCGGCTACCCGCCGTCTGTCGAACAGCGGTTCGCTCGTCTGCTCCTTCGGGAACCGCGACGGGTCGTACTCGCCGAACTCGTCGGGGTACAGTTGCTTCGCCACGGCCTCCATGTTGAACAGGTTCGTCACCGGTCCCGACCCGGTCGCGGTCCCGGGGAGGACGCGTCCCTCCTGGACGGCCGTCACCTCCCCGGCGACGGGGTCGTCCCGGAGGCGACCGACGATGCCGGTCTCCCAGTCGAGCCGTTCCCCGCCGAAGTCGACGCCCGTGAGGAAGTTGTAGCCGTTCTGCCAGAGGACGATTTCGGGGTCGGCTTCGAGTAGTCCCTCGAAGTCCACCTGAGTCGACCAGTCGCCGTCGGGGATGAGGTCCGTGAAGGCGTTGTTCGATTCGTCGAACTGGAGGTCGCGGAACACCTTGTTCTGGTAGCCCGGCGCGTTCGCGCGCATCACGTAGGCCGTGTCGAAACTCCCCCACCAGTTGACGTTCATGTAGCCGAAGGTGGGACGGTCGTCCGGTTCGGGAATCCGGCTCCGAATCTCGGACCGGAGTTCGTCGTGGACCGCCCTGAGCGCCCTGAACCGCGACTCCTGCTGGAACACGCGTGCGACCCGCTCGGTCCCCTCGTACAGCGTGTAGTAGGGGTACTCGTCGGAGAACTGGGGTCGACGCATCCAGCTCCCGAAGAACGGGGCGACGTTCTCGCTGATCTCCTCGACGTCCGTGTCGTCCAGTCCCAGGTAGTGTTTGGCGACGGTCGGGTCGATCAGATTGAGGTCGGGGTCGACCTCGTAGAACACCTCCTTGTCGGCGCTGTTCGAGCCCTCGGGAAAGAAGTCGGTCACGCCGTCGACGCTGATATCGACCCCGGGGAGGCGGTCGTAGTAGTCGAACGGGAAGTGGTTCTCGGGGCCGTTCATCGCGCGGACCCGGTCGAACTGGCCGAGGGAGGCGACGATGTCCGCGTAGCCGGTGATGTAGACGGTGATGGTCTCCGGCGGTTCGGTGAACGTCATCGTTCCGGTGGGCTCCATCGTGACCGTGTACGACGCGTCGGTCTCGCCCACCTCGCTGGCTTCGCCGACTTCGGTCTCGACTCCGGATGCCGTCTCCGTGTCGGTGTCGGTCGTCGTCGCGTCGCTGTCGGTCGCTGTCGTCGACGACCCGCTGCCCGCACACCCGGCGAACAGCCCGCTCGCGACGGCTGCGCCGCCGTATCTCAGGCACTCACGTCGCGAGGGGAACCCGTCGACCGCATCGTCTCTCTGCATGGTTTTAGGCTTACCTAAATCTGTATAGTCGCTTCGATTTAGGCAAGCCTAAAAAAATTAGGTGGCTCGGCGACGTCGCGGAGCGGCGTTCGCACGGCGGAGCGCGTACGGTCGGCTCGCGGTTCGACTGTCGAGCGGTCGGAGCGAGAAGCGTCGAACAGCAGAAACGGACCGCGAGGGGGTTGGAGCTACCCCAACCGGAACGACGGCTCGTCGCGCTCGCCGCCGTCGAGGTCCTCCAGTTGGATGACCTCCTCGTCGTCGTCGTGCGCCTCCAGCTGTTCGCGGAGGTAGTTGACGTACCCCTTGTGCTCCTCCAGTTGCTCGCGGAGGTGTTCGGCCTCCAGTTCGAGGCGCTCGTGCTCGCGGATGAAGCTCTTCGGCACCTTCACCTTCGGCGGGAAGCTCTCGGAGTCCTCTTCGCTCTGCTGGAGCTGCTTGAGCTCGTGTTCGGGGACGACTCTCACCTGGCCATCGTGGGCAACGAGCGTGTCGACGTAGTCGCGGAAGACGGCGGACAGCGAGATGTCCCGCTCCTCTGCGATCTCTCGGAGCGTCTCGAAGGAGTCCTCGTTGACGCGGAAGGAGATCGTTTTGTTCTTGTTGCCCATAGCTGTGTCTGCCTTGGGTATGGTCGCGCTTCGTACTTAATGGTTCGTCAGACAATGACATGTCTCGCCCGCCGACGTGGTGAAACTGTGGCCGGTGAACACCTCAGTCGTCCGCGTCGTCGGTGTCGCCGTCCGCGCTGTCTTCGTCGTCGGTGTCGTCCGCACCGTCGTCGGCGTCGTCTTCGTCACTGTCGTCATCGTCGGTGCCATCGTCGGAATCGTCGTCGGAGTCGGAACTCCCGTCGTTGGTGTCCGCGTCTGTCTCGCTGTCATCTCCTCGGTCGTCGTCATCGCCATCACCATCGTCGGAATCGGAATCAGAATCGGGGTCAGTCGTCACACCTTCATCGTCGTCCGACCCGCTGTCGTCCGGGTCGGCGGCGCCGCTCCCCTCGGTGTCGTCTCCGTCGCCCTCATCGTCGGCGGTATCCGATTCGTCGTCACTTCCCTCCGAAGCGTCCGACTGGTCGTCATCGTCCGTGCTGTTGTCTGCATCGTCATCGAAGTCGTCACCGACATCGTCGCCGGCGACCTCCTGTGCGACAGCCCTCATCTCGGGGGTCACGAGCGCGTCCGTCCGGTCCCGAAGCGATTCGAACGCTTCGGCCGTGACGTCGAACCGCTCACGAACCGACGGCGAAAGCGTCTCGGCGGCCCGTTGAACACGGTCGAGTCGCTGCTCGAAGACGACACTCTGTGCGACGAACGACGTCACCTGGCTCCGGTAGGCGCGACCATCGTCGTCGGCTCGGAGTTCGCTCCGCCGCGTCTCCAGCGCGTCGAGGCTAGCTTCGAGTCGTCTCGTCTCGTTCGCGATGACCATCGCGCGCGACTCGTTACTCGATGTCTCGGTGAGTCTCGTCTCGAACTCGCGGGCGTCGTACTCGTCTCGGACC
>JBEPYA010000154.1:0-9818 GCA_041641615.1 Salinigranum sp. | reverse complement strand
AAGTCAATCCAGTCGCTACATCCGCTGAGGCGCGTGATTTCCGCCATGAACCAGTAGAAATCACGCCCGCCTCACTTTTCAGACTTAACTAAACACGACCCCCGACGCCGACAAACCCTTTTAGGACACCGTCGTTAACTCCCGAGCATGTACGTCCGGGATGCCAAAAACAGAGAAGAGGTCTGGTTGCTCGACCACATCGAGGCGATGGGCCTGGACGACGCGGCGTTTCGCTCTCGAGACTACGTCGTCGCACTCGACGAGGAGTCGAACGAGAAGGCCGGCTTCGGCCGGATTCGCGTCCACAAGACCGACGAGGGCGAGTACTGCGAACTTACGGGAATGGGCGTCCTCGATGCGTGGCGCGGACAGGGCGTCGGCGCGCACGTCGTCGAGCGCCTCGTCGAGAAGGGCAGCGACGCCGGCTTCGACGTGGTCTACTCGTTCGCGCTCGAACCGACCTACCTCGCACAGTTCGGCTTCGAGCCGGTTCCGAAGGGTAAACTCCCCGACCCATTGGAGGACCGCCTCGAAGCGAAGCGCGAGTCGATGGCCGGCGATATCGTTCCGATGCGGCTCGCGGTCGACGCGTTCGAGATGCCCGAACGCCTCCGCGAGGCGTTCAAGATCGCCGCCCCGGCGGCCGAAGAGAGCGCGCCCGAGGAGCGACCTGAAGACTTCGGCATCGACCCCGACAGCGCGACCTACAAGTACGACACCGGTCGGTGACGGAGGCCGGTCGGCCAGCGCGCGAGATCTTCGATGACGCCGACGAGCACGGCATCGGTCAGACCGTCGTGGGGAGCCACGGTCGGGACGGTATCGAGCGGACAGTCCTCGGGAGTGTGGCGGAAACGGTGACGCGAAGCGGCCGACAACCTGGGACCGTCGTCCGATGACCTTTTGTTCGGCTGTATCGGGTATCCCGAAGAGAACTACCCGCCGGGCGATAGTCCGACGCAGTACCTCCTATCGAATCGATGTCGGGAGGACCTCGTCGTTTCCAAACGATAGACACTCGGTGAGACTGGTACGACATGGCACAACCTGACGGAGCCCCACAGTCGACGTGCACGCTCTCCATCGAGCGACGGGGTGGGCGTGGTGAAGCGGGAGCACGAGCGGTCGAACGGGCGCTCACAACCACGCCGGGCGTCCACGACGTGGACGTCTCGTTCCGAACCGGGCGTGTTCGTCTCTCGTACGACGAGAGCGTCCTCACCAGAGACGACCTCGAACGGTTGCTGCGCGACCACGACCTCTCCGTTCGAGACGAGGCGGAGTCGCCCACGGACGACGTGAGTACGCGGGCGGAACTCCGGCGAGAAACCGTCTTCGTCGTCCTGACCTTCGTCGGGATGGTCACCGGCCTGGTGATGGGCTGGCTCGACGGTCCGCAACCCCTGCTGTGGGCGGGCTACGGTGTCGCGTACGTCTTCGGAGGGTGGTACGGACTCAAAGGGGCGATCGAGACGCTTCGGCACCGCGCTGTCGACATCGACCTGTTGATGATCGTCGCCGCACTCGGCGCGCTCTCCATCGGCGCGCCGTTCGAGGGAGCGATGCTCCTCTTCCTGTTCTCGCTGTCGAACACGCTCCAGCACTACGCCATCGGCCGCTCCCGGCGCGCGATCAGGTCGCTCGTCGAGATGCGGCCCGAGTCGGCACAGGTACTGCGTGACGGCGAGGAGACCACCGTGTCCATCGACGACGTCGAGGTCGGTGACGTGTTCGTCGTCCGCCCGGGCGACCGAATCCCGCTCGACGGCGTCGTCGTGTCCGGCGAGAGCGCGGTGGATCAGGCAACGCTCACCGGCGAGTCGATGCCGGTTTCGAAGGCACCCGGCGACGAGGTGTTCGGTGGGACGATAAACGAGAGCGGGAGCCTGGAGATCGAGGTCACGCGGCAGGCTCACGAGTCGGCCATCACCCGCCTCATCCACATGGTCGAGCGCGCCCAGAGCGAGAAGGCACCCACTCAGCGGCTCATCGACCGACTCGAACAGCCGTACGTGCTGGGGGTGTTCGGGCTCACGGTCGCGGCGATCGCCGTCCCGCTCGCACTCGGCAGCGAGTTCACGAGTACGTTCTACCGGGCGATGACCCTCATGGTCGCCGCCTCGCCGTGTGCAGTCGTCATCTCGACGCCCGCTGCGGTGCTTTCGGCGATCGCCTCGGGCGGACGGCAGGGCGTCCTGTTCAAAGGAGGCGAGCACGTCGAGACGGCGGCGAGCATCGACGCCGTGGCCTTCGACAAGACGGGGACACTCACACGGGGGGACACACAGTTGACGGACGTGATCGTCCACGATGGGGCGGTGGATAGCGTATCGGACGAAGACGACCTGCTCGCGCTCGCGGCTGCGGTCCAATCCCGGTCGGAGCATCATCTGGCACGGGCGACGGTCAGAGCGGCGGAGGGACGGTCGCTCGACGTGGGTGACGCGCGTGGTTTTCAGGCGGCTGCTGGAAAGGGCGTTCGAGCGACGGTCGGAGAGACGACGATACACATTGGTAATCGGAGCTACTTCGAGACCGTCCTCACGGACACCGCAGTGGACGGAGTCGAACGTGGGTACGACCGGCTGGAGACCCTCGAGAACGAGGGAAAAACGAGTGTCCTCGTCGCTCGGGAGACGAGTGGAACGGTTCGCGTGCTCGGTTGGCTCGCCTTTACTGACACCCTCCGCCCGGGCGCTGCCGAGATGGTCGCAGAGCTTCGTGCGCTCGGGGTGGAACAGATCGTGATGTTGACCGGTGACAACGAGCGGGTGGCACGCCGGATCGCAGCGGAAGTCGGGATCGACGAGGTCCAGGCGGAGCTCCTCCCAGAGGAGAAGGTGACGACCATCGAGGAGCTAGTGAGTCGCTACGAGAACGTCGCGATGGTCGGGGACGGTGTCAACGACGCCCCCGCACTGGCGACGGCGACCCTCGGTATCGCGATGGGTGGTGCCGGGACGGACGTCGCGCTCGAAACCGCCGACGTCGTGTTGATGGGCGACGACATCGGCAAGATCCCGTACGTCCTCGGATTGGGACGGAAGACCCGCCGGACGCTCACAGTCAACCTCGCCATCGCGTTCGGTGCGATCGCGCTGATGGTGGGGACGATCCTCCTGCGCGGGATTCCGCTGCCCCTGGCTGTGGTCGGCCACGAGGGGTCGACTGTGCTCGTCTCGTTGAACGGCCTCCGTCTACTGAACTATCGCTGACGACGGTCGTACGGTATCATCCTGGGGATTTCGTCGTCTCGCGGTCGGTGAAGAATCTCGGACACTGCGCTCGTGAGTGCCCGAGGGTTCGGCCTCAGGTCCGGTCTTCGAGGAAGTCCGTGCTGAAGACGATCCACGCTAGCACCGAACAGAAGAGGATCGGTGGCAGGATAGCGAGCCCCCACAGCGGCTCGATACCCCAGAAGAGGAGGAGCACCACGTCGGCGAGCCCGATCCCGAGAAACGGCAACACGGCTAAGGCGGCGCGCTTGCGGTTCTTTCCCGACCCCTCGGTGAGCGTGCTGGACATACCCGTACTCGGAATCGGAGAGACAAAAGGGGTCCGTTCCGCCCGCTCCTGCGGGGCTACTTCCGCTCGTCTGCCGCGTCGACGTCGTCGAACCGCGACGCGAGCGTGACGAGACCGAAGAGGACGCCCAGCGAGACGGCGGCCAGGAGCATCCCGTAGACGGTCATCGTCGCGGGGGTGGTCGGCAGGGCAAACCAGCCGAGGACCGAGATGGTCGGGGCGACGCTGGCCCCGTTCGCGCCGACGAAGAAGCCGATGCCGCCCGCGATGAGCACGACGGTCGCGGCGACCACGAGGAAGACCCGGCGTCCGTCGGTACTGTCGTCTGCCACGGACATCACAGCGGGGCTTAGGAGGCGATCGTATAGACCCTTTCTCCCTGCGTCGGGCGGTCTCGGTACTCCCGGTGATCTCGTCACGAGCCGATGACGAACGTACACGATCGGTATCTCCTCCGTGAATACACGCGATTCCCTCCCTCGTTCGCGGGTTTCACCCGTGCTCTCACTCCGCGTACTCGTCGGTCACGTCCTGCAGTTCGACCCGTCCCTCGGGAACACGGTAGGCGGTGACGACCTCCTGCTCGGCGTCGGAGCGGTTCACCGTCTTGTCGACGGCGTAGCCGACGTACGTGCAGTCCTCACGGGTGAACTCCACGACCGAGTAGCCCCAGTTGTGGCTGTCGAAGAACTCGATGTGGGGGTTCATCAACGGGATCAGCCACGAGAGCAGCGGCTCCGTGAGTCGCTTTCGCCGCCCCCGGGTGAGGTGCAGCGCCTCGGCGACGTTCAGCGAGGTGATAGCGGGCGTCATGAACTCCACGCCCATCCGCTCGCCCTGTGCGACCCCTTCGCCGCCCGACACTCGTCCCGGGTAGGACGTCTGCTGGTAGGCGGCGATGTAACAGTGCATGTCGCCCGTGAGCGTGACGAAGTTGTCGACGTCCGCCTCGGCGACCTGTTCCGTGATGCGCATTCGCTCTCTCGTGTAGCCGTCCCACCCGCCCTGCACCGGATAAAGCGAGAGCGGACCGGAGCCGAGCCTGAAGGGGACGGTCAGCACCTCGTCGGCCCAGACGGTCCACGTCGTCGCCGAGTCGGTGAGCGTCTCGACGAGCCACTCGCGCTGGTCCGTGCCGAGCATCGTCCGCCCGGGCGGTTCGTACTGCGGCCCGACGTTGTCCGCAGTCGGAATCGCCTCGCGCGGCGGATCGCGGAAGAGTCGCTCGTCTGTCATCGCGAGCGTCACGAGGTCGCCGAACGAGAAGTCACGCCAGAGGCGGAACCGTTCCTGGAGGGAGTCGCCGTTCGGGTCGTACTCCACGCGCGCGGGCATGAACTCCCACCAGGCGTGCATCGCGTCGGCGACCAGTTCGGTCATGAACTGCGGATCCCCGCTCATCGGGTGGTCGCCGGCCGGCGCGTCGGTCTGGCGGTCCCAGTAGACGTCGTTGACCATCTCGTGGTCGTCCCAGCCCGCGATGAGCGTGTGTCGCTCCATCGCCTCCTGGAGGAAGCGGTCGCTCCGGTAGAGGTGGTAGAGGTAGCGGTAGTCGTCGAGGTTCCAGACGCGGCCGTTGCCGCTCGGCAGCGACTTCTCCCGGCCGGGATAGTCGTACGAGCCGAGTCCCTTGAAGTCACCCGCGCTCGACTCGTAGACGAAGTCGCCGACGTGGACGAGGAAGTCCAGGTTCTCCTCGGCGACGTAATGGTACGCCGGGTAGTAGCCGTTGAGGTAGTCCTGACACGCGAGCAGGCCGATGCGGAGCGACTCCGGCGACGAGTCGGGAGCCGGGAGCGTCTGACACCGACCCGTGTTCGAGGCGGTGTTCCGGTAGACGAACCGGTAGCAGTACTCGGCGTCGGACGAGAGCAATCCGTCGAGGTCGACCTTGACGGTGTAGTCGTGCGCTCGGATGCGCTCCGTGTCGCTCACGACACCCTCGTAGCAGACGTCGGTGAACGCCTCGTCGTGAGCGACTTGCAGACCGAGCGGTTCGTCGGGGTCGAACGCGTCGGGCGCGATTCGCGTCCAGAGGATGACACCCTCGGGCGTCGGGCCACCGCTCGCGACGGACTGGGGGAAGACGGCCTCCGGGGTCGACTCGGACTCATTGAGTGCGAAGTCGAACCCGTCGTCGTCCGGGGCTTCGGGATCAGTCGCCACCGCGAGGTCGTGTGAGTCGAGCGTGGAGAGGAGTTCGGCGTGGTCGTCGGGTCCTCGTGCGGGTTCGTCCCGCCCGTCGAGACCAGCGTCGTCTGCCATCGGCCCCCCGTTCGGTGTGGCAGTACTTGCCCGTTACGGCGAGGGACCGAACTCAGCTGATCTCTCGGACGATCGAGAACAGGTCGTCCCGGTAGCGGCCGGGTTCGAGCGCCTCCTCTCCGCCCCGACCGCCGTCGCCGTCGAGGACGCGCGTGGGGTACGCGCCGCCCGCGACGAGGTAGTCACCGTCGTCGCGGGGCCAGACTGCGACCCAGCCGTCGACGGCGAGCCGCGTCCCCTCCACCGTACACGTGGCGTCGTAGCCGACCAGCGTCGCCTCCCCGTCGCGGACGCGAAAGCGCCTCGTCTCCCGCTCTTCGACGCCCTCCATCCCGCGCTCACGCAACCGGTCGGCGAAGCCCGCCTTCGCCCGTGACGTGACTAGCTTCGTCAACGGCTTCGACGGCTTCGTCGTCGGCCGAAGTCGAAGGCGGCTGGCGAAGACGAACCGGCGGAACGCCGTCCGTCCACCTTCGTCCCCACCCCCACCGCTCTCCTCACTCCCGCCCCCTTCCGCGCGCTTCCGCAGTCGCTGGTCCTCGTAGACGACCGTCGTGGCGGTGACGGTCACCTTGCTCACCGAGAAGACGCGCTCCGTGGTGGTCTCGGTCGCCACCCAGCCGTCGGGCACGTCGACGTGCGGGGCCGGGGGGTCGCCAGCGGTCATCTGGTCTCCCCCACGAGGTCGAGAAGCTCGTTCCGGAACGCGTTCGGGTCGGTCTCCGGCGCACCCGAGAGCGTGACCGCGAGCGACTGGTCCGGGTACCAGCCCCCGGCGAGTCGGAAGTCGCCGTCGTGCGTCCAGACGCCGAGGAGGCCCGCGACGGGAACGTCGACTCTCTCCCGTTCGAGCCGATACCGCCCGCGGTAGCGCGTCAGCGAGACGCGGTCGCCCGTTTCGGTTCTCGTCCGGTCGGTCCGTCCCCGCTCGATGCGGTCGACGCCGCGCGCGCGGAGGTCGTCGACGAACGCCTGGCGCGCCTCCGACCGGACCGTGCCGTACACGGAGGCGTTCCCCGTCAGCGGCGGCAACGGCGGGTCGAACGCGAGCCGCGTCGCGAAGAAGAAGCGCCAGGTGTGGTCGACGCCGGTCGCCTCCCGAACTCGCATGCGAAGCGCCCGGTCCTCGTAGACGAGCGTGTGCGCGAGCACCCGCATCGTCGGGAGTTCGAGGCGGACCTCGCTCCGCTCGTCCGTTCGTTCCCACCCCCGCTCGTCGAGCGACGGGACCGACGGAGCGGGGGGGTGGGCCATCTCAGTGGTCGTCCTCGCGCCACTTCTGGCCGCACTCGGTACAGGTGAAAAAGCGGGTCTCGGACTCGTCGGCCGAGCGGATCTGTTTCATCTCGTAGCGAGCGCGGTCGTTGTCGCAGTCGGGGTTTGGACACTTGACTCTCGTCGTGGGGCCGATCTCGGCGTCGTCGACGTCGGACATGTCGACCGCGCTGCTGTGTTCTTGGCCCTGCGTCGTCTTCATCGTCGCCTCCTTCGCGCGGTCACGCAGCTTCTCGTGACCCTCCGGACAGACCCATTTGTCCCCGTCCGTCTTCATCATCGAACCGCACTCGTCACAGAACTCCATGGTACTGGACTCAATCGGTTGTCACACTTAAGCTCCCCGGACTGATAAGCGCTGTCGTCCCCCGGTACGGACACTCCGGCGATGCCCGGGCGCGACCGACGAGGGACCCGTCTCGTCGCGGCGAGCGGCTCTCCTCAGAGCGGCTCTCCCACCGCGGCTTCGAGCTCGGCGTACAGTTCCTCCGGGTTCGCGAAGGAGTCGCGCTCCGACTCGGAGACGACGACACCGAGGTTGGTCTCGCCGCCCTCCGCCTCGACGGTCAAGTCCGCGAACGCGGCCGCGGCGTCGGCCCGCATCACCGGGTAATCCAGCCGCTCGCACCGTTCTTCGATGCCGCCTCCCCTGCTCGGGTCGTCCATACGCCCCCAAGCGATGCCAGTGACTTGGCTGTATGGGCGGTGGTGACTGTCGTCCGTGCTCGACTGTACTGAAAACGTGAAATAAACGAGGCGTCAGGCGTCGCCGTCGGATTGTCCCGGTTCGCCGACGGCTTCGATGGGCAGGACAGTCTGGAGTTCGACGAAGAGGTCCTCCGGGGAGTCGAACGTCGGTGTCCGCGTTCGGCCGATGAGCGTGCCGAGGTTCGTCTCGCCGTCGGCCATCAACAGTGTCGACCGCTCGAACGACTCGGCCGCAGTCTCGCGGTTGAGGGGGTACTCCAGGGTCTCGAACTGCTCGTAGAGGGTGTTCAGCTTGAGTTCTGATTCCACATGCATTATTAATCGTTATTGTATTTAATCGCGCCGGTCGTGTCACTTGAACACATACGAACGCGCCGGAGGCCCGAACACACACGAACGCGTCGAAGACCCGAACGCGTCGGGGGACGACAGCGTCCGGACGTGTGGGGTCGCCTCCGACCGAACGTGACTCGGAACGCTCTTTCCGCCGGCGTCGTAGGGGCACACAGATGGTCCTCGGAACCGACCGACGGGTGCTCGCGCTCGGCTTCGCCCGCATGGCGGACGCGCTCGGTAACTCGTTTCTCATCATCGTCCTCCCGCTGTTCATCGCGAGCGGCCGCGTCTCGCTGGCGGGCATCGCCGGCGTCCGCCTCTCGCTCGGACCGGTCTCGTTTCTCGTCACCGAGTCGCTGCTCATCGGCATCGTCCTCTCGCTGTTCGGCTTCCTGAACTCCTTCTGTCAGCCCCTCACGGGACGGCTCTCCGACCGAACCGGGCGGCGTCGGATTTACATCCTCTTCGGCCTGGCACTCTTAGGCGTCGCCAGCGCCGCGTATCTCGTGGTCTCGTCGTACTGGCTGGTGCTCGTCCTCCGCGCCCTGCAGGGTATCGCCGCCGGGTTCACCATCCCCGCGACCGTCGCGTTGGTGAACGAACTCGCGACCGCCGACGAGAGAGGTGGCAACTTCGGCGTCTTCAATACGCTCAGACTCGTGGGCTTCGGATTCGGCCCCATCGTCGCCGGCGTCGTCGTCGAGACGGTCAGCATCGACGCCGCCTTCGCCGTCGCCGTCGTCGGCGCGTTCGTCTCGCTACTCCTCGTCGTCGTCCTCGTCGAGGACCCCGAGCGGACGGAGACGACGGCGGCCGACGACCTCTCGATCTCGATGCGCGGTTCGGACTCCCTCCTCGACCCCGTGTTCGCCCTCGGTGTCGGCACCTTCTGCATGGCCATCGGCATCGCCCTGTTCGCCACGCTCGAAGGCCAGGTCAACGACCGTCTCTCGCAAGGAACGCTGCTGTTCGGCGTGCAGTTCGGGGCCGTCGTCATCGCCAACGTCCTCTTTCAGATCCCCGTCGGCCGCGCCTCGGACCGAATCGGCCGCCGACCGTTCCTGCTGTGGGGCTTTCTCCTCTTGATCCCCTCGGTCCTCGCACAGGGGTTCGTCACCGACTCGCTTCTCATGGTTGGCGCGCGCTTCGTCCAGGGCGTGGCGGTCGCGATGGTGTTCGCCCCGTCGCTCGCGCTCGCGGGCGACCTCGCCGGAGAGGGACAGTCGGGGACCACGCTGTCGGTGCTGACGATGGCGTTCGGCCTCGGCGTCGCCTTCGGCCCGCTCGTCTCCGGGTATCTGGAGCGGTTCGGCTTCGCCGTCCCGTTCGCTTTCGGGGCCGCCCTCGCGGTCGTCGCGCTCGTCGTCACCTACAGTCAGGTCGAAGAGACCGTCTCGAACCCCGCCGGGCTGACCGGGGTGACGCCGCAGGACGACTGACTCACCGACTGGCCCGCGACCCGCTCGAACGCGACCTACTCGAACTCGGCGTCGCGTTTTTCGACGAACGCCTCCATCCCCTCGCGCTGGTCGTGCGTGCCGAACAGTCCGGACCAGGTACGCCGCTCGAAGTCCAGCGCGGCGTCCCGGGGCGCCTCGTGGTGCTTGTTCAGCGCCTCTTTCGCCGCCCGGAGCGCGAACTTCGGCTTCGCGGCGAGTTCCTCCGCCATCTCCGCGACGTGGTCGTCTAGCTGGTCGTGCGCGACCCCC
>JBEPYA010000153.1:0-9845 GCA_041641615.1 Salinigranum sp. | reverse complement strand
TCGAACGTTCCCAGTTCACGGGCGCAGGCGACGATGTCCGCCTTGTCCCAGGTCAAAAGCGGACGGTGGACCGGGTGCTCGACCGCAGCGCCGGTCACAGCGAGGTTCGGTCCGGTCTGACTCGACTTCTGGCCGACGGCCTCGCCGGTCGCGAGCGCCTGCGCCCCCTCGCCCTCGGCGACGACGGCCGCCATCCGGAGCATCGCCCGTCGGAGCGAGAGCATCCGCGTGTCGTCGATCCCTTCCACGACGCGCTCGACGACCGGTCCGCCGGGGACGACTCGCAGACGCAGGTCGATGTTCGGCGCGCGCCGGCGGAGGTGTTCGACGGTCTCGACGGCGCGCTGGAGGTGGTCCGCGCCGCCGTACGCCCCCAGGTCGACGTAGAGGGGAACGACGCGACACCCCCGTCGGAGGAGTTGCCACGCCGCCACCGGGGAGTCGATACCGCCGCTCACGAGGGCGACGACGGTTCCTTGCGTGCCGACCGGGAGGCCGCCCGGCCCGTCGTACTGGACGGCGCTCACGTACGCCTCCGTCCGGCACTCGGCGCGGTACACCCGGTCGGGGTCGTCGAGGTCGACCTCGCCACCGACCCGGTCGAGTATCTCCCTCCCGCCGACGCGCTCGACATCGCTCCCGGTGAACGCGCTGTCCTCTCCGCTGGCGACCGAAGCGCGGACGGCGAACGTCCCGTCCGGTGGGTCCGCGAGCGCCAAAGCACACAGCGCCTCGACGACCGCGTCGAGCGTCGGCCCGCAGCGCCGCGCCGGCCGGGCCCAGACGACGCCGGGAACCTCCCTGGCCGCCCGCGCACACCCGTCGGTGTCGCCGCCGTGGACGTAGAGTCGCGCCCACGACCGCTCGACGGTCGCGTCGAACCCGCGGTCGGCCAGCACGGAGTCGAGATTCGCCGCGAGGCGGTCGAGCATCCGCCCCCGAACAGCGCTGCTCTTCGTTCCGATCTCCCCGTACCCGACCACGACGACGTCGGCCGCGTGAGCCACACTCAGTCTACCGACTCGGCGGGCTTTGCGTTTCCGGCCGACCTCGCTCGCCGCGTGGTCCGTACTCTTCGCCCCGAATATTGAGCCCACGGGAGATTTAATATAAACCCCTTTGTACGTCTCAGGTGACAGCGTACCATCGACGAATTCGCCGACCGAAGCTCCATCCTTCCCCCAATGTCTGACCTGACCGACGGTTCACACGCCCCCACGGCCGCCCCCCCAGTCGACCTCGACTTCGATCACGACAGCGACGACGAGCGGACAGTCGACCTCGACGACCCCGACCTGTACCTCAACCGCGAGCTCTCCGAACTCGCCTTTCAGCGCCGCGTCCTGAACGAGGTGCTGGACGAGCGGAACCCGCTCTTGGAGCGGATCCGCTTTCTCGCCATCGTCACGAAGAACCTCGACGAGTTCTTCATGAAACGCATCGGAGGGCTGAAACAGCAGATCGACGCGGGCGTGACCGAGCCGGCGGTCGACGGACGTACCCCCAGAGAGCAGTGGGAGGCCGTCCACGAGGCGGCCGGGCCGATGTTCGAGCGGCAAGCCTCCTGCTACCGTGACGTGCTCAGACCGGCCCTGGCCGAGGCGGGCATCGAAATCGCGGACTACGACGACCTCACCGAGACGCAGGAGCGGAAGATGCGCTCGTACTTCGAGGAGTCGGTACTGCCCACGCTCACACCGCTGTCGTTCGACCCGGCGCACCCGTTCCCCTTCATTTCGAACCGCTCGCTGTCGCTCGCGGTCCTCACCCGCAAACGCGGCGAGACCGACCCGACGTTCACGCGCGTGAAGATCCCGCAGAACCGCCCGCGGCTGGTCGAGGTCGAAACGCGCGGGCGCGGGCGACGGTTCGTCCTCCTCGAAGAGGTCGTCCGCGCCAACCTCGACCTGCTCCTCCCGAACGTCGACATCGTCGACACCGCGCTGTTTCGCCTCACGCGGAACGCCGAGGTCCGGCGGAACGAGGAGGTCGCCGAGGACCTCATCGAGGCCATCCAGGAGGTGCTCGAACAGCGGCGGTTCGCCTCCGCCGTTCGCATGGAACTCGAAGCGGGCGCGCCGGACGCGATCCGCGACCTCCTGATGGAAGAGCTCGACCTGGTCGAGCGGGAAGTGTACGACCTGGAAGGCCCCATCGACTACCGCGAGTTCATGGACCTCACCGACCACGACCGACCCGAGCTGAAACTCGACGACTGGTCGCCGCTTCCCCACCCACGACTGCCGGTCGACGGGGGGCTCCCCGAATCGGCCGACAACCACGACGAGACGGTGTTCGACGCGATCCGCCGCGACGACATCCTCCTCCATCACCCGTACCACTCGTTCACCGACACGGTGCAGCGGTTCCTCGACAAGGCGGCCAACGACCCCGACGTCCTCGCTATCAAGGCCGCCATCTACCGGACCGCCTCCGACTCGAAAGTCATCCAGTCGCTCATCGACGCCGCCGACAACGGCAAGCAGGTCGCGGTGATGGTCGAACTGAAGGCCCGATTCGACGAGCAGAACAACCTCGAGTGGATCCGAACCCTCGAAGAGGAGGGTATCCACGTCGCCTACGGGACCGTCGGGCTGAAGACACACACGAAGACCGCGCTCGTGGTGCGAGAGGAGGACGACGGCGTCCAGCTGTACTCGCACGTCGCCACCGGCAACTACCACTCCGAGACGGCGAAGGGCTACGTCGACCTCGGCCTCCTCACCGCCGACCGCGACATCGGACAGGACCTCGTGAAGGTGTTCAACTTCTTCACCGGCCCCTCGCTGGACGAGGAGTTCCGCAAGCTGCTCATCTCCCCGGTGACCATGCGCGAGCGGCTGACCGCGATGGTCCGCCGCGAGGCCGACCACGCCCGTGAGGGTCGCCGCGCCCGGATCGTCGTGAAGTCGAACGCCCTCGAAGACCCGGGAATGGTCGAAGAGCTGTACCGTGCGTCGATGGCCGGCGTCGACATCGACCTCGTCATCCGCGACATCTGTCGGCTCCGCCCGGGTATCGAGGGACTCAGCGACACGGTCGACGTCTACAGCATCGTCGACCGCTTCCTCGAACACTCGCGGATCTTCTACTTCGAGAACGCGGGCGACCCCGAGTACTACCTCGGGAGCGCGGACTGGATGACGCGCAACCTCGACAACCGCGTCGAAGCCGTCGCGCCCGTCGACGACCCCGCGATCCGCGAACAGCTCCGCTTCATCCTCGAGCTTTGCCTCCGCGACAACCGTTCTGCCTGGCGGATGAACTCGGACGGGACGTACGACCAGCGCGTCCCGGAAGAGAACGAACCGACCGTCAACACGCAGGACATCCTGATGGCGTGTACCCGAGCCGCTCACGAGACGGGCGACGACCGGGGCATCGTCCCCGAACACCCCGCGGTCGAGAAGAACCTCCTCCTCGACGGCACGTCGACACCGGCGCAGACGGACGACGCGTCGGCACGCGATGGTGAGATGGGCGACGGCCGCTACGACCTCGACGGCGACACCGAGGCACGGACTGACGAATCGACCGACGAACTACCCCCGGTCCTCGACGCGTTCCCCGAACGGTGGTACGTCCCCGACAGTCAGCGGTACAGCTTCGCGGTCCGGACGCCGGGCGGGGACCGCGCGTACCGCAAGACGGCCGATGCGGCGGCGGCGCTAGTCGAACGGTACTGGGCGGACGAGGAGTGAGAGACGAGGCCGAGAACGAGAGACGAGGCCGAGAACGAGAGACGAGGCCGAGAACGAGAGACGACACGGTGTCGTGGAGGAAGCGACTAGGAGAAGTCGGACATCGTCCGCGTCATCGACCAGTAGGCGGCCGTCTGGCGGGTGTGCGTGGTGCGCGTGCTGTGATTGGCGGGAGCGGGGGTGGGTTCCGCGTCGGAAGCGAGCGTGTCGGTGGCGGTTGCGTCGTCTGCTGACATTGTCAACAATGAAACGGAGCTGGGTGTTAAACGTTGTCTACCATCGCGTATAAGGTGTGAATATGGTATCGAGGACGGACGAGAAGCACACGATGCACCGAATCGCTCTGGAGCCCTATCGAGCGATCAGAACGTCCGGAGCTCGCCGTCGATGACTCGGTCGGTGATGTCGGTGACGGCGGCGAGTTCCCGGTCGACGATGGCCGCGATGTCCTCCTCGATGTCGCCGACCTCCACCTCGGGTTCGGTGACGAGTT
This sequence comes from Salinigranum sp., assembly GCA_041641615.1. GTDB lineage: Archaea > Halobacteriota > Halobacteria > Halobacteriales > Haloferacaceae > Salinigranum. The sequence continues at coordinate 5,651 of JBEPYA010000153.1, read as the reverse complement.
CGACGTCGGCGACGTGGGGCTGGTCGATGGGGCGGCCGATCTGACTCAGGAGGCGCACCCGGAGGTCGCGGATGCCGTCGACCTCGCCGACGACCGTGCGGGCGATCTCGGTCGAGAGGAGGTTGTATATCTTCCCTATGTGGTTGACCGGGTTCTTCCCCGAGGTGGCTTCCATCGACATCGGACGGTTCGGGGTGATGAGCCCGTTCGAGCGGTTACCCCGACCCACGGAGCCGTCGTCGCCCATCTCGGCCGACGTCCCCGTGGTCGTGAGGTAGATGGCACCCTCGTCGTAGTCGTCGGCGGTGTTGACCTCGACGTTTACCTCGCGGTCGGTGTACTCGGCGGCGAGGTCGGTGACGAACGCCTGGACGTCGTCGACCGCCTCCCGGTAGGCAGCCATGTCCTCGACGTAGGTGTCGACCATCGCGACGGCGACGGTGAGGTCGATGCGGTCGCCCTCGCGCTTGCCCATGATCTTGATGTCGGGGCCGATCTCGGGGTTCTTCGCGGCGTACCGGCCGTTGAGCGCCTGTTCGGCTTCGAGCACGATGCGTTCGGTCTCCGTGAGCGGCGCGTGGCCGACGCCGAAGCTCGTGTCGTTCGCCATCGGCACCTGCCCGTCCTCGCCGAAGACGTCCTTGAGGTCGCCCGACCCCTCGCCGAGGCGGACGTCGATGACGATGTCCGTCCCGACCTCGAGTTCGGGGATGGTCTCTCGGAGGTAGTCGCGGGCGGCTTCGAGGGCGACGGAGTCGACCGGGAGGTCGTGTTCGACGCCGTCATCGGTGACGTAGTGCTTGGTCGCCCGACCGACGATGAGCACGTAGATGGGTTCGAGCATCTCGCCGCCGCCGAACGCGGGCGCGGCCGAGCCGGCCACCAGCTGCGTCTCGTCGGTGTTGTAGTGGAGGACGTCGCCCACGCGGTCGCGGTAGAGGTTCGAGAGCGCGCGGGAGACGCTCTCGGCGATGCCGTCACAGATAGAGTCGGGATGTCCGAGCCCTTTCCGCTCGACGATCTCTACCCCTTGATCTTCCACGGCGAGTCGGCCCACGGACTCGATCTGGATGTTCCGCTCGGTCATTGTCTCCCGGTAGACTCGGCCCTCGCCTATAACTTGCGGAAAGTTTCCCGGGTGTGCGTATTACTCCCGGGAATTATTCGATGGGGGCGCGCTGTCGCCCGTGACGCGCGCTCCCTCGTCGGTTCCGTCGAGGAGCAACCCGAGATACGAGGTCCGGATCTGGTCGTCGGGATCGAGCCCGATGGTCTCGAGGAGTTCGAAGACCCCCTCGCGCGCCGCGTCGACGTCCGCGGCCTCGGTCTCGACTTCGACGAACGTGCCGACGTCGGTCACGTCGTCCAGCGTGACGGTGTACTCACCCACGCGGAAGCGCGCGCGCTCCTTCTCGACGACCGCGGCGGGCTCGAATCCGAGCGCCTGGAGGATCGAATCCATCGTCTCGCCGTCGTTGACCCCCGTTTCGTGTTCCCGCCGGGATTTCGACGCGCTGTCGACGAGCGGGCCCTTGTACGTGACGCGCGTCTCCGCCCCCTCCTCGTGTTCGCTCGCGTCGTGTTCGACTCGTCGGATACGCAGCGCCTCGTCCGTCTCGGCGAACCGACGGTGGGGGGCGTCGTAGTACGTGTCGCGCTGGACGACGGCTCCGAGCGCGTCCGCGTCTATCTCCGAGAGTCGCGCTCGAACCGCCGAGTGGTCGGCGGGTACCTTGACCTCCACCTCGTACATAGTGAGGGCCACGACCAGGCCGGTGAAAAGCGTGGCCGTCTCCGATTTGGCGGATACGAGGGAGCGAATGCCCGTCGGTGACCCGGCTCCACTCCGGTCTGCGGCCTGAAACGTGATTCTTAAGAGTCGGACGACTCACCCTTGGGGTATGACCGATGACCAGCAGGCGGAGTCGGTGGACGAGACCGAGACCGCCGAAGCCGAGGAACCGGAAGACGTCGAGGCGGACGCCGCCGAGGAAACAGCCGAAGCGGAGACCGCCGACGAGGAGAGCGGCCTCCAGCAGGGCGACTTCGTCCGCATCGCGTACACGATGCGAACCGTCCCCGACGACGACGAGGACGAGGAGGGGATGGTCGTCGACACCACCGACCCCGACGTCGCCGAGGAGGCCGACATCGACACCGACGAGTACGACTTCGAGCCGCGCATCATCATCCTCGGCGAGGGCCACGTGTTCGAGGCCGTCGACGAGGCGCTCGTCGGCTCCGAAGCGGGTGATTCGGGTACCGTGACCATCCCCGCGGCCGAGGCGTTCGGCGAGGTCGACGAGGACGAGATCCGCACCGTGAGCGCCTCGAAGATCGACGAGGACGACCGCTACCCCGGCGCACAGGTTCAGATCGACGGCCAGCAGGGCCGCATCGAGACGATCATCGGTGGCCGCGCCCGCGTCAACTTCAACCACCCGCTCGCCGGCGAGGACCTCGAGTACGAGTACGAGATCCTCGAAGTCGTCGACGACCGCACGGAGCAGGCGAAGGGCCTGTTCGGCCTGTACCTCCAGCAGACGCCCGACCTCTGGATCCAGACCGACGAGGTCGAAGAGGAGGTCGAGGTCGAAGTCGAATCCGATGACGACGACGACGACGGAGAGACAGAGACGGAAACCGAGACTCAGACGGTCGAGAAGGAGACGCTGTACATCGAGGCCACGCCGCAGATGACGATGAACCAGCAGTGGCTCTTCTCGAAGCAGCAGATCGCCCAGGACGTGATGAACCGCCTCGACCTCGACCGCGTCATCGTCCAGGAGACCATCGACGGCATGGGCGGCATGATGGGGGGCATGGGCGGCATGATGGGGGGCATGGGCGGTGCCGCACCCGAGGACCTCGAAGAGGCCATGGACGACGTGGACCTCGATGACGTCGACGTCGACGCCGACGAGATCGCCGAGGAGCTCGAAGCCGACCTCGACGAGGAGTAGCTGTCCATACCGTATCCGTTATCCCGGTGGCCCACACCGTCGTTCGTATGGAGCTTCCCGAGAGCGTCCGTGACGACCTCCTCGTCGCCCTCGTCGCGGCGGGCTGTACCGTCGCGCTCACCCTCTCCTTGCGGTTCGGTGCCAGCGTACAGCCGCCGCTCCTCCCGCGGCTCTCGCCGCTGGTCCCGTACTTCGGCTACCTGTTCTCGAAGCGGAGCGGACCGCTGTCGGCGCTCTCGCCGCTCGACTGGATCGGCGCGACGGTCGTCGTGACGCTCTTGACGTTCGTCTACTTCGTCGCGTGAGCGAGAGCCCCGTCTCTCGTCCCCCGCCTCCCGGCTGCGATTGACCGCCTCCTCGACCGCTGGACCCGTTCCGGACCGCCTGGTCTCTCCAGTGGTGACACCGGTGTCACTCGGGGATTCTTGCGGGTCGCGACCCTACGGCGGGTGATGTCAGGACAGACGCTCGACGTCGACCTCCCGCTCGAACACGTCTACCGCCCGCCGGGGGACGACGCCGGCGACGACACGCTCGTCGTCGTCCTCCACGGCAGAGGCGCGGACGAGACCGACCTGCTCCCTGTCGCCGACCACCTCCCGCCGGCGCACGTGCTCAGCCTCCGCGCACCCGAGCGCCTCATGGGGGGATACACGTGGTACGAACTCGACATGCCCGACGGCGACATTCACCGGAGCCAGCCCCACGAGGGGGAGTTCCGTCGGAGCCTCGACCTCGCCGCCGAGACGGTGGCGACCGCCCGCGACGCGCTCGCCGTCGATACGGTCGGCCTCCTCGGCTTCTCGCAGGGCTCGATCACCAGCACGGCGCTCTTGGTCGAGTCGCCTGCCGACTACGACTGGGTCGTCGGTCTCCACGGGTATCTAGCGGCATCGCACGCCGATTTGGACGTAAGCCTTGACGGGGTCCCGGTGTTCCTCGGGGCGGGGCGAGCGGATCAGATCATCCCCGAGTCGCGCGTCGCCGCGGCCGCAGAGCGCCTGCGCGAGATGGGCGCGACCGTCACCTACGAGGCGTACGACGTCGGCCACGGCATCGGGCAGGACGAACTCGCGGACGTGGTCGCGTTCGTCGAAGCGCGGTAGCCCGACGCTCTCTCACTGCTGGGTATCGTTCGTCGCCGTCACGGTCATCGCTTCGTCGTACCAGCCGGGAGGCCGAGCCTCCGTGTCGCCGACGGCCGCGTACTCCAGACGGAAGCGGGCCGACCGTTCGTCCTCGTCTCGGTCCGCGTCCCGCACGAACTCGACGGTCAGCTCCGAGACGAAGCCGGACTCGTCGACGAACGCTGTCGCCGTGTAGTTCGAGATATCGCCGTCGACGTACGTCGGCCGGCCCGTCGCGACGATCCGGTACTCGTCGGGGCGCCACGAGACGCGGTCGACCTCGACGTCGGTCGTCGTGAGGTATCGGATGACGTATCGACGGCTCCGATCGGTGTGCGTCCCGAGCCCGTCGTCGCTCGCGCGGAGCCGGTACCGCGCGTACTGTGTCCCGTTTCGAGTGTCGGCGCGGCGGTAGACGAACTCGCCCTCCGTGTAGAGCGTGTACTGGACGAGGTCGGAGTCGTTCCCCCGATACTCGTAGCCGACGACGGTGTACAGCCACGTGTGCTCGTCCTCGACGACGGCGTGCTGCCAGATGCCGTCCCAGCGGCGGTCTCCGTCTATCGCGTCGGTGTCGGACTGGCGGACGATAAGCCGGTAGGAGTGTCTGGAGACGGCGTCGGCGTGTGCACGCGAGAGAGCCACCGCGTCGAGAGAGTCCGCGCCGACACCCGGCGGATACCGCTCGGACGACCCGTTCGAGTCCGCCGGGTCGAGGGGGGCCGACGACGTGTCGACGGTGGACGACGACGGACCGGCGGCGGGTTCCGGTTCGACCCTCGCCCCGGGCAGGAGCGGCGGTGCTTCGTCCTCTCGTTCGGGTTCGGGCGGTCCCCAGACGCCGGCAGCGCCCGCCGCGAGGACGAGACAGACGACGCCGACGACAGCCGCGAGAGCGGTCGGCGTCGCGAGTCGCGATTCGTCGCCGTCGCACGCCGACGGCGCCTCGGCGAGGAGAGCGTTCGTCGACGCCCCGAAGTACCGGGTCGCGAGCGCGTCGGCGTCCGTCCGCGGGAGGCCGTACAGGAGGAGGTTCGCGAGCGTCTCCGGACCGACGAAGCGGGCACCGTGTCGGTCGGCGAGGCGTGACGCCCACTGAGCGTCGACGGGTGCGACGACGAGGTCGGCGTCGACGTCCGTGCCGAGCGGGGTGGGGGCCGCAGAGCCGTCCCCGTTGGTTCCCCGGACGGTTCCACCCGGTGAGAGACGTCCGCGGAGCCTGGCTCCGAGTCGGCCGACGCGTCTCGAGGACGACCGGGGGAGGACGACCAGGCGCTCGTCGCGTCGACGGGCGACGAACCGGTCGCCGACGCGCCGCGTCTCGTACCCCCTGGCCCGCCAGAGCGCCGCACAGAACTCGACGAACGACTCCGAGTCGAGTGCTCGCAGCCGCTCGGTGACCGCCCCCACCCGCGCTGCTCCCCGGGTCGTTCCCACCTCTGTGTGAAGGGCTCGCACACACACGAAGCTTTCGCCCGGTCGTCGAAAGCGCACCGCCGCAGTCGGCAAATTCAACTACGTGCTCTCCCAAGCGAGTGCATGAGCGTCGAGACGACGAGCC